>DATJYW010000317.1:0-33425 GCA_035499435.1 Candidatus Acidiferrales bacterium | reverse complement strand
GCGATCCTGATCGGCTTCGGGGTTGTATCCTATTTTTTTAGCGCTCGTTTTCGGAGTAAAAAGTCATGATCGTCGCCGATCTCGCCCAAATCGCCGGGCGGACCTATCCCGCGCGCCGCCGCACACAGAACCTGGTAGGGGGTGCGAGCCCAATCCAGGCCAGGAATTTCTCCATGGGCAATGTCACGCTCGAGCCCAACGGCGGGCAGGTGCCGTGGCACAACCAGGAGCAGGAAGAGATCTACTTCATCGTGGAGGGCACCGGAGAGATGTGCCTCGGCGAAGAACGGATGACCGTGCACGCGGGACAGGCGGTGTACATTCCGCCGACAGTGTTTCACCAGCTTACGAATACGGGGCCGGCGCCGATGCGGATGATCTACTGCTACGGGCCGGCAGGCGACGTGGCGCATTGGCGGCAGGAACTGGACGGTACGCTGCCCAAGGCGGGGGTGGATGTGCCGGCGCTGCCCGCGGGGGCGCAGCCGCAATGCACCAGGAAACCGTGAATCCAATGAGCGATCAAACCACTCACACCATCGGCATCATCATGAACGGCGTCACGGGGCGCATGGGGTTGAACCAGCACCTGCGGCGGTCCATCTGGGCCATCATGCAGCAGGGAGGCGTCCGGTTGAGCCCGTCCGAGACGATCATGCCCAAGCCCATCCTGGTGGGCAGGAATCCCGCCAAGCTCCAAGCCATCTCGGCCGAGTGCGGGGGGCTGGCCTGGACTACCGATCTCGATGGAGCTTTGGCGAGCACGGAGTATTCGATCTACTTCGACGCACAGACCACTGACCGGCGCGCGCCCGACGTGAAGAAGGCCATCGCCGCCGGCAAACACATCTACTGCGAGAAGCCGGTGGCGGACAGCCTGGAGGTCGCGCTGGAACTGGTGCGGCTGGCCGACAAGGCCGGCGTGAAGCACGGCGTGGTGCAGGATAAGCTGTGGCTGCCGGGACTATTGAAGCTGCAGACGCTGAAGGAGCTCGGGTTCTTCGGGCGGATTTTCAGCGTGCGCGGCGAATTCGGCTACTGGGTGTTCGAGGGCGACACCGTGCCCATCCAGAGGCCGTCGTGGAATTACCGCAAGGAAGACGGCGGCGGGATCATCATCGACATGCTGTGCCACTGGCGTTACGTGCTGGACAATCTTTTCGGGCCGGTGAAGGCGGTTTCGTGCCTGGGCGCGACTCATATTCCGACGCGCTGGGACGAGTCGGGCAAGCCGTACACCTGCACCGCGGACGATGCCGCTTATGCCACGTTCGAGATCGAAGGCGGAATCATCGCGCACTTCAACTCGTCGTGGTGCGTGCGGGTGCGGCGCGACGACCTGGTGACGTTCCAGGTAGACGGCACCAAGGGCACGGCGGTCGCAGGGCTGCGCGATTGCTGGATCCAACACTACGGCGCCACGCCGCGGCCGGTGTGGAACCCCGACATCCCGAGCCCGCTGAATTACTTCGACACCTGGCAGAAGGTGCCGGAGCAGGACTCGTTCGATAACGCCTTCAAGCGCCAGTGGGAGCTGTTCCTGCGGCACGTGGTGAAAGACGAGCCGTTCCGCTGGGGACTGATCGAGGGCGCCAAGGGCGTGCAGCTCGCGGAGAAGGGCCTGGAAAGCTGGCGGAAGCGCGCCTGGGTGGACATCCCGGAACTGAGGGCGGGTTAGAGCCGGCGCATACTACGCGGCTGAATTTGCGGCGAGAGCGGATGCGGCTTGGGCGCTTTTCACCGGCTTCAGATGCGTCATGACTTCGTTCAGAACAGAGTCCGTGTCGTACACCCTTGGAGAGTCCTCCAGGGGCTGCTGTGAGACGAACAACACCCGCATATCGGGACGGTACGGTTTCAGAGTTTCCGCCACCTCCGTACCGGCTCTCATCCCGTTCGCCAGGAGAAAATGAATCGGTCTGGAATGAGTCCTGATGAAGCGTAGCGCACTGTCCCAGTCGGGAGCTTCGAGGACGTTATAGCCTTCGTCCCGAAGTTTCAGGGACAAGGCCGCACAAACCTTCTCATCAAGCTCGGCGAGCAGCAACGTTGGAAAGCCGCCGCTTGTGGTCGGATCATTCATGACAATGTCTGAATCTGTGATTGTAGTATCTCGACATCTGGATTGCCAGCCGGAGGTTCCTGGGTGCCGATCGGATTATGCTGGGACTTTAGTGAGAATCCGCACAGCAGGCGCTCACTGCAAGGCGCCGGTCACCTGGTTGTAATACTGCTCGTATTGAGGAATGATGTTGTCGGTGCAGAAGCGCTCGCCTGCGTTCCAGCGGCCGGCCTTGGACATGCGATAGTGCAGTTCATCGTCGGTAAGTAGAGCGACGACACGAGCGGCCTGCGCGGCGATGTCGCCGACTTGTTCCAGAAAGCCATCCTCGCCGTCGGTGATCAGCTCGGGAACTCCCCCGACACGAGTCGCCACCGGGACGACGCTGCACGCCATGGCTTCGAGGGCGACCAGTCCGAAGCTCTCCAATTCGCTGGGCATGAGCAGGACGTGCGCCAGGGGAATCAAGCGTTCGACGTGGTTCTGCTTGCCCAGGAACAGGACATCATCCGCCACGCCGAGGCTGCGCGCCAGGTGCTCGGCCGCGCCGCGGTCGGGACCGTCGCCGACCATGAGCAGGCGCGCCGGCACGTGCTTGCGGACTTCCGCCAGGATGCGCACGCAATCCACGACGCGCTTGACGGGCCGGAAGTTGGAGAGGTGGATCAGCAGCTTTTCGCCATTGGGCGCATAGGCCGCGGCGCCCTTCTTTTCATTATCGGGATGGTAGAGGGTGCAGTTGACGAAGTTCTTGATGACACGGATTTCATTTTGCACTCCGAAGACCTCGATGGTCTGCCGGCGCAGGTAATCGCTGATGGAGGTGACGCCATCGGATTTCTCGATGCCGAACCTGGTTATGGGGAAGTAGGACGGGTCGACGCCGACGAGAGTGATGTCGGTGCCGTGGAGGGTGGTGACGATCGGCAGCCGGCGTTTGGGTGCGAGCATCTGCTGGGCGAGCATGGCGGCGATGGAGTGAGGAATCGCATAATGGACATGCAGGAGGTCCAAGCGGTAACTTTCCGCGACCTCGGCCATGCGCGACGCCAGCGCCAGGCAGTAGGGCGGGTACTGAAACAGGGGATAGGTGGAGACTTCCACCTCGTGATAGTGGATACGCGGGGTATCCGGGTCGAGGCGGATCGGGTTGGCGTAGGTGATGAAGTGGACTTCGTGGCCGCGCGCCGCCAGTTCCATGCCGAGCTCGGTGGCCACGATGCCGCTGCCGCCGTACGTGGGATAACACGTGATGCCGACGTTCACTTCACGAGCGTAGCAAAGCCGATCTGGCCATGGAGGTTCTCATCGGGCGAGGCGGTGTCACCGCCGCCGAACCAAACCTTGATGGTCTCGCCTTCGACCTGGACGGCGGGGTCGCAGAGGACCTTGGAGTTCCAGGATTCGGAGCCGGTGTAGCTGATCGGGAGCCCGGTCCAGCGGACGCCGTCGGTGGAGCGGGCCAGCGCCAGGTAGCGGGTCTCATCGAAGTTGCGGACGGTGTAGAGCATCCAATAGAAGCCGTGGGACTGCCAGACGGCGGGTTCGCCGAGACCGGCCTCGCGGTCGAGATCGAGGTCGAGCACCGGGTTGGAGCGGAGTTTCTCCCACTGGATACCGTCGCGAGAACGCGCGAGGCCGATGCGCTGGCGGACCGCGCGATCCTGGCCCAGGTAGTACATGTAGAAGTAGGGATCGATGCGGATGACGTACGGGTCGGCGACCGCGCGTTCGTCGAAGGAGCCCACCGGACCGTGGTCGAGAACCGGTCGCGGGTCTTTGACCCATTCACGCCCGTGGCTGCGGGCGAGGCCGATTCGGTGCGCACCCCTGGGACCGGCCTGATACCAGTACATCGAACCGAGCAGGCTTCCGTTGGCGGCGATGTAGCCGCCTTCCCAGGTGCGGGGATCGGGCGAGAGGACGATGCCTTGGGGCTGCCAGTGGATGCCGTCGCTCGTGCCGGCGAGCGCGGTGTGCCAGGTGCGGCCGTCGAACACCGAGTAAAGATTGATCCGGCCATCGACGGAAGGATTAAGGGCGTCCTGAAATTCGCCGCGTCCCAGAACGGGATCGGGCTGCGCTACGAATCGAAAGATCAGCGATGGATCGCCACCCGGCTTGGGGGGAAGAGTGAAATCGGCGTAGCGCGCACAGGCGGCCAGCACAAGGAAACCGGCTGCGGCGAGGGGTCGCATCGGACAGCTCACTGTAGGGGGATGCGAAACTTGAGGCCCGCGCCGCGTCCGGGGCGGGATTCGAGGGTGAGGTCGGCATTCAGGCTGCGGGCGCGCCGCTTGAGGCTGGCGGGGCCGAGCCGGAGAAGCTCCAATTCCTCCAGAGTGTAAGAGCCGGCGAAGCCGAAACCGTGGCCGTTATCGTCGATGGAGATTTCCAGGCCGCGGTCGGTCTTCTCCATGGCAACGGCGACGCGCGTGGCGCCGGCGTGCTTCTGAATATTGTGAAGAGCCTCGCGCAGCATCTGGAGCAGTTCGAGGGTCATTTCCTGGGGAAGGCCGAGAGGGCTGTCGGTGCCCAGGAACGTCACCGGGATACCGCTCTCTTTCTGGAAGCTATCGGCGGCCCGCCGCGCGGTGGCTATGAGGTTGGCGCCGTCGACATCCACGGGGCGCATGCTGTGCAGGAAGGTGCGGAGGTCGCGGATCTGGGTCTGGGCGAGGGTCTGCAACTGTTTCAGGTCCTGCATGCCGGCGTCAAAATCGCGCTCGAACAACTTGCGCAGGATCTCGAGGCGCATCTGGAGGCTGATGAAACTCTGCAGGGGCCCGTCGTGAAAATCGCTGGCGATGCGCACGCGCTCGTTCTCTCCGGCCTTTTCCGCCGCTCGCTCGGCATCCCCGGCGCGTTCCTTGAGGCGAGCGATCTCCGATTTCTGGCGCCGCATGGTCGCGGCAAATGCACAGGCCAACGCGCCGGATATCACCACGGTGCGCTCGAGAACCCAACTGCCATCGGGGAGAACCGCGCAAAAGACGGCACTGACGGCGGCGATCACCACGACTTCGACGGTGCTGTAGAAGATCAGCGCCTCGGTCAGCAGATAGAGGAAAAGGGCGGAGGCGAGCCACAGCATGGGCTCGACGCGGGTGCCGGCGACGATCAGAAAACAGACCGTGTCGACAAACAGGGCCAACAAACCGACCATCCCGGTGTAACTGCGGCCGCGGAACGCCAGGAAGAGACCGCCCAGGAGGTAAGCGCCCAGAAGGCCATAGAACACCGGGGCAGAGGAAGACGGCAGGAATACATAGGCGAAGAGCAGGGCGGCGCCTGCCAAGGCGACCCGCGCCCAAGCCAGGTAGCGGGGCCATGCGAAACTCACGGTGAACAGCACGGTTCACTTCCGATAGAGGTACAAGGTGTGGCTGCGGCCTTCGCCATCGTCGGCGATGTTCTCCACCTTCTCGGGCGTCCAATTCCGGAAATCGAAATCCTTGGCAACCACGCGCGCGCCCTTTTTCAACTGGCTGTCGAGCAGAGGCTGTACCTTGTTATTGACGGAATCGGGGAGGAGGTAGACGGTTACCAGGTCGGCGGAGCTGTAGTCCTGCTGCAGGAGGTCTCCGTTGACGATGCGGGCGTTCTTGTCGAGGTGGAGTTTGAGGATGCGGTCGGCGCTGCGTTTGGCAAGATCCTTGTCGAGCTCGACGCCGACGGCGACGGCGTGGAATTTCTGGGCCGCCGTGATGACGATGCGGCCGTCGCCGGAGCCGAGGTCGAAGACCTTCTCGCCGGATTTGAGGCCGCCGAGCTGGAGCATTTTTTCGACCACCAGTTGCGGGGTCGGATAGTAGGGTGCGAGCTTGTCGCCTTCACCGGTCTGGGCGGGCGCGAGCGCAGAGCAGGCGACGAGAAGGAGGATGAGTTTCCCCATTACACTAACCATAGCGTATGGATGCGAGCTGCGCTGGCCGGGCTTACTTTCAAGGTTAAATCCAGACTTTTTCGAGCGGGACACCCTGGCGGCAGAGCTCGCAGTGGGCGGCGTCGGAGAAATAGCGAGCCTCCAGCTTGGCCAGATAGTAGAGCGGGAGGTTCCCGAAATCGTGAGTGTCGGGCGTGGGTTGATAGATGATTACGGCCAATCCCACCACGGTGGCGCCGCGCGATTCCAGGAGCCTTTTCAACTCGGCCAGATTCCTGCCACTACGCAGGATGTCATCGACGATGACCACGGCTTCGCCGGGCTGCTGTTCGAGATACTGGCGGAAGCGCAGCGGCTCGTCGTTGCGTTCGCGTTCGGCCCAGTAGACCTGCTTGGCGCGCAGGGCTTCGGTCACTCCGTAGGCGACAGGCAGGCCGCCGGTCATGGGCACGACGATCGACAGATCGCGGATCATGGCGCGAATTTCGGGATTGGCGCGCAACAAGCGGCTGAGTCCGACGCTGAGCATGCGCTGGTACTGGTAGTAGCGCATGGCCAGCGGCACTTGCAGGTACTCATTGGAGTGCAGGCCGCTGGGGTATTCAAAATGGCCATCGCGCAGCGCGCCGGTCTCGCGCAGGACCGCCACAACTTCGTCTTGTGTAGGGATGATGTGCATGTGCCTCGTCCGTTTTCAGTTGGCTCCGCGGCCGGTCAGCACCCGCGGAATGGTCTGCAACAGGATCTTCCAGTCTAACGCCAGGCTCCAGTTGTCGATGTATTGCATGTCCATTTTCATCCAGGTATCGAAATCGACGCGGTCGCGGCCGGCGATAGCCCACAGACAGGTGAGTCCGGGCCGCATGCGCAGGCGGCGGCGCTGCCATCGCGCGTAATTCTCGACCTCGCTGGGCACGGCGGGCCGCGGGCCGACCAGGGACATGTCGCCGCGGAGAACATTCCAGAGTTGGGGCCATTCGTCGATGGAGAACTTGCGGATCCAGCGGCCGATGGGAGTGAGGCGCGGGTCGTCGGGGATTTTGAAGGCCGTCTGGCGCACGTTGAGGTGCTCGAGGTGTTTTTTCAGGTCCTCGGCGTTCTCCACCATCGAGCGGAATTTGTAGAACAAGAACAGCCTGCCGTTGAGGCCGCAACGAACCTGCTTGAAGATTGCCGGCCCGGGCGATGTCAGGCGGATGGCGATCCAGATCACGGCCATGAAAGGCAAGAGAACGATCAATCCGGCGGCCGCGATGAGGAGATCGGTAACGCGCTTGGCCAGGAGTTTGACCTCGTCGTACGGCGCCGCGGAGAAGGTCAGGAGGGGAGTCGGACCGAAGCGCTCCAGCGAGACGGTACTGTTGACGTGAGGGAAGAAGTCTACGGCCACGCGCGTGCGCACACCCTCTTCGTCGCAGAGAAGGAAGGCTTCTTCGAGCGAGGCGAGGGCTTCGCTTTCGACCGCGAAGATGATTTCGTCCACGACGTGCTCGCGGAGGATCTCGGGCAAGTCTTGGACGGGCAGAACCTTGTATGGCACGCGGAGGACGATCTCTTTGGGAGGGTTCGGGGTTTCGCTCAGGAAGCCGCGCAGGCGGACACCGTATTCAAAGGATTGCTCGAGGGCGCGCGCGATGCGGCCGGCGCGCTCGCCGGTGCCCACCACCATGACATAGTGGGGGGCGGCGAACTCGCGACGGATGACGCCAACCATGCGGCCGGCGGTGAGGCGGAACAGTACGAGGAGGGTCCAGGCGTAGGCGGCGAAAAGGACGACGAAGAAGCGACTGAGATCGAGCCGGAAGAGGTATTCGAAGACCACGAGTCCAAGAGCGCCGTACGCGCACTGGTTGGCGGCGTCGCGGAGGATGACGCGGGGGTGGCCGCTATCGAGTTTTTCGTAGATTTCGAGCCAGACGCCGATGGCCACCCACGCGGCCAGCGAGAAGGCGAGCACGAGAGCCTTGCGCTCGACGGTCATGTAGAACTCGTGCTCGAGGTGCAGGAAGGCGCGTGTCTGGTAGGCCGCCTCGAACGCCAGGGCGGCCAGGACGATGTCCGATAGACCAAACAAAACACGAGCCTTACGTTGTCGGGCGAACATCCGGCTACAGGATATCACGCTGCTCGGGGCGGACTGCTGGCCTGGGCCTACAGTTTTCCGGGGATCCGCCGATCTGTGTCGTGAAGGAAGCCTGTTCCTGCAAGGGGCAGGCCGCGATTACATGATCTGCATCCGACAGCGGGCGGCACGCTTCCGCCACGGCCTTTGGTTCGCGATTCTGGTGATATCCAGCGCGAATCCCGCCTATTCCGCAACTGCTCCAGATGTCTCCTTTTCCCCCGCTACGCTCGACTTCAAATACCTGGTAGGGAACGTGCTGCCGGCCGCACAGACTCTGCAGATCAAGAGCACAGGGACTGCGCTGGATTACACGCTGCTGGTCACGGGGACGGCGCCGAACTACATGGGACAGTGGCTGAGCATTTCGGCTGCGTCCGGAACTACACCCGGCACCGTCAAGGTCTATGTAAATCCATTCGGTCTGCCTTCCGGGAACTACTCGGCCAGCATCGTGGTGAACGCACCGAAAGCCAATACCACGTCCGTGATCTATTCCGTGACCCTGGAGGTCGGCGACCCGGCGCCGCTGCTGAGTGTCACCACGCCCGATCCCAGCGGCTCGATTCTGTTTGCCTTTGTCACCGATGGAGCTGTCCCGGCTCACAAGACCATGAGCGTGATGAGCATCGGAGGAGCACTGTCGGCCAGCATCGCGCTCTCCGGGGGAACCTGGCTCAAGGCCACGCCGACGGGTAACATCGCCCTGGTTGGGCTGCCTAGCGCCGTGGATGTATCGGTTGACCCGACCGGGCTGCAGCCGGGGAGTTACAGCGGCAAGATTGTCGTCTCTTCGACGACGGCGTCGAACAAAGCCATCACGGTGCCGGTGACCCTAACGGTCTCGGCTGGGAAACCCGTCGTGAGCAGTGTGTGGCCGATTGGAGCCCCGGTCAACACGGCGACGAATGTGACCATCACCATTACGGGATCGTATTTCTATCCGACATCGACAGCAACGCTTGGGGGCAAGGGCTTTGCCGTTACGTATATCAGTCCGACTACCCTGATGGGAACGATCACGCCCGATCTGATGGCCAACGCCGGGAAGCAGCAAATCGTGGTCAGCACCCCGACGGCGGCCTCGTCCTCGACGGACCCGACCACGTTCTGGGTGTATCCGCCGGGGCCGCAGATTCTGTCGGTGGCCAACACGGCGAGCTACACAGTCAATACGATATCGCCGGGCGGCATCGTCACGATCTACGGGATCAATCTCGGGCCGGCGGCAACTCCTCCCGCGCTAGTCACGGTCTTTCCGGGCACTGACCCGATTCCGACCACCCTACCGGCGTCGGGCGGAACCTCCGTCACCATTGACGGCAACCCGGCGCCGATACTGTACACCAGTCCGACGCAGGTAAGCTGCATCGTGCCTCATGCGGTGTCGGCGAAAGTGAAGACTCCGGCGATCACGGTGAACCTGGTCGTCAACTATGTGTCAGCGTCCCAGCCGCAGGCGGTCACGGTGGTGGCGGCCGACCCGGGAGTCTTTACGACCGACGCTTCGGGCGCGGGTCAAGGCGCCGTTCTGAACATCAACTCCATCACCGGAAACATGACGGTAAACAGCGCCACCAGTCCCGCGACCAAAGGTTCGGCAGTGGCTATCTATATCACGGGTTTCGGAACCACTCAGTGCGTGGACGGCACGGCGCCCAACCTCTGCAACCCGGCAGCGACGGAGGCGAATCTCGTTAGCGGGGTGGTTACGCCCGTCCTGCCGGTCTCAGTGGCGATAGATGGAATTACGGCCCAGCTTGTCGGCGCCGGATATCAGGCGCCGGTCGGTTCGGTTCCGGGGGTGCTGCAAATCAACGCCACGGTGCCCGCCGGCGTGACTGCGCGGAACACGGTTCCCGTGGTGGTGACGGTGGGAGGGTTTACGAGCCAGGGGAAAGTGACGATGGCGGTGAAGTAAGGCGGGCTCTATTTGCCCTTCGCGGCCATTTTCTTTTCGAGCGCCTGCATCAGGCGGCTTTCGACATCCACCGGGATGGGATGCGGCTCCATGCCTTTGTATATGCGGATCGTCCGGCGCGTGGTATCGGCGATGACCCAGCAGTTGGGGCATTCGGCGATGTGATGCTCCAGCTTGGCGCGGACTTCGGCATCGAGGTTTTCGTCGAGGTAGTCGCTCAGCTCGTGAAGAAAGTCTTTACATGTAAGCAAAGGCGTCGTCTCCCTTGCGCTTGAAGAAGCGGGTCAGCTTCTCTCGCAGTTGCAATCGGGCCCGTAACAGGCGGCTTTTGACGGCCGGGACCGACAGGCCAAGCGCGTCGGCCGTCTCCTCCGTGGACAGCTCATCGATGTCGCGCAGAACGAAAACCGAGCGGTACAGCGGGTCGAGGCTCTGGATGGCGCCGTCCAGAATCTCACCCAGCTCTTCACGCGAAAATCGCTGCTCGGGATCTTCTTCCCAGGAAGCGATCTCGCGCACTACGGTGTCTTCGCCCGTGTCGATAGTCTCGTCGAGCGAGACTGATCTATCGGTCCGCCTGCGGCGAAGCTTCATCAGCGCCTGGTTCACGGCAATGCGGACGATCCAGGTATAAAACTTGGAGTCCCCTTTGAACTGGTCCAGGTGCTCGTAGGCTTTCATGAAGGTTTCCTGGAGGACATCCTCGGCGTCCTCCCGGTTCTGCGTGACGTGCTGTGCCAGCCGAAAAATCTTTCCTTCGTAGCGCCGCACCAGCTCGCCGAAGGCGCGCGTGTCGCCTTCGCGAGCCTGCTCTACCAGGACGGATTCGTCGATGCCGGCTTGGCTGGTCAAGGCCATATTGAAACCTACCTTCTCATGATAACGTGCGCGGCGAGCGGCTCGTTCGGACGGGCTGGCGGAGGTTTCACATGTTACGCTAAAAGTCTTCCTTATGAGTAATATCGAAATCACTCTGCCCGACGGCAGCAAACAGCCGGTCGCGGCCGAGACCCGTCCCATCGATATCGCCAAAGCGATCAGTCCACGACTGGCGGATGCAGCAATCGTGGCCAAGGTGAACGGCGAGTTGTACGACCTGTCCCGGCCCATCGAGAAGGACGCGACGGTTCAAATTCTCACCTCGAAGGATCCCGAAGCGCTATACGTTTACAGGCACTCGACCGCACATCTTCTGGCCGCGGCCGTCCTGGAGCTCTACCCCGAGACCAAGCTGGGCATTGGCCCTCCGATCGAGAACGGGTTTTATTACGATTTCGACCGCGCCACGCCGTTTACTCCCGAGGACCTGGAAAAGATCGAGAAGAAGATGTGGGAGATCCAGGCGCGGCACCTTCCCTACGAGCGGGTTTACACGCGCAAAGAGGACGGGCTGCGCAAGTACGCGGATGCCTGGATGAAATGCGAGCTGATCGACGAGCGCGCGGATGCGGTCTTCTCGGAATATACGCTGGGACCGCACTTCATCGATTTCTGCCGCGGGCCGCACGTGCCCGATACTTCGAAGATCAAGGCTTTCAAGCTGCTGTCCATCGCCGGCGCGTACTGGAAGGGCGACGAGCACAACAAGCAGCTCCAGCGCATCTACGGCACTGCATTCTTCACGCGACAGGAACTGGAAGATTACCTGAACCGGCTGGAGGAGGCCAAGCGGCGTGATCACCGCAAGCTGGGCAAGGAGCTCGAGTTGTTCACGGTCAGCGACGCGGTGGGCGCCGGATTGCCGATCCTGCTGCCCAAGGGTGCGACCGTGCGGCGGCTGCTGGAAGAGTACATCCTGGAGCGCGAGCGGGAGCTGGGCTATCAGCATGTATACACGCCCGATCTCGCCAAGGTGGAGCTGTACCAGCGGTCCGGCCACTGGGCGCATTACAAGGACAGCATGTTCCCGCCGATGGACCTGGAAACCGAGCAAATGGTCCTGCGGCCGATGAACTGCCCGCACCACATCCTGGTGTATGAATCGAAGCAACGCAGCTATCGCGATCTGCCGGTAAAGATCGCGGAGCTCGGCACGATGTATCGCTACGAGCGCTCGGGAGCGCTGAGCGGGCTCAGCCGCGTTCGCTGCATGACGCTGAACGACGCGCACATCTTCTGCACGCCCGACCAGATCAAGGAGGAGTTCACGGGCGTGATGAAGCTGGTGGAGCTGGCCTATCACGACCTGGGAATCACCAAGTACCGATACCGCCTCTCGCTGCGCGATAAGGCCGACAAGGAGAAATACGTCGATAACGACGAGATGTGGGCGTTGGGCGAACGAGTGCTGCGGGAAGCCATGGACGCGCTGGGCCTGTCGTACGTGGAGGCTCCGGGGGAAGCCGCGTTTTACGGGCCGAAGCTCGACATCCAGCTAGCCGACGTGATGGGCCACGAGGAAACGTATTCCACCATCCAGGTTGACTTCCACCTGCCGAACCAGTTCGCCCTGACCTACGTAGGCGCCGACGGGAAGGAACATCGTCCCGTGATGATCCATCGCGGGGTCATCAGCACCATGGAGCGGATGCTCTCGTACCTGATTGAACTGTATGCGGGCGCATTCCCGGTATGGCTGGCGCCGGTGCAGGCGACGGTTTTGCCGATCACGGACAAGCAGCTCGAGTACGCGCGCGCGGTGGAAAAGCAGCTGACGGCGGCCGGCATCCGGGCTACGGTGGACGAGCGCAGCGAGAAGGTCAACCTGAAGATCCGCGAAGCGCAGTTGCAGAAGGTCCCGTTTATGCTGGTGGTGGGGGGCCGGGAGGCCGAGGCCAACCAGGTGTCGGTGCGAAACCGGAAACACGGCGACCAGGGCGTCCGGACGGTGCCGGAATTCATCGGCCAGATTCGCGCACTGATTGATTCCAAAGCCTCGACGGAGTAGGATGCCCGCGGGCCGGCTTCACTCGTGATGCAGACCATCGAAGTCGGCGGCGATCTCGGGCAGCTCGATTCGGCGATCGAAGCGCTGCCCAACGCACCCGCCGTCTTCCTGCTGTGGGCCGACGCGGGCGAGCCGTATCTATCGAAGACCACGCTGCTGCGGCGGCGGCTGCTGCGCCTGCTGAGGGAACGCGAGAAGCCGTCGCGGCTGCTCAACCTGCGCCACACCGTGAAGCGGATCGAGTACCGGCTGACGGCGTCGGGCCTGGAATCG
The DNA here is from genome assembly GCA_035499435.1 of Candidatus Acidiferrales bacterium. Classification (GTDB taxonomy): domain Bacteria; phylum Acidobacteriota; class Terriglobia; order Bryobacterales; family Bryobacteraceae; genus Solibacter. The sequence goes on along the minus strand of DATJYW010000317.1, from coordinate 20,274 downwards.
GCGGTCGAGTTTTATGAACAGGCGCGGCGGCACTTTTCCGAGACCTATCTCGACCTGATGAAGCTGCGCATGCCGCCTTACGTCAAGCTGGTCCTGAATAACCAATTCCCGCGGACCCACATCACGACGCACCTGACGCGCACCGGGGGGCTATACTTCGGACCGTTCCGCTCCCGCGCCTCGGCCGAGAAATTCGAAGGGCAGTTTCTGGACCTGTTTCAGATCCGGCGCTGCCAGGAGGACCTGGCGCCTTCGCCGGAGCACCCTGGCTGCATTTACGGCGAGATGGCGATGTGCCTGCGGCCCTGCCAGGAGGTGGTGGGCGAAGCCGAGTACGGAAACGAGGTGTCGCGGGTGATTCAGTTTCTTCAGACGGACGGCCGGTCGCTGCTCGAATCGGTGACGCACTCCCGCGACCGCCTCAGCCAGGAGATGGAGTTCGAAGAGGCGGCACGCCAGCACAAGCGGTTCGAGAAAGTGCAGGAGGTGCTGCGGCTGCGCGACGATCTGGCGGCGGATGTGGACCGCCTGCACGGAGTCGCGATCACGCGATCGCTTGCCGCCGACGCGGTGGACCTCTGGTTCGTGCGCGACGGATCCTGGTGCGCGCCCGTGCGATTCAGCTTCGAGGTGCAGGAGGGCAAGCCGGTCTCGCTGGATCGCAGACTGCGGGAGGTCTTCGCGGCCGTGATGCCGGCGAAACTGGCCGTTCGCGAGCGTCAGGAGTACCTGGCACTCCTGGCGCGCTGGTATTACTCGACGTGGCGCGACGGGGAGTGGATCGGCATCGAAAGCTTCGACCAGATTCCGTATCGCAAGCTGGTGAATGCGGTCGGGCGTGTGGTGCGGAGCGAAGCAAGCTTATAATGACCCTTATATGAAAGAGTGGGGCTTCGCACAAACCAACCCGAACGAGGAGTTGGCCCAGGTACATTATTTCTCGATGAAGAAGCATCAGCCCAACGGCGAGGTGGACTTTTTGATCATCGTGAAGGAGTTCATCACGCCGAAGGAGCCGACGATGCACTTTTTCGCCCAGGCGGACAAGGAGACCAATCAGCACACGGCGCCGTACCGTCCTTGCGGGTGGGGCAAGACGATGCTGGAGGCGCTCAGCGAGTGCATACGCGCGATCCACCGCTTCCCGTACGAGGGCACGGAGATCCGGGCGGCGAAAGCGTAGGACTGCTACTTTTTCTTGAACACCCGGAACTTGATATCCGGCCAGAATTCGCGAAAGCTGTTGGCCGAGACTTTGACTCCCATCCCGACGCTACCCCACTGCACAATCTTCCAGGGCGTTTGCAAGTCGGGGGGATTCCAGCGGGTAGCGATGGCCCAGCTGCCGTAGACGCCGGCCGGCACCGAGTAGGCGAAGGTATGGCCGCCGCCCGGTTTGGGCACCCAGAACGTGGCGATCAGCGAATACTTCAGGCGGTGAACGAAGCTGCCTTCGCCCAACCGGAAGTAGCGCGGGTCTTCTTTGTGGATGGCCTGCACTCCGCCCTCGATCAGCTCGCTCAGCACGAACTGCCCGTATTGCGACGCGACGCGCTTGCCGAAGCCGGAATAGCTGCGTCCCCATTGAGTCGGAAAGTTGCGGATATGGTCGCTGATAGCGCCGGGCACGGTTTCATAGAAGGCTTGCAAGCCGACCAGCTTTTTTAGAAACACCGCCTCGCGGGTTTTCCAATCGGCGTCGCCTGCGGCCTTTTCCGTATCGTCGGCCGGGGCCGCGGCCGGCGTGGCCGGCGCAGCCGGGTCGTCCTGGGCACGGCAAGAGATGCTCGCGACGAGAGCGAGCAGGCACAGAGGAATTACCTGTTTCAGAGAGACTGATTCCTTACGAGACTGTGGCGCACAGCGGGACGCGATGGTTACGCCCAACCGGCTCAAGCGAACTCCTCCATTATGTAACAATCGCAGGTGGTATGCACGGCAGCGGCAGGCAGATGCTTTCGATCTGGCTGTTTATCGGCATTTTGCTGCTCGTCTACGGGACGATCATCATGGGCGTCGGGATGTGGGAACTGTTCTCGCCTGCCGCTCATCCGACCGTCCTTGCAGAGCTGCACCCCAGCCTGTGGTGGGGTGCGCTGCTGCTCATATTGGGCGGTGTGTTCGTGGGCACCAACTCCCGTTGGTGATCCTCCCGGCTTACCCCGATACCCTTGTTTCGGCCTGTCGACGGGGATAGAATGCCCGCAGTTTCGCCCAAACGAGGGGAAAAATGAGCCAACCACGTAAGCTTGCTCTTGTCTTCTTCGCCAGCGCCTCAGCCCTGTTGCATGCGCAGGTGAACACCGGGACCATCACCGGAACGGTGACCGATTCTTCGGGTTCCGCTATCCCGAATGTGAAGGTCACAGCCGTGCAGACCGACACGAACTTCCAGTCGACGGCAGTCACCAATGCGGAAGGGCTATACCGCATCCAGTCGCTACAACCCGGCTCCTACCGGATCACGTTCGAGGCAGCCGGATTCAAACGCTACGTGCAAGTAGGTCTCGATCTCACTGTGGGCAGCGTGCTGCCGGTGAACGTGAAGCTGGAGGTCGGGCAGCTCACCGAGTCCATTCAGGTATCGGCGCAGGGCACGCTGCTGGAGACCGAGACGTCGTCGACCGGTTCGCTGACGGAGGGCGAGACCCTGTACAAGATGCCCCTATATCAGCGCTACGTGCTCAATACGCTGAATCTGAATCCGGGGATGACCATGAACGGCTATGCCTACGGGGGATCGCTCGGAGGGTTCAACGTGGCAGGACAGCGTTCCACGGGCACCGCGTTCTTTGAAGATGGAGTGCTGGGCAACGACCCGCAGAGTTCGACGGGCAACAACATCAAGCCGATCGAGAACTCGGTGGACGAGGTGAAGGTGCTGACCGGGACTCTGCCCGCCGAGTACGGCCACACCACGGGCGGCGTGGTGACGGTGGTCAAGCAGGGTGGAACCAATTCCTTCCATGGAGTGGCCGCCGACCTTGGCCGCACGCGCATGATGACACACCGGCAGTTCTTCAATCTTTACCGGACATCGGATCCGCAGCCCGGCGCTCCGAATGGCGTGCCCGCGTGGTTCATGCAGCCCGACGCCAATGCCAGCGGCCCGGTGTACATCCCCAAGGTGTACGACGGCCGGAACAAGACGTTCTTCTTCTTCGGATACCAGAAGCTGATTGAAAAGAAGTCGGCTGGGTATACCAGCCAGACTCCGACACCGGATGAGCTGGCCGGAGACTTCACCTTCGGCGGATTGGGTGTTCCGCTCTACGATCCGACCACGACGCGCCAACTTGCCGATGGCACCTGGACGCGCGATCCCATTCCCGGGAACATCATCCCGAAGAACAGGTTCGACCCCGTGGCGGCGAAGATCATCGGAATGAATCCGTGGCTGCCGCCGAACACGCCCGGCTCGCTGACCAGCAGCGGCCCGGTGAGCAACTTCACGTATGAAGCCAAGTCGCGAACGTTCTTCGAGGACTATTCGACGCGTATCGACCAACAGTTCAGCTCCAGTTTCAAGATCTACGGCAGCTACACGTACAACCATCAGAGCGGACTGGGCCGTCCCACGAGCATCGCCATTCCGGTCTTCGACGGCGCCAACGGCATCGTCACTCCGTACACCCAGCGGAATCTTTCAATGGGCGCAACCAAACTATTCGGCCCCAGCGCATTGAACGATCTTCGGGTCGGCTATTTCCGGGCGCGGAACGATACCCAGGTCCCAAGCTACAACCAGAACTGGGCCGGTACGCTGGGAATTCCGAACGTGAGCCCCCTGCTGATGCCATCGTTCAGCTCCACGGCGGCGTCGGGCTATACCAGTGCGCCGGCTTTGAACACGATGTACGGACTCACCGTCCCCGGGCCTTCGCGGACCGTGCGGGAGACGTATTCGATCCGCGACGATTTCAGCAAGATGGTGGGAACGCACGCCTTCAAGATGGGATACGAGCTGCTGAACTTCCGGGCCAACTACTTTCAGCTAGGCCAGCCCAGCGGGATTTTCCAGTTCGACAACATGACCGCGGGTCTGCAGCCCAACGGGCAGCCGTTGCCGAATACCGGAAATCTGCTGGCGGGGCTCGAGCTGGGATCGGTGCGCCAGGCAAACTTCACGACCTATACCACCACGTGGCTGCCGCGCGACAACATTCACAGCCTGTACTTCCAGGACGACTGGAAGTTCTCGAGAAGCCTGACGCTGAACCTTGGCATCCGCTGGTCCACGGAGAGTCCGTTCCACACACAGCACGGCCAGTTGAGCAATTTCAGCCCGACCACAATCGACCCGGTTACGGGAATGATGGGCGCCATCGTCCATCCAACCGGAAGCCTGAACGACCGCAGTCTGCACAACTTTCAGCCGCGCCTGGGGGCGGCGTGGCATCCGCTGAACAAGTGGGTGTTCCGCGGCGGTTTTGGCCTCAACACAGTAGATATCCGATTCCCGAACGCCCTGCAGCAGTTCGACGAATACCAGGCGCAGGTGGTGCAGCAGCGCGCTCCCGGCGATCCGCGTCCGCTGTTCCAGCTGAGCCAGGGTCCGGCGCCGGTGGTGTACAACATCCTGCCCAATAACACGGCGACCTACGTGGGCACGAATTACGGCTCGCGCAATATTTACTGGATGGACGGCGATCTGCATCCGGGGTACGTGATGAACTGGAACGCCACCGTGGAATACGAGTTCAGCAACAACAACGTGCTGAAGTTCATGTACCAGGGATCGGCGGGCGTGCACCTGGTGGAGAGCTGGAATCGAAACATCTTTCCGACGGATTTCGGCGCCGACAACCCGGCATTGCGCGCGGCAGCCTTCGCCGCGCCGCAGAACTACCTTCCGTACCCGCAGTTCGGCAGCATCAACTACATGTCCAATACCGGCCACAGCAGTTGGCATGCAGGCACCGTGCAGTTCGTCAAGCGCTACTCGCAGGGGATTGTGCTCAACAGTTTCTATACCTACTCCAAGGCTCTTGACGACTGCGACTCGGATTCCGGCACGTGCAGCGGAGTGGCTCCGCTAACCGATCGGAATCTGAACAAGGGGCGCGCAGGCTATGACCGGCGGCACGTGTTCGTGACCAATGTGACTTATGAGCTGCCGATCGGCAAGGGGCGGCACTTCCTCAATCACAACAAGGCTCTCGATTACATCGCGGGCGGGTGGGAGATCGCGTGGGTGCAGAGCGTGGAGACCGGCAACCCGTTCGGCTTCAGCTACACGAACAGCCCGTACAATTACTTCCCGTCGAGCATGGGGAACTATGTGCCGAACCTGACGTGCAGCGGGATCACGATGCCGGGCTTCGGGCTGGGGAGCCTGATTGGGGGCAACCGGTTCAACCAGGCGCTGGAAAACCCGGTGCTGAACGTGAACTGCTTCGCTCCGCCCCCGGCGTTCACCGTGGGAAATGCCGGGCGCAATATCGTGACCGGACCGGGGATCATCTATTCGCAGGCGTCGGCGCAGAAGAATTTCCGGTTCAAGGAGCGGTGGAATCTCCAGTTCCGCTTCGATTTCCAAAACCCGTTCCACAATTGGGGGTTCAACAACCCGAGCAACCAGGTGGATTTCAAGAATCCGCAACTGTTCGGCAAGATCACGGCCGACCAGACCACGGCGTCGTTTGGCGGACAGCCGCTGATGAATCTCATGCTGAAGCTGAGTTGGTGACGCGGAGACGCGGAGGCAAACCGAGATCTACTGGGCGCTGATGAGGGTGGTGAAGCTGGTGGGCTCGAGCGTCAGCTCGGCCTTGCCTTCCACCACCGCCACGCGGCCGCCTTCTTCCATGCCGCGCCTGGAGTCGGTCACCCAGATGCGAAACTGTTTGATCTCCGCGGGAAGGCCCGTGACGATCGCGGGACGTTTGCCGGTGTTGTTGACGATGTGCAGCGTGTAGGCGCCTTCGGCGATGTTGCCCAAGGCGGCACAGGTGATGCCGGGCTGGTTGCACTTGACCGGCAAGACAAACGAACGCGGCGGCGTGGACGAGAACTGCTTGAGGTTCCAATAACGTTGGGTAGGCCGCAGGGGGCCGTTGTCGCCGAAGATGCCGCCGCCGGCCAGCAGCGAGTAGTCCGCCGTCATCTGCCATTGCAGGATGGATTTGGGCTGGGCGATGTTCAGGATGCGCGTGTACAAGTTGATTTCGTAGAAGGCGAACGAGGGCTCCTGTAAGATCTGTGGATACCGGTAGGCCGCGGCATCGGTGCTGCCTTCGGCGACCAGCAAGGGCACGTTCAGGGCACGCGCGGCATCGCGCCACTGGGCGAGGATCTCGTCCGTGCATCCGCGCCAGGAATGAAAATCGACGGCCGCGATGTACTTCACAGCCTCGGGGTCGCGCATGGCAGGTTGGATGAAATCGACGGGATTGGCGTCGGAGGTGTCGCCGAGGGCGAGTTTGGTCGCCAGTCCGCGGGAGGCGAAGTAGGGGCCAAAGGCCTTGATCATCTCGGCGTGCTCGCGAGGGGTCTGCCGGACATTGATGCCGAGGTCAGATTCATTGAACGTGAACATCGCCGCCTCGACGCCGTACTTCTCTTTCAGGTGGAGCAGGTAACCCGCGATGGACTCCCTGATGCGGCCCATCTTTTCGGGGTTGAGCGGATTTCCGCGGGGTCCGACTTGCGGCGGCGTGAATCCGGGAGGGACTGGATTCGGATTGGGCGGCGCGGCACTCCCGCGGCCGCCGAGCACGGCCCACTGCGGCGCGGCCCACGCGCTGACGATAACCGGCATTCCCTTGCGTGTCAGGCCGCGGGCCATCTCCATGGCCTGCACGACACGTGGGTTGATCTTTCCCGCGCGGGCGTCGGCCAGAGGGTCGGTTTCCTCATTGGGATGCCAGAGCGCCCACGGCAGTTCGACACGTCCCCAGGCAAGGCGCAGGTTGTCGAGATTGTATTGAATTACCTGCGGGTCGGTTCGGGCATTCTGGAGACGGAAATTGCCGCCGAGCCCGTCGAACAATTGGCCGGGATGCGCCGGATCGACTGCGATAGTGACGGGGCTGGTGTCGGGTTCGCCCGTCACCTTCAGCGTGAAGCTCTTCTTCGCGGTCTGGCCCTCCTGCGCCTTGCCGGAGATGACGGCGAAGTAGACCTGGAGGTCGAAGTTGTTCTCGCGGCGATCGTCGCGGACGACGATCTCGGTAGGCTCTTCGAACACGACCTCGATTCGGCGGCGCGGCGAAACGAAGCGGGCTCCAGTTGCTTTGCCACGCAGGTATTCGTTCTGATCGTTCGGCCCGGGCGCCATTGACACCAGCGCTTCCGCGCCGGTCAACTGCACCGAGCCTCCGGAAAACAGCGCGGCGGGTAGTTCGAGACAGTAATATGCGCCGGCGATATCGGCAGCGATGGGGAATCCGTACTCGACGTCCAACTTGGCGGCGCCCGGACCGGTGTCCTCGACTGTTTCCGTGGCGGAGAATGCCCAGTTCACTCCCTGGGTACGAAGAGGCCGGGGCGGCAACATCCGAATGGTGACCGTCTCGACTTTGCCCTTGCGGCTGTAGGTGTTGGTCTGGCGCTCCCTGCCGGTGCGCGAGACCGCGGACCAATCGGGCTGGACCACGCACATGCTGGAGTTGAGCTCCATCAGGTGGCCGTCGATGCGGATTCCGGTGAGATTGCCCCAGGCCATGGTCTCGGGCTGGGCCGCGGCGGTACATGCCATGCCCGCCAGCAGAGAAAGGACAATCAAGGCACGCGACACTTCAAACTTCCTTTCTTGCGTTCAATTCGCGCAGCGCGAACGCGCAGGCGCCGACGGCGACCGCTTCGCTGGTTCCCAGGCGGGTGAGGCCCACTGCAGTGCGGCGCATGGGGTCGTAGAGGACATGACGGCCTCCGGGGAGTTCCACTTGGCGGACTTCGCCGCACAGGAATTTTTCGCGTTCCGAGGGCTCTTCCAGGTTGAACACGAATGGCGCCAGCCGGCGCAGCGGAGGGGTATAGCCTTCATAGGCGGCGTTGGCTGCGCGCACGAGGTGTGCGAGAAAGACAGGATGCGCGGCGGCGATTCCGCCGCCGATGACCGCCAGGCCGTCGATCAGAGTCAGGGCCTGGGCGAGAGCGTCTCCGGCGACTTCGCCCAGACGGCGGAACGCTTCGGCGGCGGCGTCGCGATTGCCGGGCGCGCGGCCGAGAGCGATATCGCAGATCACCCTCGGCTCGGGGGCGTCATCTCCGGCAATTCCGCAGGCAGCGGCGTAGCCGCGGCGAACGCCTCGAATGGATGCGCCCTCTTCCGCGTGCACGGCGGGATCGAGCTTGTTGCGCAGGAGCCAGGCTTCGCCGCCCGCGGAGTTGTCGCCGAGAAAGAGCTCGCCATTGCGCACGATGCCTCCGCCGAGGCCGGTGCCGAGCGTGAGCCCGAACAGGTTGCGGTAGCGCTTCGGACTGCCGGCCTGCTCGAGGAGGCTGTTCACGTAGGGCAGGAGGCCCGCGATGGCTTCTCCGTAGACGAAGAGATCGCCGTCGTTATTGATGAAGACGGGAACGCCGAACCGGTCCTCGAGAATCGGCCCCAGGGGCACGGGGTCGCGGAAGGCCGGGAAGTTTTCCAGGCCCGCGATGATCCCCGCGGGGTAATCGGCGGGGCCGGGGAAGGCGAAGCTGATGGCCGCGGGCGGCTCGGGCAGTTGATGCTTCAATTGTTCGAAACCGCCGATGATGTTGCGCAGGCAGCGGTCGCGGTCTTCGGGCTCGGTGGGACGGGAGGCCGGGCCCGCCAGCAGTTGCCCGCCGCGAATGGCCGAGAACTTCAGGCCGGTGCGGCCTGCGTCCAGGGTCATGACGATTCGCAGGTCGTGAGGCAGGTTGATGTTCATCGTTCAGGTATTCAGCGCCTTGGACTACCTGTTTTAGCGCGATTCGCGCGCGACATCCATCATGCGCGCGAGAGCCGCGAGGGCGCGTGCCCGTGCGGCCGCGTGGCCGACAATCGACGGCTGCGATTCCGGAGCCCAGCGGCGGATGTACTCGCCTTGAGGATCGAACTTGCCGGCCTGGAGAACAGGGTTGAAGATGCGGAAGTAGGGCGCGGCATCTGCGCCGCACCCGGCGACCCATTGCCACCCCATGGTGTTGTTGGCGAGGTCGGCGTCCACGAGCGTGTCCCAGAACCATGCGGCGCCTTCCTGCCACGGAATCAGCAGATGCTTCACCAGGAAAGACGCTGCCACCATGCGCACGCGATTGTGCATCCAACCGGTGTGCCACAATTCGCGCATCCCGGCATCGACGAGTGGGTATCCGGTCTTGCCGCGGGTCCACGCCTTGAGGTGCGCGGCGTTGAATTGCCAGGGGAACGCACGGAATTCGGGCCGCAGCGGCTCCCTCGGCGTGTGCGGAAAATGGAACAGCAGGTGGTGGGCAAATTCGCGCCAGGCGATTTGCCGGAGAAACGGCTCGGACGCGCCGGACTTTCGGCGCGCCGCGTGCCAGACCTGGCGGGCGCTGATTTCGCCGAAATGCAGATGGGGGGAGAGCCGCGACGTGCCGCGATGGTCCGGACGATCGCGATCGGCTGGATAGGCCGCGGCTTTGGCTTCGAGAAAAGCGTCCAACTGCGCCGTCGCGGCCTGCTCCCCTGGCTGCCACGTTTCGCGCAATCCCCCCGCCCAGTCGATTTCGGGCAGTAGATCGAGATCGGAGACCTGTAGCGTGGACGGCCAGCGCGCGGGCGGAGCGAGTTTGTCCGGCGCGGGCTTGGGAGGCGGGGGCGCGGGCACGGCCTGACACGCCCGCCAGAAGGCGGTGAACACCTGGAAGGGCTTTCCGCTGCTGTTACGCAGGTTCCAAGGCTCCCAAAGCAGGTTTCCGGGCAGACTCTCGGCAGCCAGTCCCGATTCGCCGAGACGATTCTTGATCGCGGTATCGCGCGCGATCACGGCGGGCTCATACCGCCGGGTCCAGTAGATCGCTTCGGCTCCGGTTTCGGCCGCTATCGATCGAATGGCTTCTTCGGTCGGTCCACGGCGCAGGATGAGCGTGGATCCACGTCTCGCAAGCTCCGCCGCGAGCGCGGCCAGGGAGTAATGCAGCCACCATCGCGATGCGGCTCCGGGCGGCCAGGGGGCCTCTTCTTCGGGCGCCCAGATGAACACCGGAATTACGGCCGGATGCGATGCCAGAGCTTTGTGCAGCGCGTCGTTATCGGCCAGCCGGAGATCCGACCGGAACCAGACCAGGGCCGGCTTGTGGCTCAAGGCTGTCCTCGTGGTCCTGGCCTGGCGGGCGGACAACAATCGGCAGGGCACTCGTCCGGCGCGGGACCAAGAACGCCGAGCGCGCGCCTCTCGTGGCCGGCTGTGCGCTCCAGAATCAGCTCGCGCAGAGCGCAGATGAATGCCGGATGGACGCCTACGGTACCGGCACGAACCAGATTCACGCCCAAATCGCGGCACAGCGCGGCGGCTTCGGTGTCCAAATCGTAGACCACCTCCATGTGATCCGAGAGGAAGCCGATGGGCGCTATTACCAGGTGGGATGGCGCGCCCTCCGAATGCAGGCGGCGGATATAATCGCAGATATCGGGCTCGAGCCAGGGCTGGTTGGGCGGGCCGCTCCGGCTCTGATAGACCAGGTCCGCGGGGGGACGGCCGAGGGCTTCACACACCAGGTCGCGGGCCTCTGCGAGCTGCGCCACGTACGGGCTGGATTGCGCCATAGAAACTGGGATGCTATGGGCCGTAAACACGAGCTTGGCCAGCGAGCGGCGCTCCGCCGGCACCTGCTCCAGCGCGATCCGGACGCGATCCACTGCCGCCGCGATATACCCCGGATGGTTGTGGAATGTCCGCAGCTTGTGGATCTCGGGCGCGTCCTGGCCCACCGCGGCGCGCGCGCGCTCGATATCTTCGCGGTATTGGCGGCAGCCGGAATAAGAGCCGAAGGCCGATGTGACCAGCGCAAGACTGCGCCGGATCCCGTCGTCGCGCATCCTGCGCAACGTGTCGGCGAGCATCGGATGCCAGTTTCGATTGCCCCAATAGATCGGCAGGGACGGCCCGTGTGCCTTCAACCCGGCATCGAGCGCGGCGATCAAGGCGCGGCACTGATCGTTGATCGGGCTCCTGCCGCCGAAGTGATAATAGTGTTCTGCCACCTGCAGCATGCGTTCCCGCGGTACATTCCGGCCGCGCAGCACGTTCTCCAGGAACGGAATCACCTCCTCGGATTTTTCGGGGCCTCCGAAGGAGACGATCAACAGCGCGTCGTATGTCATGTGAGGAACATTCCATTATCCCTGAAGTGGCGCGAATCGCGGTCTCACGTCAAGAGCGTAACCGGGAATCGTAGGCGGACCGTCATGATAGGTGGAGTAGATTGCGGCGCCTGCCCACTCATGCCGCGAGGAGGAGTTCCCGCTAGTCATGAAACCGTTCTGGTGTCTGGTCCCGGTGTTGTTTCTCGATGTTTTGTCCGGCTTCGGCCAGGCGCCCCCGAGCCGCGGTGCCGCCCGCACCCTGACGGATTTGAGCTCTGCCGTGGAGAGCGTGGCCAAGTCCGCGAGCCCTTCCGTGGTGCAGATCACAGTTCGGGCTCTCGCCCCGCTCGAAGACGACGAAACCCGTACCGGGTTTCTCGCCAACCAACAGGCGACGGGTTCCGGGGTGATCCTCGATCCGGAGGGGTACATTATCACGAACAACCACGTCGTCGATAACGCGCTAAAAATCGATATCAGCGTGGCTGCTGCCAACCAACCCGATGGCGACGATCATCAACACTACGTTGGGAAGATTGTCGGGGTGGATCGCGATAGCGATCTCGCCCTGATCAAGATCGACGCCAAGAATCTCCCCACACTTTCATTCTGCGATTCCGGCCAGCTCAAGCAGGGGCAGTTGGTAATCGCTGTCGGAAGCCCGCTTGGACTCGAGAATACTCTGACAGTCGGCTACGTCAGCGCGCCGGTTCGTCATCTGCGTGCGGACCAGCCAATGTTCTACGTTCAAACCGATGCCGCGATCAACCCGGGCAATAGTGGCGGGCCGCTGCTAGATACATCGGGGCAGATTGTGGGAATCAACACGCTGATCCTCACTCAATCGGGCGGCAGCGAGGGCATCGGGTTCGCGATTCCGGCGAGCGTGGTGCAGCGGGTGTATAAGGAACTTCGGGCCAACGGGCGGGTGCGACGCGGCGTGATCGGGGTAGTGCCGCAGGATCTCACGCCGACGCTGGCTTCCGCGCTGGGCCTGCAGCATCACTCCGGCGCGATCCTTTCGGACATCGTCCCGCACGGCGCCGCGGAAGCCGCCGGCCTCGCGCCCGGCGACATCGTGCTCTCCGTCGACGGCAAGCCCATCAAGGCGGCGCGCCAATTGACGGCGGCAGTGTTTCAGCACACGTCCGGCGACCAGGTCACGCTGGAGATCGAGCGCGGCGGCCAACGCATGCAGAAAACGGTGGCGGTGCTCGAAGCCCCCAACTCGCCCGGCGGACTGAACGAGCTGGCCCATCGTAATCCGCACCTGGTGCGCCAGATCGGCATACTGGCGCTCACCCTGGACGAGCACGTGACCGACATCATGACGGATTTGCGGCGGCTTTCGGGAGTGGTGGTGGCCGCGGTCCCGCTGGAGTTCGCGGCGCTCAATCCGGGGCTGGTGACCGGGGACGCGATCTACGAAGTGAACGGGAGCAGGGTTGCTTCGGTGGAAGATCTGGAGAAGACCTTGGCCGCGAAGAAGCCCGGCGATCCGATTGCCATGCAGGTGGAGCGCTCCGGGCGCCTGATCTACGTTGCGTTCGAATTGCAATAGGGCAAGCGCGGCGCGCTTGTGACATCATAGGCGCTGGGAGGATCGTCAATTCCCATGAAGCGTGTGATCCTGCTCCTGGCCCCCGCGGCTGTGCTCGGACTGCTTGCGTACCTGCTGGCCCAGACTCCCATCCAGCGATCTGCCGGTGCGGCGCCTGCTCCTCGAACGGCGATCCGCATCCAGTTCGGCGAACGGCAGGATCGCGAGACCGACTACTCGGGCAGCCTGGCGCTGAGCGAGGGCCGGGTCATGGAGCTGATCCCCTGGCGCTTCTTCGGCAACGATCAGATCCAGGGCAATAGCGCGTGGAGATTGACCACCCGCCGCGCGAACATGGAGAACCAACCGGATCAGCCGCGACCGATCTCCACTGCCGGTCAGAATCAGAACATCGTGCCCAAGGCCGTGTCGGCGGTGATCGACGCACCGGGCACAGCCAGCGTCACGGTGCAAACGGGGCGCGGGTCGTTCCAATTCCGGCTTAGCGATCTGAGCGGCGGCCGCACGCTGGAGTTCGAAGCCGGCGACGTGACGGTGCAAGCCGTGCCTGCCCCGGGGCGGATCTCGCCCGCGGTTGGGCCCAGCTCGCCGCCCGATCACGACTATCCGGCGATTGCGATCGCCGCCGACGGCTCTGCCTGGGCCGCGTGGCAAGTGTACGAGAACGGCGGCGACCGCGTGCTGGCCGCGCGCTCGACGGCCGACGGATGGTCGGCGCCGGAACCGCTCACCGCTGCCGGGCAGGACGTGTTTCACACCGCAATCGCCGAGGATGGGCGCGGGCGTGTGTGGGTGGTCTGGTCGCAGCGCGACGGCGAAACCTGGGACCTGATCGCCCGCTTCCACGACGGCCGCAACTGGACGGCGGCGCGGAAGATCACCAGCGCCAACCCCCCGAACTTCTTTCACAAGCTGGTGCGCGACCGCGCGGGCAATCTGCATCTGGTGTGGATCGGGCACCAGAACGCGCAGTCGCATGTTTTCTGGAGCAAACTCGCGGGAGACTCGTGGAGCGCCGCCCAAGAGATCAGCGGGGCCAGCGCGTGGATGCCGGACGCCGCCGCGGATTCCAAGGGCAACCTCTACGTCGCGTGGGACAGCTATCGAACCGGCAACTACGATATCTTCCTGCGCCGCATCGGCGCGGACGGAACGATGGACCCGCTCCAGCAAGTAACCAAGTCCTCGCGCTTCCAGGCCCACGCATCCGTGGCGGTGGACGCCAACGACCGCCTGTGGCTGGCGTGGGACGAATCCGGTTCCAACTGGGGCAAGGATTATTCGCGCGACGACACGTGGCGCGGCACGACGCTGTACGCCGACCGGCATCCGCGCGTGGCGGTGCTCGAGAACGGGAAATGGTCCGAGCCCGCCGATCCCAGGGGCGCCATGCCGAAGCGGTACGACCGCTATGCCGAAGGGCCGCAGCTTGCGTGCGATGGGGCAGGCCGTATCTGGATGGCGTTGCGCGTGCGCACCATGACGGCGATGAACCGCACCGACTTCTGGGCGAACAACGGGCGCTGGGACATGTTCCTCACGGCGTACGAGGGCGACCACTGGCGCACGGCGGCGCAGCTTCCGAGCTCCAGCACGCGGCCGGACGGGCCGTTCCAATTGGCGCCCGCGGCATCGGGAGTCTGGGCGGTCTGGACCAATGACAACCGGCTCTTCCCGGCTGCGGCGGGGCAGCCGAATCGAAGGAGGAACGAGATCGATTTCGCGCGCACGGAGGGCGGACCTCCAGCGCCGGCGGCGGTGCTCGCAGCCTTTGGCGAGCCGCCGGCCAATGCAGCTTTCATCCACCCTCGTGAGGCGGCCGACATCCAACGCGCACGCAGTTACCGCGCGCAGACCGGAGGCGCGGAATTGCGGATTGTGCGCGGCGATTTCCACCGCCACACCGAGATCTCACCGGACGGCGCGGGCGATGGCTCGCTGGAAGACTACTTCCGATACATGCTCGACGCCGCGGGCATGGACACGGGCATCGTCTCCGATCACAACGCGGGGCTCGACGAGTACACCTGGTGGCGAACGGAGAAGGCCATCGACCTGTACCACATTCCCGGCGGGTACACTCCGCTGTTCGGGTACGAGCGCAGCGTGCCGTATCCGAACGGACATCGCAACGTGGTCTTCGCGCAGCGCGGCGTGCACGTGCTGCCGATTTCGCAGCAGGAGAATCAAAACACGGTCAACACCGGGCCGATTCTGTACCCGTACCTGAAACAGAATCGCGGGATCTGCATGCTGCATTCGCTGGCCACCGACCAGGGCAGCGACTACCGCGACAACGATCCCGAGGTGGAGCCGCTGGTCGAGATTTACCAGGGCTATCACGCCAACTACGAGTACGAGGGCGCGCCGCGCGCGGAATCGGCCGATTACAACGTGGCCACGCACGGACCGTACCGCCCGGCGGGCTTCTACTGGAACGCGCTCAAGAAAGGGTACAAGCTGGGGACGGAGTCGAGCTCCGACCATATTTCGACGCATTCGTCATACACGATGATTTACACGCCGTCGACGGCGCGGCGCGACATCGTGGAGAGCATGCGCAAGCGGCACGCTTACGGGGCCACCGACAATATCGTGCTGGACGTGCGGGCGCGCGACCGCCAGGGCGGGGAGTGGATGATGGGAGACATCCTCGAGATGCCGGCGCAACCGACGCTGCACGTGAAGGTGCTGGGGACGAGCGTGGTGCAGAGCGTCGAGGTGGTCAAGGACGGGAAGTTCGTCTACAAGACGGAGCCCAACGCGGATACCGCGGAGTTCGATTTCACGGACACGGCATCCGCGGCAGGCCAAAGCTGGTATTACGTGCGGGTGATCCAGGCGGACCGAAATATGGCGTGGTCGAGTCCGATCTGGATCACGCGGAAGTAGGACTAGGGGTTCTTGGGCACGTCGCCTCTGCGGATGATCGAGAGATCGAAGTTGCCATTGCCATCTACGATCAGCTTGCGGATCCTGGGAAGGATCTGCTCCATGGCTTCGATGTAGAGCCGTCCGCCGGTCACCTCCGGCGCTTTGGCGTACTCGGCGGCGACTGCCGTGAAGCGATCGGCGTCGCCGGTGGCTTCGTTCACCTTGGCCGTCCGATAGGCCTCGGCCGATTCCATCAACTGGCTGGCTTCGCCGCGGGCGCGCGGCAGCAGATCGTTGGCGTAGCTCTGTGCTTCGTTGACGATTCGTGCGGTATCGGCGCGGGCGCTGGCCACGTCGCGAAAGGCGTCGGCCGCTTCGGGCGGAGCGGTGACGCTTTCGATGTTGACGGTGGAGAGCTTGACGCCGGCGCCGTATTCGTTGAGGCGTTTCTGGGCCGCCGCGAGGACGGCGTCCTGGATGGCGAGCTTCTCGGTGGTCAGGATGGCATCCACGTCCGACCGCCCGATGCGGCGCGCAAGCTCGGCCTCCACGATCGCGCCCGTGGTCTGCGCCACGTTGGCGGTGCGGAACAGGTAGTCCGCGGGAATGCCGACCGAATATTGCACCACGACCCGCATGTTGATGATGTTCTGATCGCCTGTGAGGAATTGCGAAGCCAGCGGCTGCGTCTTGCCGAGCACCATGTCGGCGGCCTCTCCGCCGATCACCAGGCGCTGCAATTGGCGCACCTTCAAGGTGCTGACGCGGTCGATGGGCCAGGGGAGCGCGTAGTGGACTCCGGGGAGGACACGCGGTTCGACTACCGCGCCGAAACGGGTGACTACCGCTTCGCGGTCGGTCTGGACCACGTAGGCGCCAGAGAGAATCCAGAGGAGCAGGATTCCCCAGACGAATCGCCGCAGGAGGCTCACTTCGCGCCTGCCTCCCCGTGCGTCAGCACTCTTAGCAGCTCCGAATCGGAACTGAGGATCGCCGTGGTCTTGTCGTCGAGAACCTTCTTGTAAGCTTCCAGCGTGCGCAGCAGCTTGTAGAATCGCGGATTTTTCGAATACGCCTGGCCGTAGATTCTGGTCGACTCGGCATCGCCCTGGCCGCGGATCTTCTCGGCCTCGCGGTATGCGGCGGAGAGGATCTCGGCCTTCTGGCGGTCGGCATCGGCGCGGATGCTTAGGGCCTGCTCTTCACCCTCGGCCCGGTACTGGCGCGCGATGCGCTCGCGCTCGGCCCGCATGCGCGCGTAGACGCTCTGCTTGTTCTGCTCGGGAAGATTGATCCGCTTGATGCGCACGTCGGCCACGCGGATGCCGTACTGAGCAAGGGCGGACCGGTCGGTGAGGTCGGTGAGGGCGTCCATCAGGTCTCCGGTCTGGACTTTGCCGCCGGGCGCCACCAGCGCGTCGAGGTCGTGCGCGCCGAGGGCCGCGGAAAGGCCGGACCAGACGATGTCGTGCAGGCGCATTTCCGCGGCCACGGGATCGCCGACGGTCTGCACGAATCGCGCGGGATCCTGGATTCGCCAGGCCACGTAGCTGTCCACGACGATGTTCTTCTTGTCGCGGGTCAGGAATTCGGAAGGGCGCGGATTATAGACACGCAGGCGGCGGTCAAAATACGTGGCGCTCTGGAAGGCCCACTTCATGTGCAGGCCGGCGTCGGTGGCCGCGTAGAGCGGGCGCCCGAACTGCGTGACGAGCACGAACTCGGTCTCGCTCACGGAAAAGAATGTCCGCCAGATCAGGATCAGCGCTCCAACCGCGATCGCGGCGGGAAGATACTTCCGGTATTTCTCCATATTCGTCAGGGTTCCTCCGGCGGCCGGCGCGGCGCTTCCGTGAATACGGGATTGAGAGCCGGGCCGCCGATCTCGACTCCGTCATCCAGCAGATAAAGCTGCCTGCGTGCCTTGGTGCTGTCGACGATCAACTTTTTCTTGCCGGCCAGCACCTGCTCGACCGTCTCCAGGTAGAGGCGCGTCTCGGTGGGGCCAGGCGCCACGCGGAATGCCGCTTCACGCTGATCGAAGCGCGCGGCATCGCCCTGGGCGCGGCTCACGCGGCCGGCGCTATAGCCGCTCGCATCGGCCAGGCCGGCTTTGGCCTTGCCGCGAGACACCGCCACCTGCTCGTTGCGATAGCCTTCGGCTTCGTTGATGACGCGATTCTTCTCTTCGAACGCGCCCGACACGTCGCGGAATGCGTCCACGACTTCGAGCGAAGGATGCACGTCCTGCAGCCGCACCCCGAGCACGCGCACGCCGGCGGCATAGCGGTCCAGCCGCATCTGAAGCTCCCGCTTGACGCGCTGCTCCACCTCGAAGCGGCCGGTGGTGAGGACATCATCGAGTGTCGAACTCGTGACCACCGATTGCACGGCCGATTCGGCGGCGGCGCGCACGGTGGCTTCGCCGTCGAGCTGGCTGAAGGTGAACTCGTCGGGCTGCGGGAGGTCGTAGTGGACGGTGGCGTTGAGCTCGATCATGTTCTGGTCGCCGGTGAGCATGAGCGACTCCTCGGGCTTGCGCTGAAACCGGCCGGAACGATGCTGCACATTCCACTCGTAGGCGGCGGGCTCGACATCGGGAGTGGTGGCGTTCGAGCGAAAGCCGATTTCAACGACGCGGACGCGGCGGGCGCGCACGCGCGTGAGACGGTCGACGGGCCAGGGCAGCTTGTAGTGGATACCCGGCTCATCGTAGGGCAGCAGCTTGCGCCCGAATCGCTGCACGATGCCGACTTCTTCTGGCGGCACGACGTAGATGCCGTTCAGGACGATGATCACCGCCGCGGCAGCCAGGACGGAGCGCCGGTGACCGGCGAGCCAGCGCATCGCGGCCCGGGTGTCGAGATGAGGGCGGAAAGCCGGCACTCTCCGCCGCTTCCCCATCCGCAGGCCGCGTCCGGGGACGCGGAGCAGGCGCAGCGAATTCACCATCACGAAGAACGACGAAAGCTGGTGGGTGAGCGCGGCGCCGATGGGCCCCAGGCGGCCGGTCGCGGCCAGGATCACCGCTGCCAGGTTCACGATGCCGGCGAACAGGATGATGTTCTGCCACGCGGTGGCCACGGCCTGGCGCCCCACCGAAAAGACTTTCGGCAGGCTCTCCAGCGAATGGGGCAGGTAGACGACATCCGCCGCTTCGGCGGTGATATCACTCGCGCCCGTCACGGCGATTCCGACGCTGGCGGCGGCTAACGCCGGCGCGTCGTTGATGCCGTCGCCGACCATCCCGACGGTGCGGCCGCCGTGCATCAGATGGCGGATGCGATCGAGCTTTTGCTCGGGGAGGAGATCGGCCGCCACATCGCCGATGCCGGCCTCGCGCGCGATGGCTTCGGCCGCGCGCCGGCGGTCGCCGGTCAGCATGACGAGGGTGCCGATCTTGAGTTCGCGTAGCGCCTCGGTGCAGGCCGGAACGCCTTCGCGGAGACGGTCGCGCAAGAGCAACGCGCCGGCAATGCGTTCGCCTTCCGATACCCAAATGGCGGTCGCTCCGAGTGCATCGGCCTGCTCCGCGATTTGGGCTGGTGGGGCCGCGCCATCTTCCGCCACGAATGCCGCGTTGCCCACTCGCACCCGATGCCTGTTGTTACGCGCCTCGACGCCGCGTCCGGGCAGGACCGTGGCGCCCTCGAGCGGCGGCAGCGACAGGCGGCGGTGCTGCGCCTCGTCCACGATCACGCGCGCCAATGGGTGATCGGACGCCCGCTCGGCCGCGGCCGCCAGCGCGACCAGCTCGTTTTCGGTGCGGTCCAGAGCGATCAGCCGCACGATTTCGAAGCGGCCCTCGGTGATGGTGCCGGTCTTGTCGAACACCACCGTGTCCACTTTGGCCGCAATCTGCAGCACGGACGCGCCGCGCACCAGAATGCCCCGGCGAGCCAGACCGCCGATAGCCGCCACCATCGCGGTAGGCGTGGCCAGGATCAGAGCGCACGGGCAGGCCACGATGAGCACGGAGACGGTGCGCATCCAATCGCCTGTGAAGTAAAAGGTGAGCGCCGCGGCGAGCAGCAGGGCCGGCAGGAAGTAGACAGAGACACGGTCGGCGAGCCTCTCCACGGGCGCGCGCCTCTCCTGCGCATCCTGCACAAGCCGAACCACGCGCGCGAGCGTAGTCTCATCGCCGGCGCGGACCACGCGAATTTCCAGAAGCCCCGCTCCGTTGAGGGCGCCGGCAAAGACTTCCTCGCCGGCCGTCTTCTCGCGAGGCAGCGGCTCGCCGGTGATGGAGCTTTCATCGATGGCGGAGAGCCCGGACGAGATCACGCCGTCAGCCGGAAGCCGCTCCCCGGCGCGGACCACAATCGTATCGCCGGGCAGGAGAGACACCGGGTCTACGTCTTCCTCGCGTCCCTCGCACAGGAGGCGCGCGCGGCGCGGCATCTGCTCCACGAAACGATGGATGGCGGCCTCGGTGCGCCCGGCGGCGTAGGATTCCAGGCCCTCGCCCACCAGCACGATGAACATGGCCTCGGCCGCGGCCAGGTACTGGCCAACCGATAGCGCTGCGATCACCGCGATGCACAGCGCGATGTCCGCGGAGATGCGCTTTTCCATCAGCGCCGAGATGGCGTTGTAGAAG
>DATJYW010000316.1:0-6058 GCA_035499435.1 Candidatus Acidiferrales bacterium | reverse complement strand
TCGGGCACAGCGATCACGCGCATCGCCAACCCGGCGACCGACAAGCCGAACGCCAGCCCGGGCATGCTGCTCACGATCTATGGCACGCAGCTGGCGAACACCTCGCAGATCGCGACGCCGACGCCACCGTCGTTCTCGCTGGCCGGCGTGACGGCGACGGTGAACGGGCTGCCGGCGCCGGTGCTGCTGGTGGACCCGAACCAGATCAACATCCAGATCCCGTACGAAGCGGGCGCGGGCCCGGCAGTACTGGGCATCAACAAGAACGGCGAGATTGCGGGCTGCCAGTTCACGCTCGGGCCGGCGTCGCCCGGCGTCTACGCAGACCCGAACCTGAGCGCGAAGCAGGGCGGCTACGGTACCGTCTACGTGGCCGGCATCGGCGAGACGACGCCCGCGCTGAGGACCGGGTTCACGGCGCCGGCCAACACACCGGCCAGCGCGCTGGCGAGGCCGGCGCTGCCGCTGAGCGTCACGATCGGCGGCGAGCCGGCGTTTGTCCAGTTCGCGGGCGTACCCGCGGGACTCATCGGCGTGGCGCAGGTGAACTTCCTGGTGCCGGCCGATATGCCCAGCGGTCCGCAGCCGCTGGTGGTCACCGTGGGCGGAGTGAGCAGCGCGCCAGTGATGCTCAACGTGCAGTAGACTCACTCGCCGCCCCCGAAGGGCGGGGAGTACAGCGTGCGCCGGTTGCACTGCGGACACAGGCAGGTGAGCGCTCCGAGCCGCTTCAGGCCCATCGCCGGCGAGCCGGCGCCGCAGTGGACGCAGACGTTCACCATGGCGGGCAGCTCTACCGGCTCGGCGGCGGCGCGCTCGAAGTAGAATGCCCAGCCGTACAGCGCGAGATCGGAGTGGAACGCGCGGTCGAGCCAGCGTGTGCCGAGGTACAACGAGGCGTGGGCAGCACGGACGGCGCGGCGCGGCAGGAGGCGCATGCGGAGCAGGCGGCGCTGGAGATCGGGCGGAGGGGATTCGAGCAGCGGGAGAACGGTGGAGAGATAGGAGAAGGAGCTGTAGAGCTTGCGCCAGCGCACGAGGCGGAGGCCGGTGGTGCGCTGGACAAGATCGACGATTTCGGCGCGGCGGAAGCGGTTCACGTGGCCGCCGCCTTCGAAGAGATAGCGGTAGACGCCGTCGCAGACGCCGTGGCCATCGGGCACGGCGATCGAGAGCCCGCCGCCAGGCTTGAGCACGCGGGCGGCTTCGCGGAGGGCGGCCTCGGGTCCGTCGATGTGCTCGAGCACGTGATGGCAAACGACGTAATCGAAGCTGGCTGCCGGGAACGGCATCCGGACCGCATTGCCGAGGACCGCGGGGTGCACGGCGGGATCTTCGTCGAGGCCAATGACACTGCAGGCGAGCTCGCGGGACTGCTGGTTGCCACCCGCGCAGCCGACATCGAGCAGGCGCTCGCCGGCGCGCGGGGGCGTGGTCCAGTCAAACATCTACAGGCATACTTGCACGTGCGGGGCGTGCCGGGCCACTTCGGCGACGAACGCAGCCGGATCTGCGGGATTGAGGATCAGCTCGGGGTCGTTGCCGACGCGGACGGCGATATGGGTGCCGAGCGTGCCGATGAAGGTGATGGCGCGATAGGGAATGGTCCAACGGACCAGGCCGGCCGTAACGCGGAGCGCGTCGGGCGCGGTGACATAACGCTGCGGAAAGGCCATCGCGATGAGACAAATGAGCACCGGGACGCCGATCCATGCGTTGCCTCCGAGGGCAAGGACGGCGACCACATAGACGATGGCGACGAGATGCCACACTTCAAGCTTGGATTTGTGCGTCATAAAAGATCAACTTCCTGTTTGAAGCAGGGCGGGCCGGGAGGCCCGCGTTACTGGCTTCGTTTCTTCTTCAGGTCGGCGAGGAGGCGATCGATCTCCTCCTGCTTCTCCATGGCGGCGAACTTTTCGCTGACGTCGTCGGTGACCAGCTCGGCAGTAGCTTGCGCCGTGGCCTCGCTATGCCGGACCTTCGACTTCATGCGGTCGAAGGCCGCGGCGTTGGATTCGCCGTTGATATCGCTGGCCGCGTTGGTGGCGTTGCGCATGGCGCGCGAACGGCGGTGTTGGGCGATGAGCAGGTCGCTCTTGGACTGCGCTTCGGCGAGCTTCTGCTGAAGCTTGAGGAGCGCGGCCTTGAGATTTTCGACCTGCACTTTCTGGTCTTCCACCTGCTGGCGGAAGCCTTCGGCCATCTGTTTGTAGCTCATGCTGCGCTCCAGGGCGGCGCGGGCGAGATTCTCGTCGTTCTTGTCCAGAGCCATTTCGGCACGGTGCGTCCACTGCCGCTCGTTCTCCTGGGCCTCCTGCGCCTTCTTCTCGAGGACGTGCTGGTCGGCGATGGAGATGGCGACCTGGGTCTTGACCTGCATGAGCTGATTCTGCATATCGAGGATGACCTGTTTGATCATCTTCTCGGGGTCCTCGGCCTTATCCACCAGATCGTTGAGATTGGCTCGGATGAGGGTTGCGACGCGATCTAAAAGTGCCATAAAGAGTCTCCTTATTGCGACCCAGGAGGGTCGCGTTACTGCTTGGGTGGCTTGTCGCCAATGCTGCGGACCTTGGCGAACAGATCATTGAGCGGCATGCCGCTCAGGGTTTCGAACAAGGCGGGGATCTGCGCCGCCATTTTGGTGAGATCTCCGGTGACTTTGTTGAGGCCGGCGGAATCGCCGTTGCCGGTGGAGACGACGGTGATCCTGTCCACGTTGGCCAGCGGCGCGGCGAGGGCCCTGACGACTTCCGGCATGTTGCTGATGAGCTTGTCGACGATGGCCGCCTGGTTGAATTCCTGGTAGGCCTCGGCCTTGATGTTCATGGCCTTGGCTTCGGCTTCGCCCTTCTTGAAGATGATCTCGGCTTCGGCTTCGCCCTGCGCGCGGATGGCGGAGGCGCGACCTTCGGCCTCCATGATGAGGCGCTGCTTCTCGGCTTCGGCAAGGGTTTCGATGCGCTTGCGCTCGTACTCGGCGGCCTTGGCCACGGTCGCGGTCAGTTCGGCCTCGCGGCGCTTGATTTCGGCTTCCTGCACCAGGACCTCGTGCTCCTTTTCGACCTGGTGGATGGTGACCTCTTCGGCGCGAACCTTCTGCTGCATGACGTTGGTCTGGATCTCGTAGGCCTTGTCGGCCTGGGCCTGCTGGCGCTTTACGCCTTCGATGTACTCGGCCTTTTTGATTTCGAGATCGCGCTGGGCCTCGGCCTGCTTGGCCTGGGAGAGGGTCTCGGCAAGCACGCGCTCCTGATCGGCCTTGGCCTTGGCAATGGCGGCTTCGCGCGAGGCTTCGGCGCGCTTGATGGCGGTGTCGCGCTCGGCTTCGGCCGTGGCCACGTCGGCATCGCGCTTGATGCGGGCGACGTCGGGGCGGCCCATGTTGGTGATGTACTCGTTCTTGTCGCGGACCTCTTTGATGGTGAAGGAAATGACTTCGAGGCCCATCTTGTTCATGTCGTCGGCGCAGGTGGAGCGCATGCGGTCGCCGACCATTTCGGGCTGCTTGACGATCTCTTCGACGGTGAGCTGGCCGATGATGCCGCGCAGGTGGCCTTCCATGACGAGGCGGATGAGGCCTTCGCGCTCCTCGGGGGCCTTGGTGAGGAACTGTTCGCTGGCGGTGAGAATGGATTCGGGATCGCTCTTCACCTTGATCTGGGCGACGGCTTCGACGGTGACGGCGACGCCCTGCCTGGTGTAGAGGTCCTGCTTGGGGGCGACGTCGAAGCTCATTAGCTCGAGCGAGAGGCCGCGGCAGCTTTCGACCATGGGAAAAATGACGGTGCCGCGGCCTTTGACAACGCGGGTTCCGCGGAAACCGTAGACGATGATCGCCTCGTGCGGGCCCGCCTTGCGGAAGAGCTTGGCGAACATCATCATGAGGAACAGGATCGCGAGCAGCATCAGCCCGACGATCACGAAAATCTGTTGGGTGTCCATAAAGTAGCGCTTCTCCTATTGATTGCGGGGCTCGAGTTCGCCGGAGAATTCGTCCCACGGGCGAACGTAGGCGATGCCCTTTTCGTAGCGGGTGACTACGACCTCGGCGCCCCTGGCAATGGCTGCGCCGGTTTCGGCCCGCGCGCCGGTGACGCGGCGCGTGCCGCCCTGGGTGTAAATCAATTCCCCGGTGCCGCCGGGACGGATGGCGATGCTGAGCTTGCCGAGGACGCCGATCATGTCGTAATCGGCGGGATCCAGGGCCTGCTCGCGGGCCATGAGTACCTTGGCCAGGAACCAGAAGACTACCGCGGCGCCGCCCAGACCGCTGAGTGTGGCGATGCCCAGAGCGACGGCAAACCAGACGCCATAGTGATGGGAGAGGAGGTATCCGGTGCCGCCGAACCAGGTGAGGAAGGCGGCCAGGGTTCCCAGGTTGAAGAAGGATACGGTGGTGCCGTGGGCGCCGGCTTGGCCGTGGCCCAGATGAATCCCGTGGTGCAAATGCAGGTGCGGCAGATGCAAGTGCGTGGTGCCGGCCAGGAGCGAAAGCAGGCTCAGGCCGAAGCCGATCAGGAAGCAGATGAGGTAGATGTCAGACCAGATCATGGACTTTCACCGCCGTTTGGATTTAGGAGCCGGGGCAACCGGCGCCTTGAGGACCTCGATGAGCCGCTCGGCGAGGCCCTGGTTTTCCAGGATGGTGCCGAGCAGGATGAGGCACATGCGCGAGTCCTTGTGTTTGGCGACGGTCAGCAGGGCGTGATGCAGCTCGGCATCGCGTGCGAAGCGCTCCGCGCCGCTGACGAGATAGAGATCGAGCTTGTCTTCGACGGCGCCGAGGTCGCTCAACAGTTCGTTCTGGAAGCCCTCGGGGTCATCGACGAGATAACCTGGATGGACTTTGAAGAACCGGGCGAGCAGCATGCGGGTCGAGTTGGTGAGGTGCGGGCGGGCGCCGCTTTCGATCTGCGAGAGGTAGCTCTGGCTGATGCCCTTGCCCTGCTCGGATTGGACGAGGCGGGCGAGCTCAGCCTGAGAGAGCTCCCGGTCGAGTCCGCGGAGAGCGCCTTCGACTTCCCGGAGGTATCGGAGCTTCTCACCTAGTGTCATATAGCAATCTGTGATGACTATATTGCAAATTGCAAATAGTGTCAAGAGGAATTTGCGGGCGCGGAGGCAGACGAGAGCCGTTTGTTAGTTTTGTTGAAAACAAAGAAGAAATTGGGTTCGTTTGGCACAGCGCGCTGCTTGCCTCCCTGGGGGAGAGAGTGTGGGGATCAACGGACGGGGACGAAAAAGTGTGCGATTGGCGCATCGGTGCTCCTGATCGAAGGCTAGCATGGGGGAAGGCGGGGGAAAGGGCCGATGGGGGCTAAGTCGTCTGGAATCAGAGAAAATCGGCCAAAAAGCTTCGGTGATTGAAACCGGTTTGCGCCACCCCGTCGACACAAGGGAGAAAGCAGGCCAGCTTCCGCTGTCTACATCCAGTCAATAATCGAGTACACTTGCAACCGGAAGGAGACCATAAGAAAGTTGGACTTGCATCACTCCTCGTTGACCCCCGAAGAACGACTCCAGCGCCAGGGAGAGGCGAACCGCGTCGCGGACTTGATCGTCATCGGCGCGTCGGCGGGCGGCCATAAGGCACTTGCGGAGATCCTCAACAACATTTCCTCCGAGCTACCGGCGGCAATCGTGATCCTACTGCACATGCCGTTGGAAAGCGCTCAGGGTCTCAAATGGTCGCTGGGGCGGTTCAGCCGCCTTCCGATGATTGAGGTCGAAAACCAGGAACGCTTGCAGCAAGGGTGCATTTTCGTTCCTCCGCCGGGCAAGTCGGCCACCTTCAGCAGCGGGATGATCACGGTAGAACACACCATTCCGGACCGGCCGGCAAACACAATCAATCGCCTTTTCAAATCGGCCGCGCAGATTTATGGCAACCGTGTGATCGGCGTGATTCTGACGGGACTTTTGAGAGACGGAACCGAAGGACTTAGTGCGGTGCACGAAGCGGGTGGTTTGACCATGGTGCAGGACCCGCAGGAAGCGGAGTACCCAGATATGCCCACCAATGCCATGGAAAAACTGCCAGTGACTTTCTGCT
>DATJYW010000315.1:0-4075 GCA_035499435.1 Candidatus Acidiferrales bacterium | reverse complement strand
GGGTGGGGTTATGAGACTGCTCTGGGTCAACCATGCCTCCTTCGTGGTTCAGGCCGGGCCGATCCGCATGATTACAGACCCGTGGCTGGAGGGAACCGCGTTTAACGATGGATGGCGCCTGCTGACGCCGAGCAAGTTCCGATA
This sequence comes from Candidatus Acidiferrales bacterium, assembly GCA_035499435.1. Classification (GTDB taxonomy): domain Bacteria; phylum Acidobacteriota; class Terriglobia; order Bryobacterales; family Bryobacteraceae; genus Solibacter. The sequence continues at coordinate 3,931 of DATJYW010000315.1, read as the reverse complement.
CGAGGATTTCGCGGACATCACGCACATCTGGTTTTCCCACGAGCATCCCGACCATTTTTCGCCCCCAAACCTGAGGCGCATTCCGGAAGAATACCGTAGACGGATCACCGTCTTATTCCATGCGACTCGCGACCGCAGGGTGCTCACTTTTTGTGAGTTGCTGGGATTTCGTGTCCAGGAGCTGCCACATAATCAGCCGGTGGAGCTGGCTGAGGGTGTGTCGATGGTCTGTGGACCGCAAGGCCTGCTGGATTCCTGGATGGCGCTTACCGAATCGGGACAAACGCTGCTGAACATGAACGACTGCGTCTTCGATCCCGAAGACCTCACGTCGATCAAGGATCGGGTTGGCGCGGTGGATGTGCTCCTGTCTCAATTCAGTTATGCGACCTGGGTCGGAAACGAAGGCGATGTAGCGAGCCACCGCAGACACGCCGAGGACAAGCTCGCGGAGATGAGCCGGCAGATTCAAATCTTCGCCCCGCGCCGGTTCATTCCGTTCGCCAGCTACATCTACTTTTCGCATGCCGAGAACTCTTACATGAATCAGGCGGTGAATCGGATCGCAGACGTCTACCAGTATGTACAGGAGAAACTCGGTTGCGAGACGGTGGTGCTGTTTCCCGGAGACACCTGGGAGGTCGGAACACCGCTGGATTCCACCGCGGCCATTGGTTCCTACACCGTCGCCATGGAGGCAGCGCTGGCGGACGCACCGGATCTGTCCCGCGTGGTCACTCTGGGTGAACTCGAACGGGCCGCAGCGGCATTCGTTCAGCGCAGTGAACGGCGCAACAACCGAGTGCTTCTGAAGTTGATTCCGGCGGCGGTTGTGCGGGTGACGGATCTTGGAATTGACGTCGAGTTTTCCTATCGGCGCGGGCTTCGCCAGGTGGCCGGAAAGCAACCACAGGTCTCGCTGTCATCAGACTCGTTGTTTTACTGCCTGGAATTTGACTGGGGCGGCAATGCGCTCGAAATCAACGGGAGGTATCAGGTCTTTGCGCGCAAAAACCCGGAGCGCTTCTTTCAGATCCTCCGGGTACCGGAGCACAATATTTCCGGGGAGCGGCTGGAAGAAGTGGTTGCGAAAAAAGCTCTGCGTTGGGCGCGCCGGACATTTGGAGGCCTGCTGCCGCGAGGCCACAAGACGCCGGCCCGCCAGCCGCATGGGCCGGCTCGCATCGCAGGCGCTCGCTAGCTCATTCTGATAGGTGTATTGGAATGGGTCGAAAGACGCGAGCTCGTCATACTGCCGTTTTCTTCTTGTCATGCGCCGCTCTGTGGGGCCAGTCCGTTTCCATTACCACTATGAGTGCCCCAGACGGGTCGTCTGGCTCCATTCTTCTGAAGCTGGATGCGCCTGCCGGAAAGACCCCAGTGGCTCTCCAGTGGGATTTCGTTTTCCCCGCGAGCATCGCGGTGGATCCTTCAGACCTGATTGCGGGTAGCGCCGCGGAAGCCGCCGAGAAGACGCTCACCTGTGCGGCAGGCGCCGGGAAGCAGGCCGGCGGGGAAACGCTTTATCGGTGCATCCTCTACGGGGGGCAGAAGCCGATTTCCGGTGGTGTTATCGTCACGGTTCACTACCGTGCTCGAAATAAGCCCAAAAACTCAGATAAGGTAAAAGCTCAGAACGTGTTAGGCACCGCCCTGGACATCAAGCCGATTCCCATCGCCGGCGCCGAGGCACCACTTATGCCGAAATAGGCAACGCCCCTCGTCCCAAACCTCGGGACTTCGGGATACGATTCGGGACCGTCACCCCTCAAATACAACTTAATAAAAGGACTTACCGGATGGCCCGGTATCTGCTATTTGTATGCCGGAATCCTATGCTTTCACGGCGCGCTGACAGTGCGATGCTCGGGTTGTTCTCGGTGCTGTACTCGATCGCTGTCTTCTTCCTCAAGCAGCGCAGGGCGTAAGGTCGGTTCTCCATGTTGAACGCTCTGACCGTCGACGTGGAGGAGTACTTTCATCCAACAGAAGTGCAGGCCAGCGTCGACGGGAGCCAGTGGGCACTTCTTCCTTCCCGGGTCGGCGACGAACTCGCCCGCGTTCTGGACCTTCTCGAATCCAACAAAACCAAAGCCACATTTTTCGTCCTGGGCTGGGTCGCGCAACGGCATCCGGAGACGGTGCGGGCGATCGTGTCCGCGGGACACGAGATCGGCTGCCACAGCCACTTCCACCGGCTGGTCTATTCGCTTTCGCCGGCCGAGTTCCGGCGGGATACGCGGCAGGCAGTGGCCGCGATCGAGGATGCCTGCGGGGTGACGCCCCGGGTCTACCGGGCGCCCAGCTATTCGATTACGAAAGATTCGCTTTGGGCGTTGGAAGTCCTTTTGGAAGAAGGGTTTGTTCAGGATTCCAGTATCTACCCCATCGCTCATGACCGCTACGGGATCCCAGGTTCGCACCGGCATGCGCACATTCTCGACACCCGGTCCGGCCCGATCCAGGAGATTCCCGTGGCGACGGTGAAACTGTCGAATGGCAGAGTCGCACCGATCGGCGGCGGTGGATACCTGCGCCTGCTGCCGTATCGCTATACCGCCGCAGGCATTCGCCGGGTCAACCGCGAGGAAGGCGAGCCCGTCTGCATCTACTTCCATCCATGGGAGATCGACCCCGATCAGCCGCGGCTGGCGAGCGGCTTCATCGCCCGGGCCAGAACTTATCTCGGCGTTCGGGGAATGATCGGGAAACTGGAGCGGCTGCTCAGCGAATTCTCGTTTTCCAGCATCGGCGAGGTCTATGCCGCGTCCGGGAGCCGGCTCTCCGCAGCCGGAGCGGAAAAACAGTAGAAATCATTCTCAATATTTTGCAAAACTCACCCGCCAGACCGCTGTTTTCCACAGCAGAGCCTGGCTCCTCCCCAAAAATGGGCCACGATTGCGCGAATTCTTCTGTGCGCGTACTGTGACGGCGGGCAAATTGCTGTTACCCGGCGGTGTTAAACAGTATGGGCCAGCTTTGTTTCGCGTCTGTTTTCTTATCGATTTCGTTTGTAGCCGTAGCTCAGCCGGCGCTGGTGGAAAGCCCGGGTCTGGGCTACGTCTGGGACGCGCGCTCTTCGACCGTGCGCGCCATTCGCGGCATTCCCGGCGCTTCGATTCTGGGCGATGCGCTCGACGCCGGGACGCCCCTCGCTTCCGCTTCCATCTCTCCGTTGCAGGACCGCGCTCTGCTGGTTTCCAGCGAGGATAGCCTGGTCCGGCTTCTCCGGTTCGGCTCCGCCCCGCAGGTAATCAACGGGGCAGACCCTGCGCCCAGCCGCATAGTGTTCGCTCCATCGGGTCTGGCGGCGCTGCTGATCGGATCCCGGGTGCAACTGGCCAGTGGACTTGACGGCTCGCCGGCCGTGCGCAGCATCTCTGTGCCGGCGCTGGATGGAGCTCCGGCCGTTGCCGCGCTCGCCGATGACGCTCAAACCATGCTGTTCTCCTCCGGGAGCGGCGTCAGCGCGCCGGTCTGGGTGATCGCCGCCGATGGCGGCACGAGTCGCATGCCGCTGCCCGGTACGATCGCCGCCGCCGCGTTCCGCCGCAACAGCACCGATGCCGTGGCGGCCACGCAATCCGGCGATGTCTATCTCATCCGGAACGTGGGCCCGAGTGCCGACATCCGGCAGATCTACACAGGCGATGACGCCACCTCCGCTCCGGTGGCTGTCCAACTCGCGCCCGATGGATCGCACGCCTACGTCGCCAACTCGCGCGGCTCGATCACTTCGATCGATCTCGGAAGCGGCTCCTCTACGGCCGTGTCATGCCAGTGTCAACCCTCGGCGCTGGAGCCTTTGAGATCCAACGCGGTTTTTCGTCTGACCGAAGTTTCGAATCGTCCACTCATGCTATTTGACGCATCCAACTCCGATATCCGAACCTGGTTCGTGCCCGCCGATGCTCCTCCCGCCGACGCGCAA
>DATJYW010000314.1:0-4430 GCA_035499435.1 Candidatus Acidiferrales bacterium | reverse complement strand
GCTCGTGCTGAAGAAAAATCGCAATTCGGTCTCGGCCGTCTCCGGGGCGTCCGACCCGTGAATGCAGTTGCGCTCAATGTTCGCCGCGAAGCGTTTCCGGATCGTGCCTTCGGCGGCCTTCTCGGGATTGGTCGCGCCCATCACTTCGCGCAGGCCCGCGATCGCGTTCTCGCGCTCCAGCGCCATCACGATGATCGGCCCCTCGGTCATGAACTTCACCAGCCCTGCGAAAAACGGCCGCTCTCTGTGGACCGCGTAAAATCCTTGCGCCTGCGCTTCCGTGAGGCGCGTCATCCGCAGGCTCAGAATCTTGAACCCCGCCTTTTGGATCATGGCGAGAATCTCGCCGGCCTGCCCGGCGGCAACGGCATCGGGCTTGATGATGGAAAATGTGCGTTCGATCGGCATACTTACAGACGGCTCTTGACTTTCTCTCCCAATTCGGCCGGCGTGGAGCAGACGGTGATGCCTGCGTCCTGCATGGCCTTGATCTTGTCGCTGGCTTTGCCGCTGCCTCCGGCGATAATCGCTCCGGCGTGTCCCATGCGGCGTCCCGGCGGCGCGGTCTGCCCGGCTACGAAGCCCACCACCGGCTTCTTCACGTTGGCCTTCACGTACGCCGCGGCGGTCTCTTCGGCATTGCCGCCGATCTCGCCGATCATGATGATGGCGTGCGTATCCGGGTCCTCGTTGAATAACTTCAGGGCATCCACGAAATTCGTTCCGATGATCGGGTCCCCGCCGATTCCGATGCACGTGGATTGCCCGATGCCCAGCCCGGTCAACTGCCCCACGGCTTCGTACGTCAGAGTACCCGAGCGCGAGACCACGCCCACGTGCCCTTCCATGTGGATGTGTCCCGGCATGATCCCGATCTTGCACTTCCCCGGCGAGATGATCCCCGGGCAGTTCGGACCGATCAGGCGCGTGCCGCGCCCTTGCATGTACTGCCAGGCCTTCACCATGTCCAGCGCCGGGATGCCTTCGGTGATACAGACCACCAGCGGCAGTCCCGCGTCGGTGGCCTCCATAATGGCATCGGCCGCGAAGGGCGGCGGCACGAAAATCACGCTGGCATTGGCGCCGGTCTCTTTCACCGCCTGCGCCACCGTATCGAACACCGGCAGATCGAGGTGTATGGTTCCGCCTTTGCCCGGAACCGCTCCGCCCACCACCCGCGTGCCGTACGCGATCGCCTGCCGCGCGTGGAACGTGGCTTCCTTACCCGTGAAGCCCTGGAAAATCACCCTTGTGCTCTTATCCACCAGTACGCTCATTCAGCCCTTTTCCTCACGCCGCCAGCTTGACAACCTTGCGTGCGGCATCCAACATGTCCGTGCCCACGGTGAAGTTCAACCCGGAATCCATCAGAATCTGACGGCCCAGCTCCACGTTGGTTCCTTCCATGCGCACCACGATCGGCACCTGAATGTTCAGGTCGCGCGCCGCCGCCACCACTCCGGTAGCCAGCGTGTCGCAGCGCAGGATGCCGCCGAAAATGTTGATCAGCACCGCCTTCACATTCTTATCGGACAGCAGAATGCGGAACGCGTTCTTCACCTGTTCCGCATTGGCTCCGCCGCCTACGTCCAGAAAGTTCGCAGGACTGCCGCCGGCGTATTTGATGATGTCCATGGTCGACATCGCCAGGCCCGCGCCGTTCACCATGCAGCCGACCGTGCCATCCAGCTTGATGTAATTCAGCCCGTAGCGCGAGGCATCCACTTCCAGCGGGTCTTCTTCGTTCAGATCGCGGAAATCGGCAAGCTCCTTGTGGCGGTAGAGCGCGTTGTCGTCGAAATTGATCTTGGCATCCAGCGCGTAGACCTTGCCGTCTTTGGTGAGGATGAACGGATTGATCTCGGCGAGCGAGGCATCCATCGCGAGGTACGCCTTGGCCAGCGCGATCATCGCCGCCGAGGCCGCATTCACGCTCGCCGCGGGTATGCCGATTCCGAACGCCAGCTTCCTGGCCTGAAAGGGTGCGAGCCCGGCGCACGGATCGAGCGTCTCCTTGAGAATCGCTTCCGGCGTCTTCGCGGCGACCTCTTCGATCTCCATGCCGCCCGCCGCCGACGCCATGAACACCGGTTTGCCCTGTACGCGGTCCAGCACGATCCCCAGGTACAGCTCGCGCTCGATGGGCAGCGTCTCCTCAATCAGCAGGCGCTGCACCAGCCGCCCCTCGGGACCGGTCTGGTGCGTCACCAGCGTCATGCCCAGAATCTTGCGCGCGTGCTCCGTGGCTTCGGCGTGATCCTTGGCTACCTTCACCCCACCGCCCTTGCCGCGCCCGCCGGCGTGAATTTGCGCCTTCACCACCACGCTGCCGCCGATCGTGCGTGCGGCCGCTTCCGCTTCTTCCACCGTGAAAGCCACCTCGCCGCGCGGCACAGGAACGTTGTACTTGGCCAGGATGGTCTTGGCCTGATATTCGTGAATTTTCATGGAAAATCAGCTTGTGTTACGGTGACAGGAGCACCGAATTTCCTAATATATCATGTCCCTTCTTCCGCACCTCGTACGTCTCGTGGAACGCGAAAGTCTCTCCGCGGACGATGCCGAACGCGCCATGGAAACCATCTTGCGCGGTGAGGCCAGTCAGCCGCAAATCGCCGCATTCCTGGTCGCGCTGCGCATGAAAGGGGAAACGGTGAGTGAGCTGGTGGGATTCGCGCGCGCGATGCGTCGCATGGCGGTACGCGTCGATCCGGGGCTGGCCGGAGAGACGCTGCTCGATACGTGCGGAACCGGAGGCGACGGCCGCAACACATTTAACATTTCGACCGTCGCGGCCTTCGTGGTAGCCGGCGCCGGCGTACACGTGGCCAAGCACGGCAACCGGTCGATCTCGAGTAAGTGCGGAAGCGCCGACCTGTTGGAAGCCTGGGGCATCGCGATCGCCATGAGTCCCGGCGAGACCGCGCGGGCGATTCGCGAGGTCGGCATCGGCTTCTTGTTCGCACCCGCGGTGCACACCGCGATGAAACACGCGCATCCGGTCCGCGTCGATCTCAAGATGCGGACGGTCTTCAACCTGCTCGGTCCGCTGACCAATCCGGCGGGCGCCACGGCGCAACTGTTGGGCGCGCCGTCGGCCGCAGCGGCGGAGTTGATGGCGGGGGCCCTGGCCGAGCTGGGATTGGAACGCGGATTCGTCGTGCACGGCAGCGACGGCCTCGACGAGATCACTACCACGGGGTCCACCGACGCCTGGGAGGTCCATGAAGGCCGCGTGCAACATCGCGTCCTCGAACCTGAGGATTTCGCCGTTCACCGCGCCTCTTCCGCTGATCTATCCGGCGGCGATCCGCTGGCGAACCTGGAGATCGCCAACGCAGTGCTCCGCGGAGCGCACGGCCCTGCGCGCGACATCGTGCTGGTGAATGCCGCCGCCGCCCTGGTTGCCGCGGGCAAGGCAGGGACCTTCCTGGAAGGCATGGCGCTCGGTGTGGTCTCGCTGGATAGCGGGGCGGCGAAAGCCAAGGTCCAGGAGTTGGCCGCGTTCGCGGCGTAACGCTCTATGCCATGGCCCTCTCCAGCTCGCGGCCGTACCACCAGATCGAGACGGCCCACGCGCCTGCAGCCGGCGCCAGGAACCATAGGCTGCTGGAGAAAATGCTGGATATGGTCATCGCCATGGCGATCATCTGAACGAGGCCGTTGCCAAGCGCCGCACCAGTCGTGAAACGCCAGCGGGTCTGCTCCCGCGGATGGCCTACACTCGGCGCGTGACCTACCGCGAGGACAGCGAGTGCTCCACCGAATCCGGCCACGGGAGCGACGGGGATGAGCAGGGGAATCAGCGCCGCGAGGAATGCGGCGTCCTTGGCGAGCAGCAGTTGCCATCCGCGCACGGGCAGGAGCCGGTAGCGCGAGAGGCCGCCTTCCCCATCGAGCCCGAAAAGGCATTGCGCGTAGCTCGAGAGCGCGCCCACGACGAGGACCGTCATCGCCATGAGCGCTTCCTGAGGCAGGTCCCGGGCGAAGATGCGAAAGGCGAGGACCGAAACGCTGAGGATGGCCGCGCAGTAGAAATCGAGCGTGGAGAGGATCTCGCGCACATTCTTGCGGACGAGCTGGTCCAGAGATCCGGGAAAGGAGGGAACGCGGCGGAACATTCCGCCACCGCGCGGCAGGGGCAGAGACGAAATCAGAAAGGCCGCGGCGAACAACGCGGCGATCAGGGCCCACAGGCCGACCGTGATGGACCGGCCCGCGCCCCACGCGGCCAGGGCAACCAGTCCCCACGTCATGGGGTTGATCCACGGGCTGGCAAGGCGCAGCAGCCACCACTCACGTCGCGCCAGAGGCCAGAGCGCCATGCGGGAGGCCGGGATCTTGCGCAGCGGGTCGGTGCTGAGCGGGAAGAACATCACCAGGCCCATGATCAGGTACACGAAGATTCCCGCCTGCCTGAGGAAGAAAAC
>DATJYW010000313.1:0-8478 GCA_035499435.1 Candidatus Acidiferrales bacterium | reverse complement strand
GATTACTTCCCAACCGTCCAGGTTCTTGCAGTTGAACAGAGGTTTCCAATCGGCGGCTGTAAGAACCACCGTGAAGAAAAGAGGGAGGAGGAATCGGAGTTTCACTTGACCACCATACCGCCCTTCATCACCCACCGCACTCTGTCGATGGCCACGCTGATGTCCGCCAGCGGATCGCCCTCCAACCCGACCACGTCCGCGAACGCGCCCGGCTGGATCGACCCGATATCCTTCTCCATGCCGAGCAGTTGCGCGCCGTTCACCGTCGCCGCCCGTAGCGCCTGTTCCGGAGTCATGCCGGCCTTCACGAACCACGCCAGCTCGCGCGTGTTTTCGCCGAACATCGTATAGACCGCGTCGCTCCCCATGGCGAACCGCACGCCGGCGCGAAACGCCTTGCGCGCCGTTTCCAGGTTGCGCGCGATGTAGCCCTTCAGCCCCTCCACGTCCTCCGCCGAGTACTTGAGCAGCGGCGCGTTATCCACGTAGTAGCGGTTGTGGTCGATGGTCGGCACGTAGAAGGTCTTGCGGCGAACCATTTCGGCAATGGTCGCGTCGTCCATGTCGGTGGCGTGCTCCAGGCTGTCCGTGCCGGCGCGGACAGCGTCGCGCGCGCCGTCCGGCCCGTAGCTGTGGATCGCGATCCGCTTGCCCGCCGCGTGCGCCGCGTCGCACGCCGCCTTCATCTCCTCGAAGCTGAATGTCTGCGTGCCGCTCACGTCGCGCCCGCTGCCGGTCGAGCCGTACATCTTGATCACGTCCGCGCCGGCCGCCACCTGCTCGTTCACGATGCGTGTCACCTCTTCGGCGCCATCGGCCAGGTTCGGACCCGCCGGACGGCCGCGCCGCTTCTGCAGCCCGTATCCGGAGACGAACATCCGCGGCCCCGGCATCTCGCCTAGGTTGATCAGGTCGCGCATGGCGATGTCGGCGTAACCCTGGGCTCCCAGATCGCGCACGCTGGTCACGCCCGTCTCCAGCGCCTTCCGCGCGTTGCCGCGCGCCAGGTACGGCACCGCCGCCCCCCGGCCCGCGCGGCTCACGCGATTCCCCAACACGTAGGTCATGTGCGTGTGCACGTCGATCATGCCGGGGATTGCCGTGTAGCGCGTCAGGTCCACCGCACCCGCGCCGCACGCTCCCACCGCGGCAATGCGCTCGCCCTCTACGGTGACGCAGGCGTCATTCCACAGCTTCGCTCCGTCCCAGATCGCCCCGAAATGATAGCTCGCGGCCGCTGCGCTAACCGGCGCCAAACAGGCGGCGGCCCACACCCTCCGATAGGTTCCGGCCGCAGAGAACCACCGCCGCTTTCTTCCCCTCATACCTTTTCGCCTCCTTGAGAAACGCGGCCACTGCGACCCCTGCCGCGCCCTCGATAACCCAGTGTTCCTCTTCCAGCACGAGCTGCATCGCGGCCAGAATCTCATTCTCTGTCACCAGCACGCCGCGATCGATCACGCGCCGGCACAGATCGAACGTCACCGAGCCGGGTTCCAGCCCTCCCGCCGTCGATTCCGAGAGGGTCGGCTGCTCGGCGACCTCCACGATCGCCCCGGCCTGCAGGCATTCGAACATCACCGGCGAATTTTCCGGCCAGCACCCGACAATCTCCGTTCGCGGCGCGGCTTCCTTCAAAAACGCGCCGATTCCGCCGATCAGCCCGCCCCCGCCCACTGCGACGAAAACCGCGTCCAGCTCCGGCATCTGCCGCTGCATTTCGACCGCGACGGTCCCCTGTCCGGCGATCACGTCGCAATCGTTATAGGGCGAGATGTACACTCGCCCCGATTCCTCCGCCGCGCGCCGGGCCGCGAGCTCGGCCGTCAGCGGATCGTCGCCCGCGGGATGAATGCACGCGCCCATGGCCGCGATGCGCCGTGCCTTCGCCGGTGAGACGTGCGAGGACACATAGACTCCCGCCGCGATACCGCGCGCCCGCGCCGCCGCCGCTACTCCGAGCCCGTGGTTGCCGTTCGAAGCCGTGATCACACCTTTCGCGGCCTGTTCCACCGGCAGCATGGCGATCTTGTTCGACGCGCCGCGAAACTTGAACGATCCGGTGTGCTGTAGATGTTCCAACTTCAAGAATGCGCCCACCGCGGCGGACCATTCCAGCGGCGTCTCGCGCACGTACCCGGCGAGCCGTTCGTGCGCGGCGAGAATCTCGGCTTTCATTCACGATCAGTATACTTTTTCCCAAAGTTTCGGAACAACATATCTTTAACTCCTTTTGATCGAGATTTGGCAAATCTCTTGCAATTCTATGGTCGGTGCCCGACCCACGTCCGTCTGCCGGGGACATCGGTATCCCTGGTAAGGGGCGACGATGGCCCGGTGCCGACTGCATCAGGGCTACGGCCATGATGGCCGTATTCCTGGTCCACTTGATTGCGGTGCTCTTCCACGAGCAGCCCCGCCCGGTCATGGATCTCTGCCGCGTCGGGACCGACATGTTCCTGGTCCTCACGGGATGCCTGGTTTATTTGTCGCTCCGCTCTCGCCCGGTGCCCTTCGACGTATTTCTGGCGCGGCGCCTGGCCAGAATTTATCCCGTGTTCGCCTTTGTGCTGATCTTCTATATCGCTGCCTCCGCGGCGCTGCCGGGGATGTCCAGATTGCCCGCCGACCGTGTGGCGGCGGCCTGGATGATTCTCAAGAACGCAGTGCTGGTCCCGCTTGCCTTTGGCGCGCCGCGCATCATCACCGTGTCCTGGACGCTGGGCTGCATCTGTCTTTTCTACGTGGTCATCCATCCGCTTGCCGCCTGGAGCAGCGGCTGGTCTCTGCGGTGGCGAACGGTGCTGTGGTCCCTGCTTACCGTTCTGGTTTATCTGAAGGCCGGCAGACCGGCGCTCCTGCCCGCCGGCGTCCTCCTGGCCGAGTGGCTGCCGCCCGCGAAAGTGCCCGGGTGGATTCTGGTTGCGGCGGCGGGCGCAATCGCGCGCGCATTCCTGGGCGTCGGACATTTGGGAACCATCCTCGGCGGTATCGGTGCTTTTGCCCTTTGCTGCTGGCTGCTGCCGCGTCCCACGCCGCGGCCTCTGCTGTTTTTGAGCCGCATCAGCTATTCGTTTTATCTCACCCATGGCCTTGCCCTGCTGACGGTCGCTCATTTTGCCGCCCCGCGGTGGGCCGCCGTTCCCGCCGCTGCCATTTCCGCGCTGGCGGGATCTTACGTGATGTTTCGATTTGTCGAGCAGCCGTTCTCGCCTCTCCGCGAGACCTCGGCCGCCACGGTGGCCGGCCGGCGGCAAAGTCACAGCCGGAACGAGTACCCGATACCGGCGAAGTGATCTGGCGCCGCCGATGACACGCCTACGCCAACATGCACGTCGATCTGCTGCCGCGGCGCCAGTTTGAATGCCGTGCCGAAGTGCAGAAGGTGCCTTGTCCCGCCGCGCTCCGGAAAACTCCCGGCATACTCCGCGAAGGCATCCCATTTGCCGGTCAGCACCCGGTCGAAGAGGAACGCCGTCTCGCCGGTCACGTTGCGGCTCCCGTTCACGGTCGGGAAATACACGGACAGCATTCCGGCGGCGATCCATTTTTCGGACAGCGCACGCGACCAGGGTAACTGTACGGACGGATCGTATCCGTGGCTCGAAAACGCGGCGGCGCCCGCCGGCAGGCTGAGCGACGCGATCAGCGACACGTCGAAACCGTGCACTGGGCCCATCTGCTGCTTGATTCCGATCGTGAGGTCGCCGAAACCGGACGCTCCCTCAGCTTGCGCGAAATAGTTAGGCGCAACCAGCCGCAGTTCGGTCTTCGATGCCACCCCGAATCGCAGCAGAGTCTCCGGACCGTCGAACGTGCGCTCCCCCTGGCTCGAGGTCTCAGCGAACCCGTTCTCGAATTGGAGACTTCCCTTCGGCACCACGGTGCTGGCGGCGGTCACCGCGGGTCGGTCGGTGGTGATGGGAGGCGGCGCGGGGTCGCTCGCGGCATTGCACCCGACGCCGGTCACAGCCAGCAACGGTGCGAGCAGGCAGCTTCGAAATGGACGCCTATTGCGCACGGAGCGATTGGGCAAGGCTGATCAGGTTCTGGGGCGCCACTCGAATGACACCGCCCCGCGGACTATCCATGTCGGCGATGAGGAAGAAAGACACCGCCACGATCCCCGGCAAGAGGAAATACCACCGGGGCCTGGCGCGTTCCTGGCGCACGTTGTATCCAACCAGCCCGTTGCAGAAGATTCCGATCCCGACCATCAGAACCCAGGCGGCGGCCGGAATCCGGTTCCACCATGCGGCCTGTGTGTACCCCTGCGAGTTCAATACGTCGTTCATGCCCGAGACGGCCAGAGCCGCAACGGGTGTAGGCTGGGCCAGGGTGGGCGTCTGAATGGCCGACCAGAGGTCGCTCTGCAACCGGTCGATGGCGGCATTGACTTGATCAATCCTGTTGGCATCGCGGCCAACCGTGTAGTACAAGACGCGCTGGTCCAGGTAGCTCTTCAGGAGCTGCCGGACACGCGCCGCATCGCCGGCAGGCAGAAGGCCCGCGCGAACATATTCCGTCCCGATGGCATTGGCTTCCTCCTCCTCGTAGTTCTTGCGCTGATCGTATCTCCCCACGGCCATGGAAAAGCTGAAGCCGATAATCAGGGCAAGCAGCGTCAGGGACGCGCCTTCAATGGTGTCCAGATACTCGTGCTCGGCGTCTGCCAGCACTTGCCTTCTGCGAAGCCATGATCCGGCTTGTGCTGAAACCCAGAGCACCAGGAGGGCGAATACGAACACCACGAGCGGGTAGTCCATCAACAGAGTCATCGTCGGTACCTCACCAGGTACCGATTCGTAGCACAACTCCGGAAGAAAAGCGAACTGCGCGTGAAGCGGCGATCGCTCAGGCCTGTGCCAGGACGTCGTCGATCTGCCGCCCGGGGTATTCGTAGTCCTGCAATTTGCCGTTGAGGTAGCTCTCGTACGAGCCGAGGTCGAAGTGCCCGTGCCCGCTGAGGCAGAACAGGATCACGCGAGGCTTGCCCTCTTCGCGCGCCGCGATGGCTTCATCCACCGCCGCGCGGATCGCGTGCGACGATTCCGGCGCCGGCAGTATGCCCTCGGTGCGCGCGAATTGCAGCGCCGCTTCGAACACCGGCAACTGGTTCACCGCCCGCGCTTCGATGTGTCCGAGTTTCAGCAGGTGACTGAGCAACGGCGATGCGCCGTGGTAACGCAGGCCCCCGGCGTGAATTCCCGGCGGCACGAAATCGTGCCCCAGGGTGTACATCTTGATCAGCGGTGTGAGCTTCGCCGTGTCGCCGTAGTCGTATGCCAAGGTGCCGCGGGTCAGGGTGGGACACGCCGAAGGCTCGACAGCGACGATGCGCGGACCCCTGCCGGCCAGGCGATCGAGCACATAGGGCAGCGCCAGCCCGCCGAAATTGCTTCCCCCGCCGAAGCAGCCGATCACGATTTCGGGATCTTCTCCCGCCTGCGCCATCTGCAGCTTTGCTTCCTGGCCGATCACGGTCTGGTGCAGCATCACGTGATTGAGCACGCTGCCCAGCGCGTAGTTGGTGTCCGAGTGCGTGGCGGCGTCTTCCACGGCCTCGCTGATGGCGATTCCCAGGCTGCCCGGCGAATCCGGCGACTGCGCCAGCACGCCGCGGCCCGCGTTGGTCTGCGGGCTGGGGCTGGGAAACACTTCGGCTCCCCAGGAGTGCATCATCATCCGGCGATAAGGCTTTTGATCGTAGCTGATGCGCACCATGTACACGGAGCATTCCAGCCCGAAGAAGCGGCAGGCGAGTGCGAGCGCGCTGCCCCACTGCCCGGCCCCGGTCTCCGTCGCCAGCCGTTTGATGCCGGCCCGCTTGTTGTAGTAGGCCTGCGCCACGGCGGTATTCGGCTTGTGGCTTCCCGCGGGGCTCGTGCCTTCGTACTTGTAGTAGATGTGCGCCGGAGTGTCCAGCGCCTTCTCCAGGCGGCGGGCGCGATACAGCGGCGTGGCGCGCCACAGCTGGTAGATGTCCATCACCTCGCCAGGGATGTCCACCATCGGCTTGGGCGAGAACTCCTGCTCGATCAGCTCCATGGGGAACAGGGGGAGCAGGTCTTGCGGCGTCAGCGGCGCGCGCGTTGCAGGATGAAGCGGCGGGTCAAGGGGCTCCGGCAGCGACGGCAGGACGTTGACCCATGCCGTGGGAATCTGGCTATCCGCCAACAGGAACTTCGAATGCTCGGACATGGGGAAGGCTTACTATAACAGACGACCGGAGCCCCTATACGGAGCGGCCGCGCTACTTCGCCGAAGGATCGTTCTGCATCATCCCGAAGATGTGCCCTTCCGTGTCCTTGAAGTAGGCCAGCCATCCTACGCCCGGAATCGGCATCTTCGGCACCACGCACTTCCCGCCTGCGGACTCCGCGACCTTGGTTGATTCGTCGAGGTTGGGCACCGCGACGGTGTTTACGCACGGCTGCGCCGGGTCGCGCCGCGGCATTAACCCGCCGTCGATACCGGGCTCGCCGGGTTGTCCGGTGGTGATGATCCAGTAATCCACGGGGCCGTCCCATTTCTGGAACTTCCAACCGAACAGTTTGGCGTAAAAGTCCATTGCCCGCTGCGGATTCTCCGCCGGGATCTCGAAATGAACTGGTCTTGGCACGATATTCCTCCTTCTGTTTACTTACGTGCTAGCGGCGCGGGTGTAACCACGCTTCGTGTAAAAAAAACAATTATCGCTATCGATGGCACGGCGCGGCGTCGGGGGCGATGGCGCATGCCAATTTCAGATGCGCGGCCGCCTGCTCGCCGAGATGCAATCCGTCGCACGCCAGGCTGAGCTGGTATTGCGTGACGTAATCGTCCGGCGCCGCCGCCGCCACGCGCTCCAGCTCGGTGCGCGCCCGCAGATACGACTTCTGCTCAAGGTAAATGCCGCCCAGATCGCGGCGCGCCAGCGTGTTGCCCGGGTCCTCCGCCAGAATCTTGCGCAGCATCGCCGCGGCATCCGCGGTGCGGCCTCGGTATAAGGCGATCTGCGCGTCTTCGTACTGCTGGAATTCGCCGAGGCGGTCCTTGGGATCGGCGCCGCTGGGGTTGGTGAGCTTGGGTCCCGGCGCGACGTACCCCATCGAGTGGAGCACGGCACGGTCGTGCGCGGAGAGCGTACTCGCCGGCGCGGGATGCTTTGGCTGATGCGCCGCCAGGACCTGCGCGAGCGCTCCGCGCATCGACTGCACGCGGTCGGGCTCGCGCGCGGCCAGGTTGTTCTGCTCGCGCGGATCGGAGGCCAGTTCGTATAACTCGGGCTTGGGCGCGTCGATAAATTTGTATTCGCCGATGCGGATGCTGCGCAGCGGCGACCAGCCGAACGCATCGTGCGCGTGCGTGCTCTCCGCGACGACAGGGCGCGGGCTCCGGTCGAGCAGGGTTCGGCCCGCTAACGAGGGCGGGATCGGGATGTGGAGGTAGTCGAGAACGGTGGGCGCCACGTCGATCAGCCCGGCGGGCTGATCGACCCTGGCGGGCAGCGGGGATGTTGGCCAATGAATCAGGAGCGGAACCTGCAGCGTGCTTTCGTAGATGAAGTAGCCGTGGCTGGCTTCACCGTGTTCGCCGAGGCTCTCGCCGTGGTCGGAGAGGAGAATCACCAGCGAGCGGTCCCACCATCCGCCGCGCACCAGCGCCTGTTTGAACGTCGCCATGAGCGAATCGACATAGGCGAGCTGCGCGTCGTACCCGTTGCGGTACGGCAGGTGCATGTCGAAGAGGTGGAGGAAGGCGAAGACCGCGTGCTCGCCGTGACTGGCCGCCAGCCACTGGATGGCGGCACGCACCACCAGCGCGCCGTCGCGGCGGTCGCGCACACCCATCGGACTTCCCGCCGCACCGGCGAAGAACATCTCGCCGGACATGGGCGACAGCACGCGAAAATCGAAGGGGCTATCGTAGAAATCGAAGCCCTGGTTGAGCCCCATGCGCTGCTCGAGGAAGACCGATCCGATGAATGCGGCGGTCTTGTAGCCGTGCGCGTGGAGCACTGTGGCTAGCGTGACGGCGCCGGCGGGAACGGGTTCGGCGTTTTCCTGGATGCGGTTCTCGAACGGATAGGTGGAGGTGAACAGGGAGGCGTGCGACGGCAGCGTAAGCGGCGCCTGGCAATCGGCGGCCGAGAACAGGGTGCCGTGCTCGGCGAAGGAATCCAGCGCCGGCGTGGGCACGGCCTTATAGCCGTACGCACTGAGATGATCGGCGCGCAGCGTGTCGATCGAGATCAGGATGACCGGTGCCTGCTGCGCGGCGGCGACGGAGGCGACGAGCAGAGCGGCGAAAAGACGATGCATCGACACCTATGGTGTTGCGGAGGTCTCCGTAGTCGTCACCTCCAGAGGCTTGAGTTTCGCGGTGGACAATTGCTGATTCACGGCCGGCAAGTCGGTTTTCACGAGCGCTTCGAATCTGGCCTTCTGCACGGCAAGCTGGTCGCTGAGCTCCTTAAACACAGTGTACGCCCCCGCG
>DATJYW010000312.1:0-17270 GCA_035499435.1 Candidatus Acidiferrales bacterium | reverse complement strand
GAAAGCGCGGTTGAACAGGTGATGGCCGTGCTCGAACAGGCTCTTGCGGCGCGGGCCCGCGCCCGCCTCCGATTCCAGCAGGTACGCCATCATCGTCGGCACCAGCGTGCGCGAAAGCAGATACGACGCGAGCATGGCGAAGACCACCGCCATGGCGAGCGGCGTAAACAGGTAGCGTGCCGTCCCGGTGAGCAGCAGCACGGGTACGAACACGATGCAGATGGAGAGCGTGGCCACGAAGGTGGGAACCGCGATCTGCGACGCGCCGTCCAGCACCGCGGTGATGATCGGCTTCCGCATGGCGAGGTTGCGGTGGGTGTTCTCGATCTCCACCGTGGCGTCGTCCACCAGGATGCCGACCGCCAGGGCCAGCCCGCCTAGCGTCATCACGTTGATGGTCTGTCCCAGCAGGCTGAGCAGGCAGAGCGACGTGAGAATCGAAAGGGGAATCGAGATGCAGACGATCAGGGTGCTGCGCCAGCTTCCCAGGAACAGCAGGATCATCAGCCCGGTCAGGCCGGCGGCGATCAGCGCCTCGCGCAGCACGCCCTCGATGGACGCGCGCACGAAGACCGACTGATCGGCCAGCGCGGTCACTTTCAGCTCCGGCGGCACATTCGCCAGGATGCGCGGAAGGGCGGCCTTGACCGCGTTCACAATCGCCAGCGTGGACGCCTTCCCGTTGCGAGTCACGGTGATCAGCACGCCGCGCGATCCGTTGGTGCGCACGATATTGTTCTGCACCTGAAAGCCGTCGCGCACCTGCGCCACGTCTTTGATGTAGACCGTCGCGCCGTTCACGGTCTTGATGGGCAGGTTGTTCAGGTCTCCCAGCTCGATCGGACTGCTGTTCACCCGCACCTGGTACTCGGTGCGCGCCAGCTTCGCGGTGCCGGCGGGGAGAATCAGGTTCTGCAGGTTCAGCGCATTGGAGACGTCGATCGGCGAAAGCTGCTTGGCGTAGAGTTCCTCCAGGTTCAGGTCCACCATCACCGCGCGCTGCTTGCCGCCGAACGGGTAGGAGACCGAGGCGCCCTGCACCGTGCCGAGCGGCGTGCGAATGAAGTTGTTCCCGATATCGAAGATTTCCTGCTCGCGCAGGGTCTTGCTCGAAAGCCCTAGCTGCAGGATCGGCACGCTCGACGCGTCGTACTTGAGGATGTTGGCCGGGAACATCCCGGGAGGCATCTGGCGCAGCGCCGTCTGCATCGTGGCCGTGGTCTGGGCCACCGCCATATCGATCTTCACATTCGGGTGAAAGTAAATCTTCACCACCGCGTAGCCGGAGTAGGATTGCGATTCGATATGCTCGATGTCGTTGACGTTCGACGTGAGGCTGCGCTCGAACCCCGTGACCACGCGCTTTTCCATCTCTTCGGGGGAAAGACCCGAATACACCCACAGCACACTCACCACCGGGATGTCGATATAAGGGAAGATATCCACCGGCATGGTGACGATGGCCGACCCGCCGAGGATCGCGATCAGGATCGCCATCACCACGAAGGTGTACGGGCGGCCGAGAGCTAACCGGACTATCCACATAGGTTCGTTTCGCGGCGCACCAATGGCCGGCCGCTGCAGTCCCCGTTGGTGAAAGTATATCGCGGCGCCGGGTTAAGCGCGGAAGATACGCAGCGCTTCCGCGGTCCCCCGCTCGTAGGCGTCGATCAATCTATCCCAGCGCGCGTTGGCTTCCTCGTCGATCTGCCGGCGCGCCGGGTCGGCATCGAACCACGCGATCGTGCGCCGAATTCCGAGCGTATACGGCATGGTCGCGCTGTATTCCGGTACGAAGCGTTTGATTTTCGTATTGTCGAAGACCACGCTGGCGGCCTTGTCTCCGGTCAGCCCGCCGCGCGATTCGGGAATGCACGCGGCGAGAAAATCGCTCGCGATGTGAAGCAGGTTGGGCTCCACGCCGGCCGCCTCGGCGGTCAGCCGATACCACTGGTCCCAGCACATCACCTCGTCGCTGGTGATGTGGAACGCGTGCCCGATGGCCTGCTCGCGGCCCAGCAGGCCCACGAACCCTTTCGCAAGATCGGTGTTGTGCGTGATCACCCACAGCGACGAGCCGTCCCCGGGGACGATCACTTTCCTGCCGCGCCGCATGCGGTCGACGGCGGTGTAAGATTTGGCCCAGCTATTGACCGCCAGCGCGATCTGCGTGTCGCCGTAGGTGTGCGACGGGCGCACGATGGTGACCGGAAAGCCTTCCTCGCGATACGCGCGCATCAGGCGCTCTTCGCAGGCGATCTTCTGCTGCGAATAGCTCCAGTACGGGTTGGCGAGCGGCGTCGATTCGGTGATGAGATAGTGCCCCGCCGGCTTCTGGTAAGCGCTGGCTGAGCTGATGAAGATGTACTGGCGCGTGCGCCCGCGGAACAGCTCCATATCGCGCTCCACCTGCGCCGGCTCAAAGGCGATCCAATCGACCACGGCATCGAAGCGTTCGCCGGCCAGTGCCCGCGAGACCGCGGCGGCGTCCTCGATATCCGCGGTCACCACCCTGGCGCCCGGTGGAGTCTGCGTGGCATGACGCCCGCGATTCAAGAGCGTGAGCTCGATCCCGCGCTCCAGGGCGAGCCGCGTGCACGCCGTGCTGATGATCCCGGTACCGCCGATGAAGAGTACTTTCATGAGTGCACCCGATCCGGCATCCCCAGCCGGAGCCTGAGAAAACCTGCGACGTCTTCCATCGCCTCGCGCGCGACCCTCAGCGCGCCCGGCATGGCGAAGAACCCGTGTATCGCGCCCAGGTACCGTCTCACCTGAACGGGGGTGCCGGCCTCGATCAGTTTTCGCGCGTAGGCCTCGCCTTCGTCGCGTAGTGTGTCGTATTCCGCGGTCAGGACGAATGCCGGCGGCGCCCCTGCCAGATCCTCGGCGTAGAGCGGCGAGGCCAGCGGGCCGCGTGGATCGGCGCCTTGTGGCAGGTACTCGCTCCAGCCGCGCTTCATGTCGATCGCCGCCGGTCCGTAGCCGTCGGCGTACGTTTCGAACGACGGCGAGCTACACGCGGCGTCGATCATGGGATAGATCAATACCTGGCACCTGATACTCGAGCCGCGTTGAGCCAGTGCCGCCACCGCCGCCAGGTTGGCCCCGGCGCTGTCGCCCGCCAGCCCCGCCGGCACGCCCTGTCCCGCGACCCATTCCACCGCCCGGCATGCGTCTTCCGCCGCGGCGGGAAAGAGATGTTCCGGGGCCAGGCGGTAATCGACGGCGATCACGCGGCAGCCGGCCGCGATCGCCAGCAGCCGGCACAGCGTGTCATGGCTTTCCAGATCGCCGCTGAAAAACCTGCCCCCGTGAAAGTACATGACGATGGGCTGCCCATCGTCCGCGGACGGCCAATACCGCCGTGCGCCGATTCGCCCGGGCAGCAGCATGTCTTCCACCCTGGCAAGCTTGGGAGGCTCTCCGGCGAGCGCGCCGGCACGCCGGACCATCTCGCGGGTTCGCGCGACGTCCAGGGAGGAGCGCGGTGGCAGGCTCTTCTGCCGCTCCAGCAGGGCGGCAACCTCAGGATCGAGCGGCACTCGACTTACCGGAAAGCTGCGCGAAGATCTCGCGATAGAAAGAAGGATGCGACTGCCACGTCTGCGCCGTTACGATTCGCCCGTCGCACACGGTCTGCTGGTTGACGAACTTTCCTCCGGCCTGCTCCGCTTCCAGGCGGACGTGCTCGTAGCAGGTGACGTTCTTCCCGCGCGCGAGTCCCGCCGCCGCCAGGATTTGCACTCCGTGGCAGATGGCGAAAACGTGCTTCTCCCGGCGATCGAACTCGCGCACGATCTCCAGCACCCTGGCGTTGTTCCGCAGGTATTCCGGCGCCCTGCCTCCCAGCACCAGCACCGCGTCATACTCCTCCACCTTGACGTCGTCGAATGCCAGGTCGGCTTCCAGCCCGTAGCCCCGCCGCTCGATATACGTGTCCCATCCCGGCTTGAAATCGTGCATCACCAGGTTCAGCCGCCGCCGCGCCGGGGCCGCGACCACCGCCTTCCAGCCTTCCTCCTCGAATCGATGCACTGCATACAGGGCCTCGTACGATTCCCCGCCGTCCCCGGTAATGATCAGGATACTGGACATCCCTCTACTGTACCCCTGCGCCCCGATTCGCGCGGGGTCGAGAGAGTATAATCGGCAGGACGCTTGACAGCACTCAGACGAATTCTTCCTGAGAGGTCAAAACATGCCGAATCCGATCCAGGTCCGGCGGGCGCGCTTGATGGCGTTTGCTCCTCCCCAGGCAGCCATGCCCGCCAGGTCAAACCCACGGCTCGAAATCGCCTCCCTCCGCGACTATCGCCTTCGCGAGCCGGTCTCCGGACGCTCGTATACCGTGCTCCGGCTCGAAACCCGCGGCGGCCTCGAAGGCTACGGAGAGTGCCCCGAAATCTCCGCGCGAGATCTCGCAGGCGTGCTCGACGCCGTCCGCGGCACCGAAGCCACGCAATTTGAAACGCTGCGGCACCGGCTTAAGAATGCGCCCTACGGCCTGATGGCGGCCCTGAATATGGCCATGCTGGACGTCGTGGGCCGCTCGGCGCAAGCGCCCGTCTACCAGGTTCTGGGAGGTCCCACGCGCAACAAGTGCCGCGCGCTCGCGCCGCTCGAAGGCGCCGCCGATAGCGACCTCGCCGAATCCGCGCGCCGCGCCCGAGCCGCGGGCTTCCAGGCATTTCTGGTCCCGGCGCCGGCGCCGGCCGCGCGCAACCAGGGGCAGGCGTTCGTGCTGGCGGCCCGCAAACGCCTGGACACCTTGCGGCAGGCGGCGGGAGCAGGCACGGATTTCGTGCTCGACTGCGCGGCGAATCTGGTTCCCGGCGACGCCGCGTCACTGGCGGCCGCCTTCGAGCGGTATCACCTGCTCTGGCTCGAGGAACCGTGTCCTCCGCTGAATCTCGGAGCGCTGAAAAAAATCGCGACCGAAAACGTCACGCCCCTGGGACTCGGCCGGTCCATCCAGCAGCCTTCCGGCTTTCAGGACCTGCTGCGTGAGGAAGCCATCGATATCCTGCGGCCCGACATCTCCCTGACCGGTATCTCGCAAATCCGCCAGATGGCCGCCATCGCGGAGTCCTATTACGTTGCGGTGGCGCCTTATCACAACGGCGGACCGGTGGCGTCGGCGGCGGCCTTGCAGCTCGCCGCCAGTTTGCCGAACTTCTTCATCCAGCAGATCCCTTTTCCGCAGGCGGAGCAGGACCGCAAAATGCGCGCCGCCGTCGCCGGAGACGTGGAGACCGTCAAGGACGGTTTTGCCGTCTTGCCTTCCGCTCCCGGACTTGGAATCACCGTGAACGAGAAGGCCCTGGAAGAGTACAAGGAGCGTACCGCATGAAGCGCCGTCAATTCCTGGGAGGCGCCGCTGCCGCAATGGCGGCCGGCCGCGTGGCTGGCGAGTCTCGCCGGTCCGTGACGACGTCGGCCTGCGACTGCGCGTTCTCGCCGCCTCAGGCCGCGCCGCCCGGCGCCGATGCTTTTCGCGGCCTCGGCTCCAAGGTCAGGATCACCAACCTCAAGGTGTTCGGAGTCTCTATCTCGCCGACCTCGGACCGTCCCTACGTCTTCGTCAAGCTGGAGACCAATGCCGGCCTGGTCGGCTGGGGCGAAGCGACCCTGGAAGGCAAGGCCGGCGCGGTGATGGCCTGCGTCAATGACTTCCGCGACTTCGTCATCGGCTCCGACCCGGTGCAGAGCGAGCACCACTGGCAGTCGATGTACGTGCACAGCTTCTATCGCGCGGGACCCGTGATGGGCTCGGCCATTTCCGGGATCGACCAGGCCATGTGGGACCTCCGCGGCAAGATCCTCGGTATGCCCGTTTACAAACTGCTGGGCGGACCCAACGATCCCGCGGGCGTGCGCGGCTACTATATCGCCAGCGGCCGCAACCTGGATGAGTTGCGCGCGTTGCGCGCCAACGCCGCCGGCCAGGGGATCACCTGCTTCAAGGGCGGCATCCCCGGCTACTACGAGTGGATCGACACCAACGACAGGATCACCGCTGCCGTGCGTTCGATCGAGATGCTGCGCGAAGGCCTCGGGCCGGATATCGACATCGCCGTCGATTTTCACGCCAAGACCAGCCCCAGCGTCGCCTCGGTGATCGTCAAAGAGGTCGAGCCGCTGAACCTGCTGTGGGTCGAAGAGCCCTGCCCGCCGGAGAACGTCAAGGCCATGGCCCGCATCGCCCGGCGCAGCACCACGCCCATTGCCACCGGCGAGCGTCTGGTGGCTGCCTATGGCTGCCGCGAGTTGATCGAGTTGGGCGTGGTCGATATCCTCCAGACCGACATGAACCACGTCGGCGGCATCACCGCGCTCTGGAAGGTCGCCATGGCCGCGGCCGCTTCCGGGATTTCGATGGCCCCGCACGGCTGCGAAGGCCCCATCGGTCTGCTGGCATCCCTGCACCTCGATTCGGCGATCCCCAACTTCCTCATCCAGGAATGCTGCGGCAATATCGTGCCGCAGCCGCGCGACAAAATCTGGGCCGAGTGGTTCGGCTTCCCTGCGATGCGCATGGTGAACGGCAAGTATCCGCTGCCCGAGAAACCCGGCCTCGGCTTCGACCTCACCGAGGAGGCGCTGAGCAAGTATCCCTTCGGCGGCTCCAAACCGATGGCGCGCGTCTTCGTCCAGGACGGCTCGGTGGCCGAGTGGTAGTTACTTCCCCGCCGGCTCCTTCACCCGGATCACCCGATCGGCCGCGACGTTCTCGAGCTCCTGCACGGCCCCCGAGGGCCAACGAATCTCGACCGCGCCGGCCGATGCCGCCGAACCCAGTCCGAAATGCACCGGCGCGGCGCTCGCGGATGCGTACCCGGCCGCGAACGACACGTGGCTGTACTGCACGCCGCTGCTCGCCGTCACCTTGATTCTGGCCCCGATGCCGTCGCGGTTGCTGGCCGTGCCCTCCAGCTTGAGCTCCAGCCAATGCGCATCCCCGGGACTGTCGTTCAGCCACACTTCCGCCGGCGCTCCCAGGGCCGTGGCTACCACGTCCAGGCGGCCATCGCCATTGAGGTCCGCCGCCGCGGAGCCGCGGTGCCGCGCGGGCGCCTGCGCGGTCAAACCGCATTCCGCCGTCAGCGCCTGAAACTTCGCGCCGCCCAGGTTGCGAAACACCGTGTTCGGCTGATCGACCGTCACCTTGGCTTCTCCCAGAGCCTGCACGTGCCCGCGCGTCATGAAAATGTCTTTCCAGCCGTCGTTGTCAAAGTCGGCGATCGTGGGCGAATACCCCGCCATCGGCATGCTGAGCCGCGCCAGGCCGCTGCTTCGGGTCGCGTCGGCAAATCCGCGCTTGCCCAGGTTGCGGAAAAGCGGAAACGTCTCGTTGTCGAGCGCCGCGAACACAATATCCGGCAGGCCGTCGTTATCCATGTCCCGGGCATCCGCCCCCATTCCCGAAATGAATCTCCCGTCTTCCGTCAAAGCCACTCCGGCATTGAAAGCGATTTCCTCGAAGCGGGCGCCGCCCTGGTTGTGAAACAGGAAGTTGTACATTTTGTCGTTGGTGACGAAGAGATCCGGCAGGCCATCCAGGTCGTAGTCCGCAACCGCTACGCCCATTCCCTTCCCCGCGTGGGCACGGATCCCCGATTCCGCCGAAACGTCGCGAAAGGTCCCGTCTCCGTTGTTGAGGAACAACTGACCGGGCGTCGGTTTATAGAATTTCGGATGGCAGTAATCCAGCTTGCCCGGCGCCGCCTCGCAGGAGGGCTCCCGAGCCGCGTCCCACGCCAGGTAATTCACCACGAAAAGGTCCAGCAGGCCGTCGTTGTTGACGTCCACCCATGCGGCTCCGACCGACCACAAGGGGCCGTACTGCGCATCTGGCGCGCCCAGCCCCGCTTCGGCCGTGACATCGCGGAACGTACCGCCATCGTTGTGATACAGGTGGTTCCCGTGCACGCCGGCGACGAAGATATCTTCGCGGCCGTCGTTGTCGTAATCGCCGATGGCCACTCCGTTGTCGAATCCCGTTCCGGCGAGGCCGGCTTTCGCGGTCACATCCGTGAAGTGCCCCTTGCCGTCGTTCTCGAACAGCCGGTCGGAATATTTCGGTGACGTCTTCTTGAGCGACTCGATGTCGGCTCCGTTGGTGAAGAAAATGTCCGGGTAGCCGTCGTTGTTGTAATCGAAGACCGCCACTCCGCCGGCCATCGTCTCCGGCGCGTGCCGCCGCGGCGTCTCGCAGCTATCCAGGCGGAATCCGATGGGCCGGAACGTGAAATGAATTGCCGGCGACGCATTCTGTCCCGACGCGATTGCCCACGCCGCTGCCGCGGTGACCGCCAGCGCGCAGGAAATACGCTTGCCGAAGAAGTTCACGGAGCGGTTCTGTTCGATCAGAACAGGAACTTCAAGCCCAGTTGCAGGGTGCGCGAGTTGTAGGTGTTGCTGATCTGTCCGAAGTCGGAGTTGGTCACGCCCGAGCTCGGATTGGTGAACTGGGTGTGATTGAACGTGTTGAACGTTTCCGCGCGGAACTCGAACCGGGCTCTCTCGTGGAATTGGAACGCCTTGAACATAGCAACATTCCAGGTGTTGCGTCCCGGCCCTACCACGTCGTTCCTGGCCGCCGTTCCCCACTGGAGCGGCGCGGGTACCGCGAACGACGAGGTGCTGAACCATTGGAAACGGGTCTTCGGATAGGTGATGGGCGCAACTACGTTCGCCCGGTTGCTGGTGCCGCCGCCATACCCGAGGTTGTCGGGTCCGCCGCCGATCGAAAACGGCGTTCCCGACTCGAGCGTGTAGATGCCGGAGAGTTCCCATCCGCCCAGCAGGGCCTTCGTAGCGCGGCTGGACGAATTCCGGAAGAACGGGATTGCATAGATAAAGCTCGTGATCCAGATCTGCCGCCGGTCCCAGCCTGCCGGACCGTAGTCCCAGCGTGCATTGAACGGATTGGAAACGTTGCTGAACAGCTCGCCATCGATGATGTCGAAGGTATGCGACCACGTGTAGGAACTGTTCAACGTCAGGTACTTCCACGCGGTGGCCCGCACGCTCACTTGCAGCGAATTGTAGTTGGAGTTGGCACCCATGTACATTGGCGCGATGCTTGACCATCCCTGGAAGGGCCGGTAGAGGTTGGGATTCAAGGCAGCTCCCACGTAGCCGCAATTGGCGCCACAAACGCCCTGCCGGTGCGGGTCGTTCTGCGGCAGAGTATTGATATTGATCCCTTCCGACTGGTGGTAATTCGAGTTGCCCACATATGCCACCGTCAGCACCGTGTTCTGCCGCAATTCATGCTGGATTCCCAGGCTCCACTGAAGCGCGGTGGGTACCTTGTAAGACTGGTCTACCGTGGTGATGCTCGCAGGAAAGTACGGCGCGGACGCCGTTTGTCCGCTGGTGTAGCTCGTCGCGGGATTGTCGAAGTACACGTTGGTCGGGGCGGATTGATACGCGAAGGGAACGTTGTTCTGTCCGATGTTGTACATCTCGTTGCCCGCCAGGCGTTCATAGAAAATGCCGGCGCCGCCGCGCAGAACCGTCGTCTGGCGTCCGGTCAAATCGAAGGCAAAACCCACGCGCGGGGCGAACGTGTCCCAGTGGTTGTTCACCAGCCCGCTCGGAATTCCGTTTCGCCCGGCGATCCCCACGCCGTTCATGTAGAACTTCACGTTCGATAGAGGAATGTTGGGAACCGTAGTGAATCCGGGACCGTTCGTGTCCAAAGCGCCGCTCGGCAGGAAGGTCGCCGCTTGCGCCGGGTTGTACAGGTTCGGATAGAAATTCGACGCCGTGTTTTCGGAATCGTAGGCGTGGGGAAGGCCTTCCCAGCGCAAACCCAGGTTGAGCGTCAGGCGATTGCTGACCCGCCAGTCGTCCATGGCGTAGAGGGTATACGTGTTGTTCGAGATGTGCACGAAGTCCACACTGGCCGGTTCGCTGTACGACGAGGCGTAGCCGAGCATGAAGTCCGCAAACCCATTGCCGGTGGCCGATGAGTTGAACCCGAATTGCCCACCGGCGTTGAGCTGGAACTGCTGCCACTTGTGGGTGTACATGTACGCCCCGCCAAACTTGAGGTTGTGTTTGCCGTGACTCCAGGAGACGTCGTCCTTCCCCTGCCAGCTACGCCAGGTATTCACCCAGGGCCACCAACCCGGGGTATAGCTGACATTGTAGGGAGATCCGATGCTGACCCCCGGCAGCTTGTTGTCCTTGTTTGCCTGAAAGAAGTTCGGCACGGTGTATCCGGACGGTTTCTGATACAAGCCGACGTCGTTGATGTCGAGATTATTGCCGTTGTAGTTGAACGACGCCTCGTTCAGCAGCGTCGGGCTGATGGTATACGTGGCGCGCACCACACCGGCCCAGGAGGGAACCGACATCACCGAACCGGCCGTGTCGTACGTGCCGCCGGCCCACAGCGGAGGGGATTGCGACTGAACGCCGTTGTCGTAAATCAGGGAGCCCATCAGAGCCAGTTTGCTGCCAATCTGGTGATCGACGCGGAAGGTCTCCTCGCGATAATTGGTCCTGTTCGGCACCGACGCGTAATAGCGGCCTCCGGCGGCGTTTGGCCCCGGGAATAGGCCTGCACTCAGAAGTGCTTTGGCGTTGGCATCGAGCAATCCGGCAGGGATGATGTTGTTTGGGAAGTTCTGCCCCGGTGTAAGCCCGTACTGCGCGAACCTGGCGATCGCAGCCGGATCGTTGGTCGCCGGAACGTGGATGGCCGTCGAAAGCGAGCTGAAATCGCCGGTCGTCATGGCGCGCGGAACCGCGACCGCGTTGATCTCGCCCCCCTGCACCAGCCTGCGCCACTCCATGTTGTAAAAGAAGAAGGTCTTCTTTTCGTGTCCGATCTTCGGAATCGGCCCGCCGAAGTTGAAACCGAACGTGTTGTACCGGAGCTCCGGTTTATTCCTGCCGTTCAGGTTCGCAAAAAAGGTGTTCGCGTCGAACGCATCGTTGCGTACGTACTCCCAGGCGCCCCCGTGGTACTGCTTCGTGCCGCTCTTGGTGGCCATCGTAATCATGCCGCCGGACGATTGACCTAAATCGGCGCCAAAGTTGCTCGTCATGACCTTGAATTCCTGCAGCGAATCCTGTGACGGCGAGACGATGAGGATGCCGCCGCCGCCCCGGTCATAGGCTTCTCCTCCATTTACCATCCAGTTATTGTGGTCGGGCCGCTGGCCGCCGAACGAGATGGTCCGGTTCTGGTTCTGGGCCATCGGCGAATCGAAGTCCGGGATCGAGGCGGAGGCACCCGGCACCAGGGCCGCAAGCTGGATCACATTGCGGCCATTGGTCGCGAGATCCGAGACTTGGGCAGCGGTAATCGTCTGGCTGACTTCATTGGAGTCCGCCTGAACCTGAACCGCGCTGGCTTCTACGGTGACGCTTTCCCTTGTCTCGCCGACCTGAAGCGGAGCGTCCGCCCGCACCGTGTCGTTGACATTCAACGTGATCCCGGTTCGCTCGTACGCTTTGAAACCCGAGGCCTCCACCCGGACCATATAGTGCCCGATGCCGAGTGAGCTGGCGGAATAGTTCCCGGTCGCGTTCGTGGTCGTGTTGCGAACGAATCCATTGTCGGTGTTGGTCACCGTGACCTTGGCGTTGGGGACGCCCGCGCCGCTCTGGTCGGTGACCGTTCCCACGATGCTGGCCGTTTCCTGACTGTACGCTACTGTACCGAGCAGTGCGATCCCCAGCAGCACTACCAGGCCGCAGCGCGGTTTTCCTGACTTATGCAGTCTTCGATTACCCCTCTCCACTTTGCCCCTCCTCAAACACGTGCAGTGCTGGCGGGAAGATAGCCCCACTCGGTTGCCAATAAAAGGTCGTTACGGAACCGTACAAAGATTATCCTTGCCGATTCAAGAGCCTGAGAGCGATTGCAAAAATATGTATAGTACAAATTTTCTGTGATAGCATTGCCCTGAGAAACCGCACGGGCAATGTCTCGGAAGCCTGACCTGCAAGTTCCGACGCCGCGTCTGCCGCCGGAGAAAGCGGAAGAGGTCCTGGCGGAATTGGAGCGTGTGCTCGGCAATCCCCTGTTCCGCGGCAGCCGCCGCTGCCAAAGCCTCCTGCGACGCATCACCGAGCAAACCGTTTCCGGCGAGGTCGATTCCCTGAAGGAGCGGGCCCTTGGAGTGGAAGTCTTCGGTCGCCCCGCCGACTACGACACCAGCCAGGATCCCGTGGTTCGGGCGAGCGCCGCCGAGATCCGCAAAAAGCTGGCGCAGTACTACCAGGAAGCCGGGCATGAGTCCGAGACCCGGATCGAACTGCTTCCCGGATCCTATCTCGCCGAATTCCATTTCATCGGCGACAAGCCGGTGGCCACCGTCCGGCTCCCCAAGACCAAACCCCGCCAGCGGTCCTTAATCGCGATCGCCGTTGCCTCCGCCGCTGTGCTCATCCTGGCGGCAGCTCTCGGGACCGTAAACTGGCGCCGCTCCGAGCTCGACGATTTATGGGGCCCGGTGCTGAAAGCCCCTGGGACGGTGCTCGTCTGCATCGGCGTCCAGGCTGCCTACAACCTGCGATCGGCTCAAGGCCAGGACGAGATTCAAGGCATCATCCAGCCGAGCGCCGCCGCGGCACGCCGACCGATTCAGGAAGAGGACCTGGTCCTGTTGCGCGACCGCTATGTGGCTCTGGATGACGCGCTCTGCCTGGTGCGTCTCACCACACTGCTCGACCGGTATCGCAAACCATACCGTATACGAGCCGTACGATCCACGTCTTTCGCGGACCTCCGCGATACGCCGGCCGTCCTGATCGGCGCCTTCGACAATCCCTGGACGCTCCGCACCGCCGACCAGCTACGCTTCACCTTCCGCAAGGACAGCGAGCAGGATACCGGGATGGTGCATGACAGCCAACACCCCGAAAACTCCGAGTGGAAGCTCACCCGGTATTGGCCCAACTGGGACGTCCCGGTCGACTACGCCATCGTGACCCGGATGGTGGACACCACTACCGATCGCCCCGTCATCATTGCCGCCGGCCTGACGCAATACGGCACCGTCGGCGCCGGCGAGTTCCTCAGCAACCTGGATTACTTCTCCGAAGCAGCCCGCCGTTTACCCAAGGACTGGCAAAAGAAAAACCTGCAGATCGTGCTCAGTGTCCCGGTGGTGAACCGCATCTCCGGCCGCCCCCGGATCCTGGCAACTCACGTGTGGTGAGACGGTTCTTACGGTGCCAGAGGCTCAATCAGTCCACTGAGCTTAGTCGGTTGTCGGTTTACTATCCGGCATGGCAAGATCGTCGAAATTGACATACTGGCCGATCCGGAGCGGCTACGCCAATTGAACCTGTCGGTTCTTACAGGTTGAGCGGCGCGAGCGCCGCTGGGCGTGCGCGCCAATTCCTCACCCGCGAATCGTCTCAACGTTGAAGATTAGACACCGAATGGAGGATCGTATCGACGACGATTTCGTCCCCCATGGTCGTGTTGATCATCAGGTGAAAGTAGTGTCGGGCAGGCCAGTCGACATCGAAGTGTTTCTTAATGTACTCCGAGCGCTCGCGGTCCACGGTCTCAACAAGCTCCGTCGCATCCTTCTCGGTTTTCCCCGATCTCACTAATCGCCGAACCTTTTCCTGGAAAGGCGCGTAAAGGAAAACGTGCAAGGCATCTGGCCGGCCATAGAGATGATAGGCGGAACCCCGTCCAACGATTATGGTATTGCCCTTGTCAGCTGCGGCTAATACCAATTGTTGCGCCACTTTCTTTATGCAATCGGCATCCACCATGTTCAGGCGTGGCGCATTTAAACTCCCCTCAAAGCTGCCGCGCATGAAACTTTTGAACAGCCGGTAGGTGAACGGGTCCCTGCGCTCCTGGCGCTCCTCAACGGCCCGGCTGGAACAATCCATCAGGCGGGCAATCTCGTCCGTCAACGCTTGGTCCCACAGCTTCCAGCCGAGACGTCCCGCCAATTTGCGCGCAATATCGGCTGCGCCGCATCCGTATTCTCGCTCAAAAGTGACTACCTTGATCATGGCCTCTGCTCACCTCTTCGTGTTGATCTGCGGAGACGGGGAAGCCTGCGAGGGCGCAGACCGGGTCAGCCCACCGCGACTTCTCCGCCCGCCGAAGGATCGTTCTTGCGGACCAGAAAAGAAAGAAGGAACATAATGCCGGCACCCAATGTGAGCACCATGAACGCATCCAGATATGCCAATGTCTGCGACTGCGCGCCAAGCAACCGGTAGAGCAGCCCCTGAGCCTGTATCTGCGCGTCAGCGACACTGGTCCCCGAGTGTACGAGCTGCCGTGCCAGCCCGCTCAATTGATTCCGAAACACCGGGTCGTAGTTTGTGAGATGATCAACAAATCTCGTTTGGTGGAGCTGTGCGCGGCGCGCCAGCAGCGTGGTCATCATGGAGGTGCCAACGCTGCTGCCGATGTTGCGCATGAAATTGATGATTCCCGCCGCCTCGTTGCTCTTTTCCGCCGGGAGCCCTACATACATCGCCAGGGTGATCGGAACGAAGAGAAACGGCAGGCCGACAACCTGCGCCACCCGCAGCCACATCGCCACGCTGAAGCTGATATCCAGATCGATGCGTTTGGTGGAATAAAACATGGCGCCGGCGATCGCGATCCAGCCAAAGGCGATCAGGTATTTGGCCGCAAATTTCCCACTCAGCACACCCACGATCGGCATGGCCAACAGCAGCACCACTCCGCTGGCGGAAAGAACGATCCCGGCCAACTCAGCCGTATATCCCATCAGAGTCTGCAGGAGCTGCGGCATCAATACCAGACTGCTGAAATACACGACCCCCAACATGAACATCATCAGGTTGGCCGCTGCGAAGTTAAAGTTCTTGAATAGCCGAAGGTCCATAATTGGATTCCGGTGTAACCACTCCCGGACGACCAGGGAGATGAGGCAAACCGCCGCGAGCACCGAGAGCGTGAGGATAAAACGCGAACCGAACCAATCGTCCTCCTGCCCTTTATCCAACACCACCTGGAGAGCGCCAATTCCGATAGCCAGAAAGCCGAGCCCGATATAGTCCAGACGAACGCCAGCGCCCCTCATTTGCCGAAGATACGGCGGATCCTCTACCAGGCGGAACACCAGGAACGCCGCCAGAATCCCAACGGGCAAGTTAATGTAAAAGATCCATCGCCAGGAGTAGTTGTAAGTAATCCAGCCGCCGAGGACCGGGCCGATGGTGGGCGCCAGCACGGCCGTGATTCCGTAGAGCGCGAAGGCCAAGCCGCGCTTCTGAGGCGGAAAGGCGTCGGCTAGAATCGCCTGGGCCATCGGCTGCAGTCCACCGCCACCGGCTCCCTGGAGGGCCCGAAACAGGATTAGCACCCCCAGACTGGGAGAAGAACCGCATAACACCGAACTTCCGGTGAAGAGAAGGATACAGAGGATAAAGAAACGCTTGCGGCCGAAGCGCGCCGCGATCCATCCGCTGATTGGAAGAACGATCGCGTTGGCCGCGAGGTACGACGTCAGTACCCACGTGCTCTGATCGTTGCTGGCGGCGAGACCTCCCGCGATGTAGGGTAACGCGACATTCGCAATACTTGTATCCAGCACTTCCATGAAGGCGGCCATCGCCACGACTACCGCGATGAGCCACGGATTGAACTGGGGCTGCCATGGTTCCGGCCGCGGCGCGGCAAAAGGGGTGGTTTGTGTCGTCGCGGCCATATGCCCACGCTGTCTTACCGGTTGATGTACACTTTGGGATCCACAGACATTCCGACCCGCAAGAGATGGTCCTTGTTCTCTCCGGGATCCAGATCAATCCGGACCGGAATACGTTGAACGACCTTTACGTAGTTGCCCGTGGCATTCTCCGGAGGAATCAGGCTGAAGCGCGACCCTGTCGCGCCGCCGACGCCTGTGACGTGGCCGTGGTACTCGCGGTCGTAGGCATCCACGCTGAAGACCACCTTCTGGCCAGGCCTCATCTTTTTCAATTGCGTTTCCTTGAAATTGGCAGTGACCCAAATGTCCTCCAGAGGGACTACCGACATGAGGCTTTGCCCCGGCGACACGTTCTCACCCACTTCCACCGTCTTCTTGCCGACGATCCCGGCTGCAGGCGCGTGAATAATGGTGTAACTCAGGTTCAGCCTGGCCTGGTTCAGGATCGCTTGTTGCTGCTTCACCTTTGCCTCGGCCGATCTTGCCCTGTCCTCGCTCTGCGCAACCTGTCGCGGTCGCGTCATTGCCGACTGGATGGACGCGTCAGCCTGCGGGATTTTGGTTTGCGCCTCCTGCACGGCGGCCTGCGCCGCTGCTACGTTGTGGCGGGCCTGGTTGACCGAGGCCATCCTGGCGTCCACCGTGGCCTTATCCGCTGCCACGGTCTGCACGGTCTGATCGTATTGTTGCTTGGGGAGCTCATCTTTCACGACCAGTTGCCGGTATCGCTCGGCGTCATCCATGTCCTTCTTATGAATCGCCTGCGCCTCGAGCACCTCGGCCTGCGCCGTTTTCAGGGCGGATTGGGACGCATCCAACTGGCGCTGCGCGTTGGCGACTCCGGCATCGGCATTCGCGCGCGACGCTCTGGCGGTTTCCAGGGTGCTGGCCGTATTCGTCGAGATAATGGGAACATCCGCGCGCGAGCTTCGCAGAGAAGCTTCCGCGTCTGCCAAGTTCGCTTCGGCCTGCGCCACCGCGACCTCGTAGTCCTGCGGATCGATCTTGACGAGGATATCGCCGTCATTGACCACCTGCGCATCTTGCACCAGGACCTGGTTCACATGGCCGGTGATGCGCGCACTGATCGCGTCCACATGTCCGTCGATCTGTGCGTCGTCCGTGGATTCATACGTGCCGAGGTGCTTCCACAGCAGGTAGCCGCCCACGCTCAGCACAGTCAGCACGACGATCAGAGCAAGAATCCGCCAGTGCCTCCGCGGCTTTGGTCTTGTTCCCGTTGGGGGAGCCGGAGGAGGCTCCGCCCGATTCTGAGCAACGACCGTGTCCGACATTCACTTCACCTCGATGAACTGCTTCACGTTTTGCTGAGCCAGACCCATTGCCCGCGCCAGCGATACCCGAGCGAGACCATTGGCGTAGAGTGCCGAAATGAGATTGTCATTGGCCGTGGCTACGGACCCCTGCGCCTGCACCACCTCGATGTTGTCCGTAACGCCTGAGGAAAAGCGGTCTCTAGCCTGGTTCAAAGTCTGGTTGGCCAATCCGAGATTGTCCCGTGCCACCGCCACCTGGTCCGTCGTAGACCGGAGGTCTAGAAATGCGTCTCGCACCTCCGTCTCGATG
>DATJYW010000311.1:0-9683 GCA_035499435.1 Candidatus Acidiferrales bacterium | reverse complement strand
CGGAGGCCCGACGTCGCGGGGCGCAGCTTTCTCGCCCTGCTGCACTGCGCCGAAGAGCGCCTCTCGGCCTCGCGATTCGCGGAGTATCTGTCCCTCGGCCAGATGCCCGACGAGGAAGAGCCCGTTACTCCGGTCGCCTGGGAGCGCCTGCTCGTGGACGCGGCCGTGATCGGCGGATCCGGGCGCTGGGCCACGCGGCTCGCCGGCCTGCGCGAGGAGCTGCACCGCCGGTACCGCGGAGAGGAGGACGAAGACGAGCGCGCGCGCATCGAGCGGCGCATCGCCTCGCTGGACAACCTGCGCGAGTTCGCCCTTCCGATGATCGGCCGCCTGGCCGCGCTGCCCGAGCGCGCCGTTTGGGGCGAGTGGCTGGATGCCCTGACGGGGCTGGCCGAAGCCACGCTGCGCGAGCCCGAGCGCGTGATCGAGCTGTTGGAAGAACTGGAGCCGATGTCGGATATCGGGCCGGCCGGTTTGAGCGAAGTCCTGCTGGTGCTGGGGCCGCGCCTCAACTCGCTCGCCGCGGCGCCCAAAGACTCGCGCTTCGGCAAGGTCTGGGTCAGCGGCATCGCCGAGGCGCGCGGCCTCGCGTTCCGCCAGGTCTTCTTGCCGGGCGTGAACGAAGGGCTGTTTCCGCGGCCGCCATCCGAAGACCTGCTGGGCGTGCGGCGCGACGAGGAAGATGCCGAACTGCTGCGCATCGCAGCGGCCTGCGCCTCTGAGCGGCTGGTGATGTCGTTTTCACGTCTCGACCTGCTCACCGGGCGCGAACGCGTGCCCTCGTTTTACGCCTTCGCGGCGCATCGCGCGGCCGGCGGCAGCGAGATGGGCGTGCGCGAGTTCGAGGATTTCGCGCGCTCGCGCACCGGCACCCGCATCGGGTGGCCGGCCCCGGCCGACCCGGCGGAAGCGATCGACGACGCCGAATTCGACCTGGCCACCCTGGCGCCCCTCGCCAAAGGTTCCGGGCAATACCTGAAGAGCCTCCCGGGCCGAGCGGTCGCGTCGCTGCGTGCCCGCTGGTCGCGTTGGCACAAACCGTGGAAGCCGGCCGACGGCCTGTTCGTGGAAGAGATCGGCAGCGACGCCCTCAAGCCCTATCTGCTCAGCGCGCGCTCCTGGTCGCCCTCGGCCTTGCAGCAGTACGCGCGCTGCCCCTACCGGTTCGCGTTGCACGGCATTTTCGGATTGCGCCCCGCCGAGCGGCCGGCAGGCGTCCAGCGCATGGACCCGGCGACACGCGGCCGCATCTTCCACGAAGTGCAGTTCGAACTTCTGCGCGATCTGTCCGGTGCCGGGCTGCTGCCGGTGACCGGCGCCAACCTCGCTCAAGCCCTCGAACGCCTGGCCGCGGTGATGCAGAACGTCGCGGAGCGGCAGGAGGCGGAGCTCGCACCCGCGATTCCGCAGATCTGGCGCAGCGAGGTGCAGTCCATGCATGCCGACCTGCGAGGCTGGCTGCAGCAGAAGGCCGCGCTGGAAGCGGATTGGACGCCCCAATTCTACGAGCTGAGCTTCGGCTTGGCCGACCCCGCGGAACGCGATCCGCGCAGCCGCAAGGAAGCCGTCGAAATCGATGGCGGCATCAGGCTGCGCGGCTCGATCGACCTGGTGGAGCGGCATCCCAGCGGCGTGCTGCGCGTGGTCGATCACAAGACCGGCCGCATCCCGGAACCGCGCCCCGAAATCGTCGGGCAGGGCGAGATCTTGCAGCCGATGCTCTACGCGCTGGCGGCGGAGCGGATGCTCGGCGCGCCGGTCTCGTTCGGGCGCCTCTTCTATTCCACCATCGTGCAGAACTACGCCGTCGTTGATGTGCCCGTGAACGATTGGACACGGCGCCGCGCGGCTCACGTCCTCCAAATCATCGGCGACGCCGTCAGCAACGGCTTCCTGCCCGCCGCGCCGCGCAAGGATGGCTGCAAAGGTTGCGACTATCTGCCGGTGTGCGGGCCCTACGAAGAGGAGCGCGCGGCAAAACACAAGTCGCAGGCGGAGCTGAAAGAGCTGAAAGAGCTGAGAGGATACCGGTGAGCTTCCCTTCGCAACAGCCGGCGCTCGCGCAGAGCTGGGTGGTCGAGGCCTCCGCCGGCACCGGCAAGACCACGGCCCTTGTGGAGCGCATCGCGGACGTGATCGCGGCCGGCACGCCGGTGGAGAAGATCGTGGCGGTGACATTCACCCACGCCGCCGCCGGCAACATGAAACTCCGCGTGCGCCACGAGCTGGAGCGCCGTCGCGTGGAGACTCTGGATCCGGCGGTGCAGCAGCGGCTGGCGGCCGCGGCGCGCTCGCTCGACCGCGCCTTCATCGGAACCATCCACGCATTCTGCGCGCAGTTGCTGCGCCGCCGGCCCGTGGAGGCGCGCGTGGACCCGGTGTTCCAGGAGCTGGCGCAGCCCGACGCGCTGCGCGTGTTCGGCGGCGTGTTCCAACGCTGGATCGAACGCCGGCTCGCGGCGCCCTCGCAGGCCCTGTCGCGGGCGCTGGCCCGGCTGGCCTGGCGCGCCGACCGCGACATGGGCGAGCCGCTCGACGAGCTTCGCAAGGCCACCTGGAACCTGGTCGAGTGGCGCGACTTCGACGCCCCCTGGGCGCGGCGGGACTTCGATCGCGAGTCGGAGCTTCGCAGACTCCTGGACAAGGCCGAAGCCGTGCTCCTGGTGCGCGGCCGGCAGGAAGGCATGCAGCCGCTGGCCGAGTTTGTCGAACGCGCCAGGCGCGCGCGCGAGGCCGGCCGCGAAGACTGGGACCGCACCGAAAGCGAGCTGCTGCGCCTGCCGCAGGAGCTGCGCTGGCTCCGCGGGCGCGACGCACGCTTCGCCGCCTGGGAGCAGTTGAAGCTGGCCATCGCCGAGTTTGCCGGACGCGCCGACGCCGACCTCGCCGCCGGCCTTCGCGAGGAGCTCTGGGAAGTCGCCGGGCTCTACCAGGAAGAGAAGCTCCGCGCCGGCCAGCTCGACTTCATGGACCTGCTGCTCTTGGCCCGCGACCTGCTCCGCCACGACTCCGCGCGTCCGGCCTTGCAGCAGCTCTACGACCGCATTTTCGTGGACGAGTTCCAGGACACCGACCCCCTGCAGGCCGAAATTCTGCTGTTGCTCGCGGCGGCCGACCCCACCGAGCGCGATTGGCGCAAAGTCACCCCTGCGCCGGGCAAGCTGTACGTCGTAGGGGACCCGAAGCAGTCGATCTATCGCTTCCGGCGGGCCGATGCGCGGCTCTTCCACCGCGTCTGCACGGACCTGAAATCGGCGGGCGTGGGCGCGCAGGAGCTGAAGGCAAGCACGCGGTCCACGCAGGCCATCCAGGCATTCGTTAACGCCGCTTTCGAAAATCAGATCGAGGGGTACCTGCCGCTCGAAGGCGGCGTGGAAGGCCCGGCCACGCAACCGTCGGTGGTCGCCCTGCCCATGCCTTACCCCTACGGAACCCGCAACCTCTCGAACGTGCGCATCGACGAGTGCTCGCCCGGTGCCGCGGCCGCGTTCATTCACTGGCTGTGGAAGGAGAGCGGCTGGACCGTGCGCGACCGCTCCACCGGCGCCCGCGTCCCGATCGAGCCGGAACACGTGTGCATTCTCTTCCGCCGGTTCACGAATTTCGGCACCGACCTCACGCAGGAGTATGTGCGCTGCCTGGAGGCGCGCGGCATTCCGCACCTTCTGGTCGGGTCGAAGTCGTTCCACCGGCGGGAAGAGGTCGGCACGCTGCGCACCGCTCTGCGCGCCATCGAATGGCCGGACGACGAGCTGAGCGTCTTCGCCGTGCTCCGCGGCAGCCTCGTGGCGGTGCTGGACGACACGCTGCTCAAGTTCAAGAACGCCCACGGCCGCTTCCATCCGATGATGGAGCTGCCCGCCGATCTCGACGTGGAGTTCGAGCCGATCCGCGACGGCCTCAAGATGCTGCGCGAGCTGCACCGGCGGCGCAACTACCGGCCCCTCGCGGATACCATCCACGAGCTTCTGGAAACAACTCGCGCCCACGCCGGCTTCGCGTTCCGCAAGGGCGGCGAGCGCGTGCTGGCCAATGTCTACCGGCTCACCGACCTCGCGCGCAGCTTCGAGGTCAGCGGCGCCGCCACCAGCTTCCGCGCATTCGTCGAGTACCTGGAGAACGAATACCAGGCCAGCGACATGAGCGAAGCGCCGGTGCTCGAACAGGAAGGCGGCGGTGTCAAGCTGATGACCGTGCACAAGGCGAAGGGTCTCGAGTTTCCGGTGGTGATCCTGGCGGACCTCACCGCCAGGCTGACGGGACCGCAGGGCGCCGACCGCTACACCGATCCGGAGCGCCGACTGTGCGCCCAGCGACTGCTCTGGTGTGCGCCGTGGGAATTGCTGGAGGCATCCGAAGAAGAGGCACGCGCCGAACGCGAGGAAGCGCTCCGTGTCGCTTACGTGGCCGCCACGCGTGCACGTGATCTGCTGGTGGTGGCCACCATCGGCGAAGAAGAACGGGAAGGCGGCTGGCTGAGCCCGCTGCACGACGCGCTGTACCCTCCGAAGGAGCGTTGGCGCCACGCCGGCCAGGCGCCCGGATGCCCGCAGTTCGGCCACACGACCGTCCTCAACCGCCCGCCGGACTATCCCGAGGAAGTGTCGGTGCGCCCCGGTCTGCACCACCCGAAAACCGGCACGCAGCCGGTGGTGTGGTTCGATCCGCAGGTTCTCGCGCTGGAGGTGGCCAAGGCCGAAGGCGTCGAAAACGAGCAGGTGTTGAACGGAACTCCGCAGCAAGCCGAAGAAGGACTACACCGGTATCGCGAATGGAAAGCGTCGCGCGCGCAGCGCGTCGAGGCAGGCAGCCGCCCGCGATATCTTACCGTGCTCGCCGAGCGACTCACATCTGCCGATGAGGCCGAGACGATCCCTGTCCAGACGGTGACGCTCGACGCCGCACCGGGACGTCCCTCCGGCCGCCGCTTCGGACGTCTGGTTCACGACATCCTGCAGCGCGCGGATCGCGTCGAAGATCTCGATGCCCTTGCCTCTGTGTGGAGACGCCGCCACCGCGCGTCGGATGCCGAGCGCGATGCCGCTGTGGAAGCCGCCCGCGCCGCCCTCGAATATCTGAACCGGATCGTTCCGCAAGAAGCCCTCCGCCGTCGCGAGCTCCCGGTCATGGTACGCCTGGCGGACGGAACGCTGGCCGATGGCCGCGTCGATTTCGCCTGTTCGGACGGTGCTCAGTGGATCGTAGTCGACTATAAGACCGACCGCCGCGAGAGCCGCAACATCGCGCAGTTGCAGGTGTACGGGCTGGCACTGCACCGGGGCACGGGACTGCCGGTGCGCGGGATCGTGCTCGAGGTGTAGATAGCGTTTGCGGACGGGCCCGCATTTAAGGTACGGTTTCGAGAAGGATTGCAATCGGGGTATGGCGCCAAAACTGACCGGTCTGTTTTTGCTCTTCCTTTCGTTAGCGGCTGCACAGGATCGGCCTCCGATCCAGGACGACGAGGACGACCACCAGGCGGAACGCCTGGATTGGTTTTACAGCCAGCGAAGATATCCGAATGCGTCGATCCCGCCGGGCGCACGCCGCAATGCGATCCTCGAGATCCGTCGCATGGAC
Organism: Candidatus Acidiferrales bacterium; assembly: GCA_035499435.1. GTDB lineage: Bacteria > Acidobacteriota > Terriglobia > Bryobacterales > Bryobacteraceae > Solibacter. The sequence goes on along the minus strand of DATJYW010000311.1, from coordinate 4,103 downwards.
GCCGCGGCTCGCGCGCAGCGCCAGGCCGCGCGCAGTGCCGTTCAAGGCGCCGTTCCATTCGCGCTGACCACCGACGCCACCAACTGGACGATGATCGGTCCCAAGCCGACCGATCCGGCCACTCCTTTCACTAGCGCCGGGCGCATCACGGCCATCGCCATCGATCCGCGCGATACCAATGTGGTCTACGCGGGCGCCGCCGAGGGCGGGATCTGGAAGACCACCGACGGCGGCCTGAACTGGAAGCCTCTCACGGACGACCAGATCTCCCTAGCCACGGGCAGTATCGCGCTGGATCCGCAGAACCCCGACATCGTCTACGTCGGCACGGGTGAGGGGAATTTCAATGGCGATGGCTACTATGGAGCCGGCATTCTCAAATCCACGGACGCCGGGGCTACCTGGACCAATATTCTCGGCCCATTCGTGCGCGACTACATCGGCGCGATCGCCGTCCGTCCCACCAACAGCCAAGTCGTGATCTGCGCATCGCGGCTCGGCGGCATCTGGCGATCCGCGGATGCCGGCAACACATGGACTGCAACCCTGGCCGGCGCGGCCGGCACTTCCGTGGTCTTCGACCCGGCAAACCCGGACAGCGTGTACGCGGCGCTGGGCAGCACCTCCGGAAACCCGCGCAACGGCGTGTATCATTCGACCGATGGAGGATTGACGTGGAAGCCCGTCGCCGGCGCCGGCGATGCGTCGCTGCCCACCTCCGGCGTCGGCCGGATCGAACTGGCAATCGCGCCGTCGGCTCCCGCCACAATGTTCGCCCAGATCGCCAACACGGTCACCCCCGGCACCAGCAACGCCAACCTCATGGGTATATATAGGACAACCGACGCCGGCGCCACGTGGACGAGGCTCACCGTTCCAATCGCCTCCTGGGGCGCACAGACCTGGTATTACAATGTCCTGCGCGTCTCGCCCCAAAATCCCAATGTGATCTGGTCGGGCGGCATCGGCGTCGTGCGCAGTCTCGATGGCGGAAATACCTGGAGCGCGCCATCGCTCACCGGGCCGAACACCAACCAGATGCACGTGGATTTTCATGCCCTCGCGTTCACGCCCGATGGCAGCAAGCTCTACATCGGAAACGACGGCGGCATGTACAGCACTACGGACGTTACGGCTGTGCGGCCCAACTGGACCAACCTGAACGCCACGCTGGCCATCACGCAGTTCTATCCCGGGATGTCGATGGACCCGGGCACGAGCGGCGCGGGAATCGCCGGCGCGCAGGACAACGGCACCCAGGCGTACGACGGCGCCGGGAAATGGCAGAACCTGACCTGCGGCGACGGCGGATTCACCGCCTTGGATCCCTCCTTCCCTTCCCTGGTGCTCGCCGCCTGCCAGAACATCACCATCGAGCGCACCGTAGGCCTGAGTTCGACCCCATTGTGGGTTCCCGCCGATTACGGGATTGACCAGGCCGATTCGACGCAGTTCATCTCGCCATTGGCCATCGATCCATCCAATCCGCAAACGGTCTACTTCGGGACATACCGTGTTTGGCAGAGCCGCGATAGCGGCGGCATCTGGGCGGCCTCGCCCGACCTCTCCGGCGGCAAGAAAGGGACGCTCAAAGCCATCGCCGTGGCGCCGTCGGACCCCAACACCGTCTACGCCGGAACCAGCAACAGCAAGGTGCAGGTGACCGCCGAGGCGCTGAAGGGACCAGCCGCAAGTTGGACCGATCGCAGCGCCGGCCTGCCCGCGCGAACCGTGACCCGGATCGCGGTAGACCCGCTGGACGCCGCCACAGCCTACGTCACGTTTTCCGGATTCCCTACGGCGTCCGACTTGCCAGGGCATATATATAGGACCACCAGCGCGGGCGCCGCCTGGGCCGACATCAGCGGCAACCTGCCCGTGATTCCGGTCAACGACGTGATCGTCGACCCCGATCTGCCCGGGACGCTCTACATTGCCACCGACGCCGGCGTCATGGTCACCACCGACGGCGGAAACTCCTGGTCGAGCCTGGGCAACGGATTACCCAAAGTAGTCGTGAACACGCTGGTATTGAATCGGCAGGCACGAGTCCTTCGCGCCGGCACGCACGGGCGCAGCGTCTGGGAGATCGCGATCCCCCTGAGTTTTCCGAGCCTGCAACCGGTCATCGACCAGCTCGTGCCGTCCACGGTCGAGACCGGCAGCGGCGCCTTCGTGCTCAGCGTCTCGGGATCGAACTTCGTCCCGGGCACCACCATCCGCTGGAACGGGCAGGACCGGAGCACTACATTCGTTGATGCCGGCCATCTCCGGGCGCAGATTACAGCCGCCGACGCGGCGGCTCCGGGCAGGGCGGCGGTGATGGCCTTCAATCCGTCGACGGGCGGGGCCGCATCGACGCCGAAGAACTTCAACATCGGCGCGGCTCCGAAGACGGTGTCGGCGGCATTCGTCAACGCCGCCAACCCTGCGGCCGGTAACGTGGTCGCGCCGCGCAGCATCGCGTCGCTCTACGGCACGAACCTCGCTTCGTCGGTGGTCGTTGCCGGTGCGCCGCCCCTGCCCTTCACCCTCTCCGGGACCATGGTCACTGCGGGGGTCAACTCCGTGCCGCTGTTCTTCGTCTCGCCGGGACAAATCAATGTGCAGGTGCCGCTCGTCGCGGCCCCCAGTACACAGTCGCTGACCGTGGTGCAGGGCGTCCAATCCGTGACCGTGCCGGTGCAGATCAGAGCCTACGCTCCCGGTATCTTCACCATCAACGGGCAGGGCACCGGGCAGGCATCGGCGGTCATCGCCAATACCGCGACCCTGGCGGCCCCCATCGGCGTGACACCCGATTCCCGGCCGGCCGCGCCGGGCGAGTTCATCTCCATCTACTGCACCGGCCTCGGCGACACCAACCCTCGCCCCGCGCTGGGCAGCGCCGCGCCGGCCAACCCCCCGGCAGTCACGCTCCTGACGCCCACGGTCACCATCGGTGGCCGGCCCGCGACCGTGCAGTTCTCCGGGCTGGCCCCCGGCTTTGTCGGCTTAAACCAGGTCAACGTGCAGATCCCGTCCGGAGTCGCGACGGGTGACGCCGTCCCGGTAGTCCTGTCCATCGGCGGCGCCAGCTCGAACACGGCCACGGTCGCGATTGGAATTTAACTAACCACCCCATTGACGTGGTGCCTGCAGCGGGCTAATATTTCGGTCGAGGTTCGCCATGTTAGCAACCGCAACGACCGAAAAGAACGCATACGCAGTAGCATTAGAGAATTTCGACCTGGCGGCGAACGCGCTGGGACTCGATGATAACTTGCGAGCAATGATCAAGTACCCGGAACGCATCCTCAGTGTGAGCGTCCCGGTCCGCATGGACACCGGTAAGGTCGTCCGTTTCGAAGGGTACCGCGTGCAGCATTCGACCATGCGCGGACCCGCCAAAGGAGGCATCCGTTTTCATCCCAACGTCACGATGGACGAAGTCAAGGCCCTGGCCACGTGGATGACGTGGAAGTGCGCCGTGGTGAACATCCCCTACGGCGGCGGCAAGGGCGGCGTGACCTGCAACCCGAAAGAAATGTCCTTGGGCGAGTTGGAGCGGCTGTCGCGCCGCTACGCGACCTCGATTCTGCCGATCATCGGGCCCGAGAAAGATATCCCGGCGCCCGACGTCTACACCACGCCGCAGATTATGGCGTGGATCATGGATACCTACAGCATGACCAAGGGTTATTCAATTCCCGGAGTGGTGACGGGAAAGCCGCTGAGCCTGGGTGGCTCGCTGGGCCGCAATGAGGCTACTGGCCGCGGCGTCTTCAACACTGTTGAGAGCGCATGCGAGTTCCTGAATATGAATCTTAAAGGCGCCACCGTCGTCGTCCAGGGATTTGGCAACGCAGGCTCGGTGACTGCGCAAATGCTCTACGATGCCGGCGCAAAGATTATCGCCGCGAGCGATTCAACCGGGTGCGTCTATAACCCGGATGGACTCAACATCCCCGAGCTGATCCAGATGAAAACGATTTGCGGCCACGTGGATGGGTTCCCTGAAAGCGAGCCAATTCGCCCCGATGAATTGCTTGCCCTCAAGTGCGACATTCTGGTTCCGGCCGCGCTCGAGAATACGATTTACGCTGAAAACGCCGGCTCCATCA
>DATJYW010000310.1:0-9802 GCA_035499435.1 Candidatus Acidiferrales bacterium | reverse complement strand
TGTCGGCAACCGAAATCTCCCTTGGGACCGAAATGCTATAATACCAACTCCATGCGTGATCGCGCGACGGCCACTCTCACTACGCTTGTCGTCGATGATGAGCAGCTAGCCTGCGACGAGTTGGCTTTCCTGCTGCGCGATTTCCCGGAAGTAGAAGTAATTGCAACAGGTTCCAACGGCCTGGAAGCGGTCGAGCTGATCCGCAAGCTGGAGCCGGAGCTGGTGTTTTTGGACATCAACATGCCTGGGCTGGATGGCTTGGGCGTGGTGCGAACTCTGAAGGAAACCGGTTTCGAGCTGCCCCACTTCATCTTCGTCACGGCCTACGATCAGTTCGCCGTCGAAGCGTACCGGCTCAAGGCGATGGACTACCTGCTGAAGCCGGTGGACAAGGGCCGGCTGGCGGAGACCATCGAGTATGCCGCGCGGGCCATCCAGGAGAAGCGGGGCCCGGAGCCTGCTGTGGCCAAGAACGCCCCGGCGGTGGTCCGAACCAAGCTGCTGGTGCGGGCGGCCAACCGCCAGTTCATTGTCGACGCCGGCGATGTCATCTACGCCACCATCGACGACGGCCTGATTACACTGGTTTCCACACAGCTCGAAGGCCATTCCAACTACCGCACCATCGAGGACTTGCAGGCCAACCTGGACAAGGACACGTTCTGGCGGGTGCACCGCTCCTACCTGGTGAACATCAACCACATCAAGGAGGTGGTGCCGTGGTTCAAATCCAGCTACCAGTTGCGCATGGACGACAAGAAGCACACCGAGATTCCGGTCAGCCGGGTCCAGACGCGGCGGCTGCGGGAGCTGTTCAAGCTTTAAGGCGCTGAGGCCGGGCCACCCTAATCGCCGGAGACGCGTGCCGCAGGCGGCGCCGAGGCCGCCAATGCGCCGACACTGACGTGGATCTGCGGCATCGCCCCGGTCTCGAACGCATCGCCCATTTTTTCCAGCTTCTCGCGCATCAACTGGCGTCGGAGACGGGCCTCGAAATCTTTGAGCTGCTGTTCCACCGAGTTCTGCTTCTGCTTGTTGCGCACCATGTCTTCGCGGTAGCGCTTGAGGAAGTAGCCGATGGTCTCGACGCGGATCTTGATCGAGCCGGTCGGTTTGTTCTCGTCGATATCCTTGAAGCAGAAATACGGCGTACCGGAATGTTCGACGATCTCCTCGACCACGCTGTAGATGGGCGCGTCGTGGCCGCACTTGAAGCTGGATAGCTCCAGCGCCACCAGGTTCGGGTGGCGCGCCACGTATTTCGCGGCCCAGACCTTGCGGCTGGTGTTTTCGCTGTAGCTGTTCTTCCAGACGTCCGTGATGGCCATCGGGTGCGGGATTTCGCCGGCCACAACGTCGTCGCCGAAGAGGCGCCAGATGATGTCGTCGTCGATGGGCAGGCAGTCCTGCGCGAACACCGGGTAGCCGAGTTTCTGGAATTCTTCGAGGATCTCGTGGTTGACGCCGGGGTCGTTGTGATACGGACGGCCCAGCAGCACCACGCCGAGTCGGTCTTCGCGCTCGAGTTGATCGAGCACTTCGCGGGCGGCGCCGCGCATGGTCACATTGTCGAAGAAGTCGAGCGCGCGATAGCCCGAATCGATGGCGCGGCGATTCTCCTCGGGGCTGAGGCCGAAGATATCCTTGAACTGCTCGTACATCTGGCGCTCGAAGAGATCCCGGTTGGAGAGATTGACGAAAGTGTCCAGGAACACGACGTTCTTTTCCTGGAACAGGTCGCCTTCCTTGGTGAAGGCTGCCTTGACGGCCTCGGGAGTGGTGGCCACCGTGGGGCACGAGCGGCTGGCCTGCACGTGGCTCAGCGGGCTGGTGAGGCAGTCGATCATCGGAAAGAAAATGATGTCGAGCGGTTTCTTTGCGTGCACGCGATACAGCAGGTTGTGCACGTGCGGGATGCCCAGCTTGCTCGGGAAGCAGGGGTCGATGGCTCCGCGCTTGGCGCCTTCTTTATAAAGCTCCTCGCTGGTGAAATCGCTGTAGACGATGTTCTCGGCTCTGATGCCGAGGCTCGCGAAGTACCCGGTGAAGACCGGCGTCTGCGAGTACATATTGAGCACGCGCGGCATGCCGATGCGGATCTCGGCGCGCTTCTTCATGAGCGCGGCGCGCTTCTTCTGTGCCGTGGTGATCTGGATCTTGGGCATCGGGTCGGCCACGATCGGGATGTCGGGGACGCGGAAGACGCTCTTGGCGGCGATCTCGACGAGGTTAGGGTTTTCCTTCTTGATCTTGTCGAGGTTGCCCTTGATCTGGCGCATCTCCTCGATGTTTTCGACCGTGCCCTTTTCGCAGGTGGCGATGATCAGGCGCTGCGCGCCCGGCTCGAGCGGGACCTTGGTCTTCACGGGCGGTCGATAGTCGATGTTGATCACGCTGGTCTTGACGTCGATGAACGTGCGCAGGCACTTATTCTTGCAGAAGTAGCAGCGCGTGCTCTCGTTGCGCGTGGTCTTGTACTGGATGTCCTGGCAGGCTTCCAGGCCGATGAAAGTGCTCTGGCGGCCATTGTCCCAAAGGCGCCCCGCTTCCAGCGCGGCACCGATGGCGCCGGCTTCGCCGCAGTGCTCGTGGACGATCACGTCGGGCTGGACGTCCTTGCCCTTGAAGCGCGACTCGATGAAATCAACCTGCGCTTTTACGGCGGCGAGGTTGTACTGCGTGCCGCCCTGGAGCAGAAAGCGGCGGCCGATGGCGCTGAGGTTCGGAATCTGCGAGACGTACAGCCAGATGTTCTTGGGCAGCACGTTGCAGAGGCCGGCCATGATCTCCTCAGGCTTCCAGCCCTGTCGCTGGAAGTCCACGATGTCGCTCTGCATGAACACCGCGCAGCCGTAGCCGAAGCTGGGAAATCCCTTGGCGCCGAACGCGGTGTCGGCATACAGCTCGACGGGGACGTTGAAGCCCTGCGCGGTGGATTGCAGGAAGTAGCCGTTTCCCGCACTGCACTGCGTGTTGAGCTTGAAATCCTTCACGCGGCCGTGCTTGAGGATGATGATCTTGATGTCCTGGCCCCCGACGTCGCAGATGACGTCGACGTCGTCGTAGAAATGGAGGCCGGCTTCGGTGTGCGCCACGGTTTCGACGAGTGCGGCGTCGGCGCCGATCACGTCTTTGAGAATGTCCTTGGCGTAGCCGGTGGTGCCGACGCCGAGAATCTTGAGGTCTACGTCCTGATCGCGGATCTGGCGATCGAGCTTTTGCAGGACCTCTACCGTGTCCTCGATGGGGTTGCCCTTGGAGAGCTGGTAGGTCTTGGCGAGGATGCGGCGCTTGTGGTCTTTGGAGATCAGAACGGCCTTGGTGGAAGTGGACCCGCCGTCGATGCCGACGAAGCCTTCGACGACATCGCCGGGCTGGAATGTGGCGGGCGCGAACTTCTTGTGGCGGTACTTATCCTTGAAGGCGGCGAGATCGGCGTCGTCCTTGGCGAGCCCGCCTGTGGCGCCGCGCTTGGCCTTTTCTTCGTCGCGGCCGATGTGGACATACCAATCGAGCTTCTCGTAGCCGAGATACTGGCCGACGTTGTCGTCTTCGGTCTTTCCGAACTCGACGCTGCCGATGGCGGCGAAGTATTGAGCGTTGTCGGGGGTGCGGATCAAGTCCTCGGGCGGCACCCCCTCCGGGAGCGGTGTATTGCGTTCCTCCCAGATCTTGGGAATGTTGGCTTTCCAGCAATCGCGCATGCCCTTGATGTAGCAGTTGGGGCCGCCGAGCAGCAGGACCACGGGCTGGAGGGTGTTGCCGCGGGTGAGCACCGAAAGGTTCTGCATGACGATGGCTTCGAAGAGCGAGGCCATGAGCTCGTCGGAGGGCACGCCCATCTTCTGCAGGCCGTTGATGTCGGTTTCGGCGAAGACACCGCACTTGCCGGCGACGGGATGGAGCTTGAGGCCCTTGTAGCCCATCTCGCAAAGCTGTTCGGCGGGAATGCGCAGCTTGGCGTTGATCTTGTCGATAACGGCGCCAGTGCCGCCGGCGCACTTGTCGTTCATCGACGGAATTTTCTTTTTGCGGCCGGTCTCGGGGTCTTTCTTGAAGATGATGATCTTGGCGTCCTGGCCACCGAGCTCGATGACGCTGCCGCATTCGGGGTAGAGACGCTCCACCGCCAGCGAGACCGCATTCACTTCCTGGACGAACTTGGCGCCGAGGTGCTTCGTGAGACCGTTGCCGCCGCTGCCGGTGATGAACATGCGGGAGCGGTCAGCGGCGAAGCCCTCGATCTCCGTCTCGAAGCGCTTGCAGAACTCGAGGACCTTTTCGGGCTGTTTGGTATCGTGGCGCTGGTAATCGCTCCAGAGGATCTGGTCGGTGGCGGCGTCAATGACCACGGCTTTGACGGTGGTCGAGCCGACGTCCATGCCGATGAGAAAGCTCGCTCCGCTCGCGGGGCCGGGGGCCAGGGGCCGGGGGTCGGGGTGTGAGGGAGTCATGGTCAGGCAACCACTTCCTGTTTCATGCGATTTGAAATGTGATAGACGAAGTTGGCGGCGCTGCCGACCACGCCCTGGGTGTGCGGCACGTGGTAGAGCGGCCGCTTGCTTTCGGGATGTGCTTCGACCCACGCGCGGCACTGATCGAGCGTGAGGCCGGTGGCTGCGAGCGCGGCGGCGAATTCCTTTTTCGCCTTGTTCTTGGCTTCTCCGAGGGCCATCTGGACGCGGCTGTGGGCGTTGATTTCGCCTTCACCCGAGGTTTCGATGGGCAGGTAGATCATGTCCTTGTAGTTGGAGACCACGGCGGATTGCGCGCCGTCGCTCTGCGTGCTTGGCATGCACCCGAAGGGCTTGAGCGAGAGCACCATGTGGGCGAGGTCCTTGTTCGAGTAGTAGATGTTCTTGGCGACTTCGAGGTGGCCTTCGCCGCCGCCCGCACGCGAGTTGTAGAAGGGGTGGCCGAGACGCTGCAACTCGTACTGGTCGGCGAGGTGGTGCGCGATGCCGCCAAGGGCGGCGACGATCTTATGGTATTCGTTCTTGAAAATGGCTTCGGCCAGCTTGAGTTTCGCGACCTTCTGACGGTAGCCGAGTTCGATCCTGGTGCGTGTGCCGAGTTTCCAGATGGGCGGCAGGACGGCGCCTTCGTCGAGGCCCTTGAAATCTTTGTACTTCTGGATGACCTGGTGGATCATGTACATGATCCAGGTGCCGATGGGCTCCACCAGGACCTGCGCGCCTTCGCGCTCCAGGAATTTGAACATGTTGAAGTTGCCGTCGCCCTCGGTGGTCTGCGCCCAGAACTCGCCGGTGATCTTGACGATGGGCTTGATGCGCAGGCGATCGAGCTCGACGGTGTTGAAAGTGTCGCGGCAGTGTTCGAGCGCGGGCAGATAGTCATCGCCCTTGAGCTGGTTCACGAACTTGCCCAGGTACTCGGCGGTGTCGCTGAATCCTCCCAGGTACTTGGCGAGACCCTGCTCCAGTTTCCAGGGCTGTTTCTTGCGGAAGACTTCGTGGAGGTGCTCCATGCCGGCGTCGAGAGCGCGGTCGGCGGCGCCGGGCTCGGCTTCGAACGGCCGCAGCGCGTAGGCGACTTCGTTCATGACGTCGCCGCAGTTCAAGGCGTTCAGGATGCCGAGGAAGAAATCGAGGTTCATTTCCAGGCCGGCTTCGGCGTCGGACTGGGAGAGCCCGCCGGACTGCTGAAACAGGAGCACGCGGAAGCCGTCGAAACCCGCGTTGCGGAGGGCGAGGCGGTACTCGGCTTCGTACATGCCGAAGCGGCAGGGACCGCAGGCGCCGGCGGTGAAGAAGACGTGGTTGTCGATGATCTCCTGCTTGGGCATGCCCTGCTCTTCAAGCGACTGGAGATACTGAACGAGGTTGCCGACGGTGAAGTAGGTCGGGTTGCACTGCCCGTTGTTGCCGTACTCTTTGCCCGTCTGAAATGCTTTGACGTTCGGCGTGGGCACGGCTTGGGCGCGGTAGCCCAGACCTTCGAGCGCGCCGTGTACCAGCTTCTCGTGCTTCCAGGTCAAACCGCCGAAGAGCAAGGTCGTGTTCGGCCGGTCAGCCGCGGTGAACGGGCGCTCCACCGGCCGCTTGAAGTGATGGACCTCGCGCTGGACGATGCCGGCTTCGCGCTCCAGGCGAGCGCGTTCTTCGGCAAGGCGTGCCTGGATGGTTTCCTCGATGGAGGATCCAATCTGGACCAGATTGGCAGAGGACTTCGGTTCGACAGTCTGAGTGCTCATAATTCCTACAACCTTCCCAGTTTTAGGCCATCTTGCCGCGTTAACTGATTGAAAGAAATAGGATTTCATTGGAACGGCGGATTGGGTGGGGGAATGGGGCAAATCGGGGGGCGAGTGGGGGTGTACGGCGGCGGACGGTTGGGCAGCGGGGTCCGATGGGTTTCGGGTGGGTTCACCCCGGGTTCCGGGTGGGTTCATCCTGGGTTTCGGGCGGCACATTTTTATTGCAAAGAAAGGACTTGTTGGGTTCGTTTGGACGGGCGCAGAATTGGCGCGGGGCGGGTTGGAGCGGTACGGGGCAAACGGGCTTGTAAGACTGGTCGTGCGCATCCTTCCTCCCAAGGGGAGGCTAACACGGGCGGGGTTGGGAGTCAGGCGAGAGACGGGAAAAGTGGTCTCGAATCAACGAAAGAAAGTTCAAATAAGAAGGGACTGAGTGCGTTGGACCCGGCACCTTCAGTTTACGCAGCAGCATTCGGGTCAGTTTATCGAGGCGGCCAGACGCGAATAGCGGACGTTCAGTGACTTGCGGTAGGTCTCGATTGGCAGACCCGCGGCCGCGGCCTGGGCGATCAACTGGCGCTCGCCGAGCTCGGCGCTCCGGGTCAGCCGGGGACCGGCGCGCTCGCGGAACCCGGAGTCATAACGGAAACCGAACAAGGGCAGGGAGGGCAGCGGGCCGGCGTAATTGTCCGGCAGTCCGAGGCGATCGAAAGGGAAATCCGAGGCCCAATCGGTGTGATAGCCGATCTGCATATTGGCGGGGTTCACCGACACCTGCGCGTGCGTGACGCAGTTGCGGGCGGCGATTCGATACCGGGCGCGCAGCATTTCGGTGAGCATGGCCCCGGCACGGATCTGCGCGGGGTTGAACTCGAAGAGATCGCGGGAGGCCCCGGTGCGGGCTTCGAAGGAGACGCCAAGAAAACTGTCGTTCAGGTTGATGTAGATCGACTCCCCGTCGGCCCAGACCGAATGGCCGGCATGATTGGCGGCGTCGGATTCCCGGACGACGCGGAAGACACGTCCGAATCGGTCGATGACGAAGTTGTAGGCACCGCGACGCCGCACGTATTCGAGCAGGGACTCGCCCACCTGTTTCAGATGCGCGTTCTGCGCGGGCTCGAAGGGAGCCAGCAGGCTCTCGGTGGTGTGGAACACGATGCCCACGGGCTCGGCGGCGGCCCTTCCGCGGGACTCAGGGTGAGAGAGAGGAAAGGCGACATAGGACCGGGGCCGGCCGGTCACGGCGTATCGATTTTCGATGCGCAGACCGTTGCTGTAGCTCTCAAACTGTTCTGTCTTTTCGACTAGCCAGACGTCAGGCGGGAGATCCGGGGCATGGCCGGCGACCGGGACAGCGGCCTGAGCGCTGACTGGAGCCGGGGGTGGGACGCGGGGCTCCGTGGCGGAGAGGAAGCGCGGCGCCAGGGGCGCCACAAGCGCAACCAGCCCGGCGACGAGCCAGCCGAACGCCCGGGGGCGGCGGCGCTTTGGCTCGAGGACCGCCGGCGCCGCGGCACGCAGGTACCGCAGCCGGATCACGGGATCGGGGATCCGGCTCGCCGTCCAATCGAGCAAAGGCGATGCCGCAGATTCGTAGCTCAACCGCATGATGAAGAACTATCGGCGGAACCCCGAAAAAGGATTAGAGAAACGGGCGCGTCAACCTACTGCATAAAGGCGACAGACAAACGCACGTGCGTTCGGGGGGAACGTGCGCGAGTGCCGCAAGGAGACGTGCGCATGAGTGAAGAGGACAATGGCCAGCCGCTGGGCCTGGACGTGGGCACCAGCAGAATCGTGGCGGCCCGCAGCAACGGAAAGAGCTACAAATACGATTCGCAGTTGAACGCCTTCATTACCTTACCCTATTCCAAGCTGGCGGAGAGCCTGCTGACGCAAGAATCGGTGTTCCACGACGTCGCCGGCGACGAGATTGTAGTGGCGGGCAACGACGCGCAGAAGTTCGCCGAGGTGTTTCACGTGGAGACGCGGCGCCCGATGTATCGCGGCGTTCTGAACCCGCAGGAGCCGCACGCCCTGGGGGTGATGCGCCGGATTATTGCGCGCATGCTCGGCAGAGCAGCGACCGAGGGCCGCAAGATCTGCTTCAGCGTGCCGGCCCCGAGCACTCAGGGCGAAGAAGCGATCGCCTACCACGAGGCATCCATCCGCCAGATCCTGGTGGACCTGGGATACGACCCGCGGCCAATCGGCGAAGGTCTCGCCGTGGTGTTCGGCGAAATGGGAAGCTCCAACTATACCGGGATCGGGATTTCGTGCGGCAGCGGCCTGTGCAATGTCTGCCTGGCGGTGCTGTCAGTGCCGGTGATCAGCTTCAGCGTTCCCAAAGCGGGCGATTTTATCGATGCACAGTCGGCCGCGGTTACCGGGGAGCTCGCCACACGCATGCGAGTGACGAAAGAACAGGGCTTCCGCCTGAACGGTATATCAGGCGATCGCGTGCAGAACGCCCTCAACGTGTATTACGACGAGGTAATTCTCTCGCTCACCAACGCGCTCCGCACCGTCATCTCGTCGAGCCAGAAGCTGCCCAGGCTGGATCACTCGGTGCCCGTGGTATTGAGCGGCGGAACGGCCGTCCCGAAGGGTTTTCTCGAGCGCTTCACCGTCGCTCTGCGCGCTCAGGATTTTCCGATCCGCCTGAGCGAGGTGCGGGTCTCGGAGGATCCGCTGAACTCGACCGCGCGCGGGGCATTGATGGCCGCGCTCTGCTGAACCGCACGGACTCCGCGGCAGTCCTCAAGGTACGCTGGGAAACGTGTCCCGGCTGGCCACCGTCAAGAGCTTTCTGCGCATCATGGGCGCGATCTACGCGATCGCGTTCGTGTCGTTCGGAGTACAGGCGCCTGGCCTGGTGGGATCGCACGGGATCCTGCCTGCCGGCGCGTTCCTGGGAGCGGTCCGCGAGGCATTAGGCGCGCGGGGCTATTGGTACTTCCCGACCGTGCTCTGGCTGCGGTCAGGCGACTGGGAGCTGACTGCGGTGTGGATCGCGGGCGCAATTCTCGGGCTCGCAGCGCTCGGGGGATGGGTGCAGCGGGCGGCGCTGGGCGGATGCTGGGTGCTGTGGCTTTCGATCTGCTCGGTGGGGCAGGACTTCCTCTCCTTCCAATGGGACATGCTCCTGCTGGAGGCCGGGTTCCTGTCGATGTTCGCGGGAAAGACGCTCCTGCGGGTGTGGCTGTTCCGGCTGCTGATCTTCCGGCTGATGTTCTCCAGCGGCGTCGTGAAGCTGGCCAGCGGCGACGCGGTGTGGCGGAACCTGACCGCCATGAGCTTCCACTACGAAACGCAGCCGCTGCCGACACCTCTCGGCTGGTGGATGTTCCAGCTGCCGGGCTGGTTCCAGCGGGCAACCACGCTACTGGTGTTCGTTGTCGAGCTCGTCGTGCCGTTCCTGTTCCTTATGCCGCGGCGGCTGCGGGTGATCGGCGCGTGGATCACGATCGGCTTCCAGGTGCTGATTCTGCTCACAGGCAACTATGCCTACTTCAACTGGCTGACCATCGCGCTCTGCCTCTGGCTATTCATCGAGGCGGAGCGGAAGGTCACCTGGGGCGG
>DATJYW010000309.1:0-29738 GCA_035499435.1 Candidatus Acidiferrales bacterium | reverse complement strand
CGATCCACTGCTTGATCTCAGGGCCAATGTCTATCTGATGAGCGGACGCCGCCGCCGCGCCGGAGGTCCGAGGTGAATCATGAGAGTGATTTGCCTGGAGCGGTCGGCCCGGACACCGGGGCTGGTCGAGTCCAGCGCCCCAGAGCCGCAGTGCAAATTGCGCGCCGGCTAGGAGCGCGCGTGATCGCAACGGCCTCGCGGGCCAACGAGGCGTTCCTCAGAGAACCGGGCGTCGAGCAGGTCATCGACTACCACGAGACGCGGTTCGAAGAATACGCCGGCTCCTGGACGTGGTATTCGACACAGTGGGGGGCGACGTGCTGCAGCGCTCCTGGAATGTTGTCAAACCGCGCGGCCGAATGGTCACGATCGCGTCGGGCGCGGAAAGCGCGGCCGCCACGCGCACAAAGGGAGCTTTTTTCATCGTGGAACCAAACCAGAAGCAATTGTCGGTCGTTGCGGACATGCTCGAATCGGGCGGGCTACAGAGCGTGGTGGACACGGTGATACCGTTTAACCGCGCGGCCGCAGCCTTCACGGGTGCGGTGCGGACGCGGCGTCGCGGCAGAGTCGTGGTGTCGGTTGCAGAGAACAAATAGGAGGTCCAACATGACGCGCAGTGCACAAGTAACGGCGCCGAAGGGCGCAGCCGCTTTCAGCCAGGAGGCGGTGGGCGAAATCTCGACGGTGTTACGCGAGGTATTGGCCGATGTCTTCACGCTATACGTGAAGAGCAAGAATTTCCATTGGCACATGACCGGCCGTCATTTTCGCGATTACCATCTTCTGCTGGACGAGCAGGCGAGCCAGATTTTCGCCATGACGGACGAGATCGCCGAGCGCGCGCGCAAGATCGGGGGGACTACGCTCCGATCCATCGGGGACATCTCGCGGCACCAGCATATTAAGGACAACGACCGCGAGACGGTTTCGCCGCACGACATGCTGGCGGAGCTGCACGACGACAACGTGCGCCTGGCCGCCTCCCTGCGGTCGGCGCACGAAGTTTGCGCGAAACACAACGATGTGGCGACCACGAGCCTGATCGAGACCTGGGTCGATGAGACCGAGCGGAGATCCTGGTTCCTGGCGCAGATCGCCGGCGAGGCGTAACCCGGCCCTTGCCGATCAGGTCGAAGCCGGCGGATATGTTGCCGTAGATCCGGTCGTTCCTGCGGTAGACGGTGAATGTGTACCCGACGGGGCGCCCTGCAATCCGGCAGCGAGTAACCGATAAGATTACTGCACGCGAAAGTTCCGATTATACTCGAAAGTTTCGTTAAATCCAGCTTTTTTTTGGCGGATAGCATTCGGTTTATAGAGAGTTAGCCAAACTTAGGGCAGTTCTCTGCACCAAGATAAAAAGAGTCGATAAATCAGATCCTGTGCGAGAGCAGTTGGCCGCCCGACCCGATCCCAGTTTGTTCTTCAACCCTTTGCATGTGCCCTCCCGTACGTTTCGCTTCGGGGAATCCGCAGAATAGGGTTTTCGTGCTAGGTAGCGGTCGAGACTTGGGTTATTGTTGTCAATAGCTCAAAGGAGCCGCGCCTAGTCGGCGGGGGACTCGGCAGCTCCGGCGGTAATCGGGACAGAGGCCGTACGGGATTTCAGAATGGGTGGACCCCCCGGAGGAGACTTACACGATGACTGTATCACTGACCATTGACTACAGCAATGGAGCGCACAAGCACTTCTCAAGTATTCCCTGGGCAGAGGATCTGACGATACTCGGGGCCATTCAGGCGAGCGAGATCAACTCGAAGGCATTTCAAGGCAATCTTGGCACCGAAACGAGTTTTGGGTTCAACCCGGCTGAACGGAAAAGCAATCTTCTCAAACCCGGTGATCACATCCTGATCAAGCTGTCCGATGCCGGCTGACACTCACGCCCCGTAGGCCGAGGGCAGCCCGGAGGGACGTGAGTTTCACGCGCGGGATTACCTGCCCAATCACGCCGGTTCATGCCACAGATCCCAGGACGGTATCCATCAGCCAGCAGCATACCTATACGAGGAGCGCAGAATGATCGCAATTGTGAGAGTCCGCTTTACTACGAACACAGATGCCAATAGCGTTTGGTCCGACGATGTGTTTCATAAGTGGATGCAGCCGCTTATTCCTTTTAGCCTGGGAGATTTCTGGTGGTCTTCATCAAAGGGCTTGTTTGCCCTCGACTACACCCTTTACGACTCATTCGTGATGGATGATCCGGGCCACGGCACGATTCCTCAGCGCCCCGGACTGGTCAATGCCACTATAAAGGCGGCGACCACCAAGGTGTCGCCCGACTGGGACAACACCGACATACTTCTGATCTGGTACGCCCAGGCGACAGATATGTTCGGCGGCGGAAGCTATTCAGTGCCGCTGAACGGCGGCGGCTCAAAGAACATACCGGTTACGGTGGTTGACATCGCTTCTCCGTTCGACGGAGCCTGCCAGGAACTGGGACACAGCTTCGGCTTGCAACACGAGGTGGATGCCGAGTTCGATCCAGCTAATCCAGTGGGAGAACATGAGTATAAATCTCCCTACTCAATCATGAGTGCCCGGGGGTTTGAATTTATCAGGCCATTCGACGCACGGTTGCCGGATGGACTGACAATCACCGATCCAAAGGATCCCCAGTTCCTCAAGCCGGCTCAGAGAGTCATCGGACCTTCGCTTGCAGCCGCCCAACTTTATCGGAATCCGGCTTTCCAGAATTCTCCACAAGTAATCAACCTGCCGGGAAGCTACGCTCAGATTCCGATTACGGTCACGCTCTATGCTCTCAACTACACGGTAAGGGTGCCGGCGGGGCCTCTACCGGTCCTTACGGCCCTCCCGTCAAATGCCGGCGACGGGAGAATTTTTACCGTCGAACTCCGGCGCGGAGGGTTCGGATACGATGCCGAGATTGGAAGTCCCGGATGGCCGGCTGCCGGCCTGGTCGTGCATTCCATCAATCCGGACGGCCGGATTCGCTACGAAGGAGTTGCCCCCCTTACGCTGGCTGCAACAAATACGGACTGGCACAGTCCAGCCGGCAATTTTTCATTGAGGCTGCTCAAGGTCGACGCCGGAAACGAATTTGTGGATTTCGCGGTGTTTGGCGGAGTTGACTGGCCACTCGTTCCGACACTGAGGCAGGTGTTCTCCGGCGGCGACGGAGTCATCTATGCACTGATGGATAACGGCGATTTACTGTGGTACCGGCACGACGGGAGAGGTGACGGGAGTTTCAGATGGGCGGACAATAACGCGCGGAAGGTGGGCGTGGGATGGAACTTCAAGCAACTCCTATCCGGGGGCGACGGCATCATCTACGCCATCGACTATTCGGGCGATCTGCTGTGGTTCCGTCACGATGGGCGGGCCGATGGCAGCTTTCGGTGGGCCGACGACAAACCGCGGAAAGTCGGCACCGGATGGAACATGAGACGGGTGTTCTGCGGCTCCGGGGGTGTGATCTACGCGATCACGGATTCCGGGGACCTGCTGTGGTTCCGTCACGATGGCAGGGATGACGGCAGTTTCAGGTGGGCCGACAACAACGCTCGCAAGGTGGGTGCCGGCTGGAACATGGAGACCGTGTTCTCAGGCGGCGACGGGGTGATCTACGCGATCAGCGATACGGGCGACTTACTGTGGTTTCGTCACGATGGCAAGGATGACGGCAGCTTCAGGTGGGCCGACAACAACGCTCGCAAGGTGGGTGCCGGCTGGACCATGAAAGATGTGTTCCCCGGCGGTGATGGCGTGATCTATGGCATCGTGGACAGCGGCGACTTGCTTTGGTTTCACCACGACGGGATGGCGGACGGCAGCTTCCGATGGACAGATAACAACCCGCGCAAGGTTGGCACGGGATGGAGCTTCTCCCGTGTCATCTACGGCGTCGCGTCTAACGGCGACCTTCAGTGGTTCCGCCACGACGGAAGGGGCGACGGCAGTTTCAAATGGGGCACGGCCGGCCCGCGCAAAGTCGGTGCCGGCTGGGACCTGCCGCAAGTGTTTTCGGGCGACGATGGCGTAATCTACGGCGTTACAGATACCGGCGACTTGCTGTGGTTCCGCCACGATGGCCGAGGAGACGGCAGTTTCAGGTGGGCCGACAACAAAGGGCGTAAAGTAGGCGCCGGCTGGAATCTCAGGCAGGTGTTTTCAGGCGGCGATGGAGTGATCTACGGCATTACCGATACCGGCGATTTGCTGTGGTTCCGTCATGAGGGCCGCGCGGACGGCAGCTTCAAGTGGACCGACAATAATGGGCGCAAGGTCGGTACCGGCTGGAACATGAAGACGGTGTTCTCCGGTGGTGACGGCGTGATTTACGCGATCACCGATGCCGGCGACTTATTGTGGTTTCGGCATGATGGCCGCGCTGACGGCAGCTTCAAGTGGACCGACGACAAGGCGCGCAAGGTTGGTACCGGCTGGAATATGAAAGACGTGTTCTCCGGCGGTGATGGGGTGATCTACGCCGTCTCGGATACCAACGATTTGCTCTGGTTTCGCCACGACGGGCGGACCGACGGCAGCTTCAAATGGGCTGACAACAATGCGCGAAAAATTGGTGCCGGCTGGAACTTCAAGCAGTTGTTTTGCGGATGAGATCCGGGAGGACCGCGGCACTCAAGGCGATCCAATCCACCAACGTACGGCAGCGCTTTTCTGCGACGCTGCCGGTTGCGGCCGGACGGCTTAGTGCCTGTCGGCAGGAGGGAGCTCCGCCGGGCTTATACTTG
This sequence comes from Candidatus Acidiferrales bacterium, assembly GCA_035499435.1. Lineage (GTDB taxonomy): Bacteria > Acidobacteriota > Terriglobia > Bryobacterales > Bryobacteraceae > Solibacter. The sequence goes on along the minus strand of DATJYW010000309.1, from coordinate 25,007 downwards.
CTATTCAAGTCGCGATGAAAATCGACGTCTTCTGCCATATCTTTCCGGAGCATGTGTTGCGGCGCTTCTTCGAAGCCGCGCCCGGGCTCAAAGACATGGGCAAGCGCGTGAGAAACGTTGCCATGCTCTTCGATCTCGACCTGCGGTTTCGCGTGATGGACCGGTTCGGAGAGTACCGGCAGGTGATCTCGATGGCGTCCCCGCCGGTGGAAGCATTCGGCGGGCCGGACGTCACACCGGAGCTGGCGCGCATGGCGAACGACGCGATGGCCGAGCTCGTGGTCCGTTATCCGGACCGGTTTCCCGGCTTCCTCGCATGCCTGCCGATGAACAATCCGGCGGAAGCGGAATGCGAATTGAATCGCGCGCTGCGCGACCTGGGCGCCCGCGGAGTGCAGATCTTCAGCAACGTGAATGGCCTGCCGCTCGACCGGGACGAGTTCCGCTTCCTGTTCGAAGTCATGAACGCGCGCGACCTCCCAATCTGGCTGCATCCGGCCCGCGGCGCCAATTTTCCGGACTACCTCAGCGAGGACCGGTCGCTCTACGAAATCTGGTGGACGCTGGGCTGGCCGTACGAAACCAGCGTGGCCATGGCGCGCCTGGTGTTCGCCGGCGTGTTCGACCGATGGCCCGGGATCAAGATCATCACCCACCACATGGGCGCGATGATCCCTTACTGCGAGGGCCGCGTCGGACATGGATGGGACCAGTTGGGCACGCGCACCAGCGACACCGATTATGCCGCGCTGCGGCAGTCGATGAAGATGCGGCCGCTGGATTACTTCAAGAAGTTCTATGCCGACACCGCGGTTTTCGGCGCGGCGGCGGCGACCCGCTGCGGACTCTCGTTCTTCGGCGTGGACCAGGTATTGTTTGCGTCGGACACGCCCTTCGAGCCGCAGCCGGGGGTGTATATCCGAGAGACCATCGATGTGCTCGACCGGCTGGATATTTCCGGCGACGAGCGCGACCGGATCTATTGGAAGAACGCGCAGCGACTGTTGCGGCTCGACGTCTAAAACAGAATTTTGGCTCCGAACTGGATTCGCCGGGGGCTTTCGGCCGATTGTATCGCTCCAAAGGCGGGGGTGCCGAAGAAGATATTGGGCAGATCGAAATTCGGGTGGTTGAAGAGATTGAAAACCTCGGCGCGGATTTGAAGGCTGGCGCGCTCGGCGAAGCGGAGGTTCTTGACCAGGGAGATATTGACGCTTTGAAAGCCGGGACCGGTGAGGATGTTGCGGCCGGCGTTGCCGAAGCTGCCGAAGGGCGGGAGAGCGAACGCGGAGACATCGAACCATCGATCGGGTGTGGGGTTGGAGAGCGCGGCGGGGCGCAATAGATTGGGACGGTCGTTGGCGCCGAAGCCGAGGATGGATTGGCCGGTGTTGCTGTTGTCGACATTGGGGTCGAGGGCAACGGTGAACGGACGGCCGGTCTGGAAGGTCCAGATGCCGAAGGTCTGCCATCCTCCGCGCAGCGCGCCCTTGCCGAACGGCAGATCGTAGGAGTAGCTCAGCGAGAAACGATGCCGCAGGTCGAAATTGGAGAGGCCGCGTTCGGCGCGGGTATCGTAGCTGTTCTGCGGGAAGTTGGCGTCGCCCGAACTGCTGAAGAAACTGGATGCGTCGTCGATGGACTTCGACCACGTGTAGGAAGCGAGGGCCGTCAGCCCATGCTGGAAGCGCTGCTGGAAACGGGCCTGAAAGCTGTTGTAATTCGAGTTCGAGCGGGATTCCAGGATGTCGATGTCGGCGAACTGGGGCACGGGCCGCGGGTTGACGGGCTGCGCGCTGGGGAAGGGCTGGTTGAGATCGCGGGCACCGAGCAGCTTGGTGCCTTTCGACCCGACGTAGGCGAGTTCGACGACGCGGTCGCGGCCCAGCTCCTGCTGGACGTTCACGTTCCACTGCTGGATGTACGGCGTCGTCAGGTTCTTCTGCATGGCGAGGGCAGAGGACGGCACCGGGATGGGGAAATTCGCCGGGAACGGATTGGACAGGGCGAGCGGGACCTGGCCGAAGGGGAAGTAGAGATTGAAATTGAAGTACGGCGGGCTGAAGTAGAGGCCTTCGCCGGGGGCGAGCGAAGACTGATCGTAGTGGATGCCGTAGCCGGCACGCACGGTGGTATTGGAGCGGCCGGGACGCCAGGCCAGGCCGACGGTGGGCGCGAAGTTGTTGCGGTCCGGCAGGCTGCCGCCGCGGGGAATGTTGCCGGTGCCCACTCGAACCAGGGATTGCGTGGCGGGATCGTACAGGTTGGCGCGGTCAAAGGCGTCAACCGGCGGCGAATTGTATTCGTATCGCAGACCGGCGATCAGGGTGAGGTCCGGGCGGAGGCGCCAGGTGTCCTGCACGAAAGCATAAGCGCTGTGGCTGCGCAGGTGCTCGGCGTTGTCGAGTGTGGCGACGCCGGTGAGCGAAGGCAGACCGAGCAGCATTTCCGCCAGCGCGTTGCCGGTTTCGCCGAGGAAGGTCAGAAAGCCGCGCGCTTCCTCGTCGCGGAAGGCATTCTGCTGGAGCCAGCGCAGATCGACACCGGTGCGCAAGAGGTGTTTGCCGTGCGCCCAGGTGAGGGCATCGCTGACCTGATAGATGCTGGTGGCACCGTGCTGCGGGTTGTTGGATTCATCGCCCAGCGGCGAGTAGCCGAGGATGGAAATCAGGCTGAGGCCGCAGTCGCGCGCGTTGGATGAGACCGTGGGAAGTCCCACCTGCTGGTTGAGGTTGTTGGACATGTTCTGCTGGAAGACGCCGGCGGAAACCCGGTTGAAGCCGGCGCGAACCTCGTTCAGCAGATTCGGCGTGAAGGTATGGGTCTCGCTCGCGACCGCATTCTGGGCGCGCCGCGGAACGTTGTTGCCGTAGCCGGGAACCGCCACCAGGGAGGACGTGGAAAGAGGCTCGTACAGGGTGCGGTCGCCAAAGCTGTAGCGGCCGCTCAACTGGTCTTTCGCGCCGAGGCTGTGGTCGAGGCGCAGATCGAAGTGGTCGTCACGATCGCGCTCGACGGGCGAGGACACGAAGTTCTGGCCGGGCACTCCGCGGTTCGGCAGCGGGTAGAGAGCGGCGATCTTGAGCCCGATGGGATCGAGCCGGTTCTGAGGAATTACGTTCCCGGGGAACGGCTGCTGCGTGAAGGGATCGATCGCGTAGAGGCTGCTCTGCGAAAAATTCCCGACGCGCTCCAGAGCGGTGGGAACGTTGGTGACCTGGGTGATGCCTTCACGAACGCGGCGCCCCTCGTAGTCGCCAAAGAAGAACGTGCGATTGCGCACCAGCGGGCCGCCGACGGACCCGCCGAACTGATTGCGCTGATATTGCGGGGTAGGTTCGAAAGGCGCGGCGAAGAAGTTGCGGGCGTCGGTGACGTCGTTGCGCAGAAACTCGTAGGCAGTGCCATGGAGCTGGTTGGCGCCGCCTTTCAGCACGACGTTCACCTGCCCGCCGGCATTGCGTCCGTACGTCGCGTCATAGGTGCTGGTGGCCACTTCGAATTCACGCACGGCGTCCACGGGCGGCGTGACGCCGATGCCGTTCAGCTTCGGATCGCCGTTGAATACGCCATCCAGGACGAAGTTGTTGGAGTCTTCGCGGGCACCGTTGATGTTGATGGCGAAATCGCCGCGGGCGGACCCTGCCGACCCGGGAGCCGCGGGCGACACGCCAGGCAACAGGAGACTCAATTCGAAAAAGTCCCGGCCATCCAACGGAAGGCCCGTAATCTGGCGGTTGTCGATGACGCCTCCGAGGGCGGCAGTCTCCGTGCGCAACAGGCCGGCCACGGCGGTCACCTCGACGGTCTCGGTGCGCGGGCCGGCCACCAGGGGAATCTCGATCTGCAGTTCCTGGTTGAGTTGGAGGGTAAGCTGCTGCACCTGTTTGCGATAACCTTCGCGCTCGGCCTCGATGCGATAGGCGCCGGGGGGCAGGTTGGAAATGGTGAAGCCGCCCTGCGAGTCGGTAAGGATGCTGCGGCGCCGGCCGGTGTCGGCCTCCGTGAGCTGGACGGTGGCGTTGGCGATCGGCTGCCAGGCGGCGTCGGTAACAACACCGGTGATGGCGCCGCCGCTGGATTGTGCCTCCACCGCGGCGTGGAAAAGCAGAAATGCTGTGAGAAACCGCCTGATCGTCAAATTCCCCTCTCTAACGCACAGGGCAGGCCGAAAGCCTGCCCTGTGAAGCCCGACATGAGGTCAATGATACTATGCCGCCGCCGGATCAATTCTCCGAGGGCCTTTCGACATGTTCGATGACCAGGTACTCGACCGATCCCCTGCCCTTTTCCAGGCGCAAGCCAAGAGTGACTTGCCCGCACGATTCGACACATGTCCTCTCATCCGGAAGCATCCGCTGATCCCTTTAGACTCCCGCGATTGAGAAAGGTTCCGGGGCTTAGAGCCTCCGGCCGGCCGCAGCGCGAACAGGCAAGTTCATCGACGACAGAATGCGGGCAACGCGCGGATGGGAGCGGATGCCGTCGAAAATCGGGTCGGCTCTGAGATAGACCATCCAGTAGGACTTCTCGGCAAGCCCGCTTTCCAGAAGATCGGCCGCCCGTTCCACTTCGTTCAGCCCCAGGTAGATCAGGGCCAGTTGCGGCGCCGGGACATACTCGGTTGTTGCCAGCGCCGTCATTTCGTCCAGGATTGCGCGGGCTTCCGACGTGTTGCCGGCACGGGCCAGGGCGTACGCCAGAACATGGGCCGCCTGGCGGTTTCCGGAGAGTCGCGCGGCTTCCCGAAACGCCCCGGCTGCATCGGAATAGCGGCCCATCTGGATGTAGGCGCGGCCAAGGTTGTAGTGCGCCGGAAAAAAGCGGGGCTCACGGCTCAAAACGCCTTGGAAGATCTCGATCGCCTGCTCGTAACTCCGTCCGAAGTAATACGGGTCGGCGGCGTTCATGGCGATGGTCAGGGATTGAGGGTCGAGCTCTTCCGCGATTTTCTGTTCCGCCGCGGCCTCCTCGAACCGCCCCATGACGTTGAGGTAGGCCGCATACCAGTTGTGCGCATCGGCATAGTTGGGACGCAGGCCGGTGGCGTAACGGAACTCGCGTTCGGCCTCGTCCCAGTTCCAGTCGTACCAAAAGCGGACCAGGGCCATGGAAGCGTGGGCCTCCGCCAACCGCGAGTCGAGCTTGAGCGCCTGCTCGGCGGCCGCCTTGGCTCTGGCTCCGGCGTCCAAGGGAGTCGCGGAGCAGAACCACACCAGCCGTCCGTAACAATCGGCCATGCCCGAATAAGCCATGGCGTAGCCCGAGTCATATTCCAGAGCCTTGCGGTAGCACTCGATGGCCCTCCGTGCGTCTTCGCTGTTGCCTTTGTTCCAGAAAAACCGGCCCTGAAGATAAGCCTCGTACGCCTGGGCCGGTACGGCGGCGGGTGTCCGGGCTTCGGGGAGCAATTCGCAGGCCAGCGCATCGGCTACGCTTCGGGCCACATCGCGTTGCACTTGAAACATATCGCCCACCTGCTGGTCGTAAACACGAGACCAGAGGTGCGCCTGGTCGGCCACCTGCACGAGTTGAGCGGTGATGCGGGCGCGATTTTCCAGCCTTCTGACGCTGCCCTCCAGGATGTACTCCACATTCAGCTCGCGCCCGATCTCGTCGATGCGCTTGCCGCTTCGCTTGTAATGCATGGCGGAGGTGCGCGCGATGATTCCGAGGCGTCCGGGATTCAGCCGCCCTAGCTCGGCGATCATTTCTTCGGTGAGGCCGTCGCTGAAGAACTCCTGTTCGGGGTCCGCGCTGACGTTTGCGAATGGAAGGACCGCCAGATGGATGCGCGGAGCGGCGGCCGCAGGGGACGGGGTGGCAATGGCTCCTACCGGCGCGAGGAACCGGTAGCCCCGCCGTGCGACCGTGGCCACAAAGCGCGGATTCGCGGCAGAATCTCCGAGCGCCTGGCGCAGGCGGTTGACGGCCTTGTTCAGCCCGTGCTCGAAATCCATGTGGGTGCGGCCGGGCCAGAGGCGGGCTCGCAAGTCGCTGCGCTTCACAATTGCGCCCGGCTGCTCCAGGAGTGTGCTCAACACCAGAAACGCCTGCTCCGGGAGACGGACCGTCAAGCCGTGCTTGCGCAATTCGGCGGCATCGAGATCCACCTCGAAAGTCCCGAAGCGAACTAACCTGCCCGGTGCACCCATTCCCCACCCGTTGGCCGCTCCCAGGCGCGTGCCAAGCTGGGATTATTCTAGCAAAGCCCCACTGCATCAAATCGTTGCCCGGGGACCTCGAATCCATGCAGGCAGGAGCAGCGGTTTCGGAGACCGCAGCGTCCGATAGGTTAACTCCACCTATGATGGCCCCAGCCGGCAATACGGCGGATGAAGCCTCGCTGTTGCGAGAGGCAGCCGGAGGCTCCACCAAAGCGTTTCTGCGGCTCGTCCGCGCCTACGACCCCGCGGTCTTGAATCTGGCGGTGCGGGTGGCGGGCGCAGAGCACGCGCGCCAGATCTACCGGGACGTTTTTGTCGAGTTGCATCGCGAGCTGGGTTCCATCGAGCCCGGCACTCTCCGAAATCACATTTACCGCCTGGCTGCGCGGGTGTGCCTGAAACACTTGCAACAGGTGCGGCGGTCCGGCGAGAGGCCCGCCCGCGGGACGGAGCATCTGGATTGGGTTCTGCGGACAGTCACCCCCCTCGAGCGCATCGTTTTCGAGCTGCGGCACCATGAGCGGCTGGGCCTCCGCGAAGTAAGCGAAGCGCTGGATATCAGCGTCGCGGCAGCCAAGACAGCATTCGTGCGCATCAGCGGCAGGTTGCACTGCGCCCTTGCGAGCGCGTCGGGCAGGCAGGGATGCACAGAATTCTCTTAATCGATCACGGCAGCCTCGGAGCCAGCCTTGCCTCAATGCTCGAGCTGGAGAATCTTGGCGTCCTGATCGAAGCCAACCCCGTCGAGGGCTTGCGCAGCGCATTGCAAAACAAGCCGGAACTTGTGCTCATCAATTTGCCGATGCTGGGGATGACGTGCGCTGAATTCAGCGCGGGGCTGCGTGAGTGCCTCACGCGGTTGCCGCTTGTAGTGCTCGGGGACGGCGACGAAGCCGAGAGAGTGCGCCTATTCGAGGCCGGAGCCGACGATTATGTGGTCAAGCCGTTCAGTCTCCGCGAGCTGCTGGCGCGGGTGCGGGCCATTCTGCGGCGCACGGCCGGTGCCCCGACCGGGGTGATCCGCTTCGGCAGGATCGAAGCCGACCTGGAGAGGGGAAGGGTGATACGGGATGGCGCAGAGGTCGGCTTCACCCCGGTGGAGTATCGGCTTCTGGTTTTCTTCCTGCGCAGCGGCGGACGGGTCGTGCCGCGCGAGGAAGTGGTGCGTTCGGTCTTGGGATACGCCGGCCGCTTCCAGGCAGGGAAAGCGGATGTGCACGTGATGCGGTTGCGGCAGAAGCTGGAGTGCAATCCGGCGTCGCCGAGGCATCTCCAGAGCGTGCAGGGGGTCGGGTACCGGTTTCTGATGTGACGTTGCCAAAGAATCAGATCCTGGCGAGCACAATCTCAACCGGCACCCAAATTTCCATCACAGTTTTCCGCACGAGGTGGAAGCCTGCCGATTCGACGCTGCGGCTCGGAAAGATCGGCCGGCAATCGACAAAGTTTGGAAAATGGCGGTGCGACCATTCGTACAATTCGAGCATCAAGCCGCCGGGGCCTTCTTTCGACATGGCAGCGACGACGATCCTGCCGCCGGGCCGAAGGACCCGCTTGCACTCCTCGAGTACGCCTGGGATTTCGGGCGTGTCGAACAGTTCGAGCGTGAACGTCATGAACACAGCGTCCACCGAGCGCGAGCGCATCGGCAGGCGGAGCCCGTCTCCACAAAGAAATCGCGCCAGATCCATCAATCCGGCTGCATCGGCTTGCGCCCTTGCTCGATTGAGCATCCGCTCCGACAAGTCGATGGCCAGGACGCGGCCCTGAGGTCCGACTGCGCGGCCGATCGCGGCCAGGCTATGGCCGGTTCCACTGCCGATTTCCAGAATCCGTTCCCCCGGGGCCGCGGCAAGCATGTCGACGGCGGCAGCGCGAACCGGGGCTTCGCTGTGATCGGCGAGGGCGTCGTAGAAGTCGCTGATCTTGTTGTAGAAGTCGCGGGTTTCCCGACGCGAGGTGAAGACGCGCGAGATGTTGTCCCTATCGGGCATTGACGGATCCACACGCCGGCCCGCGGCGGCGCGGACATGACAGTGCCATCTTACTGCCTGGCTACTTTCCCGGGCCTGCCTCCGAGTTTTCCATTTGCCCTGGAAGCACGCGGCGTCGGATTAGCGAAACAATACAGCCGGGTGCGGGTGCGGATGTAGATATGATCGCCGTCGATAGCGGGCGTCGCGAGGGTGTCTTCGCCGAGGTCGTCGACGCCAAGCACTTCCCATTGCGCTCCGGACCGGATTACCGTGACCTTGCCCTCCAGGCTGATGGTGTAGACTTTGCCATCGGCGCCTACCGGTGAGGAATAGTAAGTGCCGGGAGCGCCTGTAAGGCGGGCCTGCTTGAGGATTTTGCCGGTGGCCGGGTCGAGGCTGGTCAGGATGCCGCCATCCTTGACGATGTACAGAACGTCTTCGTACAGAAGCGGAGAAGGCACGTTGGGAAGGAACTTCTGCATGCTCCAGACCACGTTGGTGGCGGTCAGGTCGCCGCGGCCGCCGTGGCGAACGGCGAGCAGCGCGTTGCGCGCCGCGCGGCGGGCACGATAGAAATCCCACTCGCGGCGGTCGACGAAGCCGTTCTGGTCGAGGTCGAGGTCGGCGAAGGAATTCCTCATTCGCTCGGGCAACTCATCCCGCGAAAGCCTGGCGTCCTGGTCGGTGTCGTACTTTTCGAGCGTGGCTTCAAACGTGGGCGTTTCGGTCGGCGTCTCGGCTTCGCCGCCGGTCTCCCAGGAGTGGACGTAAATCATGTCGCGGGAGATCACGGGCGCCGATTTCGGGTGCCACGACATGCCGCGCACCCACCACAGTTTCTCGCCGGTCTCGACCGCATAAGACACCAGCAAGTATGCGCCGGGGACGATCACTTCGACGGGCCCGTCGGCGGGGCGGAAGATGGCGGGTGTGGCATAGCCGCGCGTGATCTCCGGACGCTCCACGCGCCACCGCGGGCGGCCGGTCTTCTTTTCGACCGCGATCAGAAACGATCCCGAGTCCTGATCGCAGAGCAGCACGAGCAAATCGCCTTCGAGGATCGGCGAGGTGCCATGGCCGTTCATATTGTTGAAGGGGCCGAGCGGCAGGCGCCATTGTTCTTTGCCGTTCCAATCGAAGGCCACCAGGCCGAAGTCGCCGAAGAAGACGTAGACGCTGCGTCCGTCGGTAACGGGACTCGGCGAGGCGGCCGAGTTTGTGACCTGGTATTGCTCGCGGCGCGGACGCGGCACCTGGCTCCGCCAGAGCGTTTTGCCGGTGGCCTCGTCCAGGCAAATGGTCCACAACTTACCCTGGCCGGAATCGGCGGCCTTGTCGCGCGAGATTCGAACCAGCGACTCGCTCTCGACGGCGGTGACGAAGATCCGTCCGCCGGCGATCACCGGGGACGAGTGTCCGGGCGGCAGGTCCACCGCCCAGACCTCGTTTTTGCCGGGGCCGAACTGGATTGGCAAATTGTGGGCGTCGGCCACTCCGGAACCGTTCGGCCCGCGAAATTGCGGCCACTGGGCGGAGAGCGGAAGGGCGGCGAGAAGTAAGAGACAGAACCTCATCAGACAGCCCAGGTTCGAGGATACTCCATCAAACGGTGGGCCGCGCGTGCGAAAGGGGCCGTGGATAACGGTCAGGGAGCCCGGCCCCGTCCCAAATCGCCACAACGTTCTCGATCCACGTGCATCGGCAGTCCCTCATTTCAGCACTGACGGCACCCAGGAGGGCAGCAGGGCGGGGGTGGCGCGCACGGGGGCGAACAACGGGCCGGAGCCAGGCACTTTCGCGTAATTTCCGTAGGACAACCATTTGGTCTGACCCCAGGTGGGCAGGGGATCACGCAATCCTGCATACACGCCCCGGTGTCATCGCAGTAGCACTTTCCACAAGTCAGCTGGGGCGCGATCTGCCCGGAGTCAAAGAAACCTACAGCCATCTGGTAGTGGTTACTGGTTTTATAAACAGAGTTCTCAGCATTGAACCCTGGCAAATGCATTTTACTTACCTCCTATTCGAATATCCGGTGCCGAACCTCGGCCGGCGCGGGACCGCTGGGATCGTCGAGCCGTGCAGTAGCCCCGCCTGCCTGGGCAATCGGCGCTTCCGCAAATTAAACCCAGGGACTGTCAATGTGATACCTCCATGTCAGATTGAGCGATCGTAATAAGGCGATAACTTAGTGACCAGGAACGGAAACTCCTCGGTCACATCGACGCGAACGAAAAACTTATCCGTTACATCGGTGTCACGGCTGGTGTACGAAAAAATCACATCAAGCACCCTGCGCGTGCCGCTCAAAGACGATGGGAGAACATCCACGCTGGTCAGCGATGCGTTGCGGCCAAACGCTTCGGCCGCTTTGGCATAGATGGCCTGATAGCGGACTGCCAGATAGTTCGAAGCACGATGTTCATCGGTGGCGCCCGCGTTGTCCGCCATCTGCATGATGCGGTCGAACAGCTCCTCTGCTGCCCCGGCGAACTCTTTCGCTGAAGCCTTTTCGGGCTTGGGAATCGCCTTGATCAGAGCGTCGCGGTCGAAGGAATAGATCTGATCGAACGCCACGATCGGAACCATCAGCCCGTTGCACATTTCTGGAGGTGCGATCGGCCCGCGAACCCCGATCACGCAGTCAAGATCCCAGGGCTGCGGCGTGGGACGTAAGGCGCCGACCAGAAGATCGAAGTCCGCGGGGTCGCGCGGCGTGAGGATGTAGGTTTCCAAGCCTTCGATGGTCACCACCCAGCACAACTGTCTCACCAGGTAACGGTTCTCCCTCTTGGAAAGCACCGCATGAACCGCTTGCCGGTCAGTCAAACCGGCCGTCGCAGCCCTCCCTGTGGCTTGGGAGAATTCCTTTTCCACGGACATCCGGGGAAAACGCGGCTCGATCTTGCCAATGGCGTAGATGTAGCTCGAAGCGGCTCCGCCATTGGCGGCGGGAGTTGTTCCGCAAGTTGGACACGCCTGGGGCGCGAGCGAGTTCGCCGCCAAGACCGCGGCAGAGGTTGCGGGCGCCCCGGCGCCATTCCCGGCGGCAGACATGAGGGCCACTGGTTCTTTCGGTTCTGGTTCTTCCATGAAATTGCTCCTCCTTCCTGAAGTCGTAACGGCGCTTTCCGAGAACTATCCTGTAAAGCGCATCCATCGATTGAGCGCCGCTGCACGCTTCTCACATCCGCCACAGGGCTTGATCCCCATGGCGTAGGTGACTCGCTTGATGGCGTCGCCCAAACCGGTTTCCTCGTCGATGAGGAAGCCCGGGAGGCGGACTCGATAAGGCCGAGGCTCCTCTTGGGCCTGATTCCTGGTCCTTTCAGTCCTCCTCATGACACGTTCCCGCCGATGTGAGTTGATGCCATCGCCTGATAAGCCGCGGAAGCGTTAAGTACGGGCGGGGCGATGGTCTGCCGCCTTCGCATGCCGGCGTGCGTCACGGCCAGCTTGACCTGTGCCGCTGTTGCATCCGGGAACTCCGACCAGAGCAGCGCGATCGCGCCGGTCACGAAAGGCGCCGCGGCGCTCGTTCCGCCAAACCTTCGCGGCCTGCCGTCCGTCCCGAGGCTAGTCACACTCTCGCCCGGCGCGCTCAGCCCCCACCTGCCGATCGACCCGCCCAAATTCGACTCGCTGAGCGGCCAACCTTGAACATCGCAGGCCGCAACCGGAATCACCCACCAGTGGCTCGTGATGGTGGAACTGCCCACCATCCCTTGATTACCCGCCGCCGCCACGACAATCACGCCTCTGTGCGCCGCGTGGTTGAGCGCTTCTTTCAGCCTCACTTCGCCTCTCCGTGAAGACTGAACGAGAGCCGAACTAAGATTGATGACGCGCGCGCCGGCTTCGACGCTCTCGATAATGGCGTCGGCAAGTTCTTCCGGAGTCGCGCTCGGCATTTGGCCGCCGCCCTTGGATGACTCGGCAAAAATGGGCCGCAGGAACAGCGTGCAGCCCGGGCAGATCGCCGGCGCAACAGAGCCCCTCCGGGCACAGAGTATGCCGGCCACAAACGTCCCGTGAATGCACGCAATACTGGCGGCGATGCTGCATGCTCCCCTTCGATTTCCAGAAAGTTCTCGGATAGACGCCGCGGCAAGGTCAGGATGGTCCAAGGCCACGGGTCCGTCGACCGACGCAACCGCGATCTCCGGCTTGCCTTGACTGCGCTCCATCAAGGCGGAGAGCCCGACCAGATCGAGGGGGGTCTTCATATCCCGCTAATCCATCGGTGCTGATGGATTCCTCTTCGAAGAGGGGACCGCGAAATGTCAGCCGCGCAACTCAGACTCACAGCCGACCTCTGTGTGGACCTTCCGACCTACCCAGGACCGTAATCGGTCAGAGTTGTTCGGAAGTATACAGCAGGTGAATGGCGGATACCAGTCTCTTGATTTCGAGCGCGTATCATTCGGAACAGTTCAGTAACATCGGACAAATTGTGCAGGTATCGGGCTTAGATGGAAAGACTCCACGTCACGGTGTAAGTCGTGAGGGCAGAATTCGGTCGATCAGCGGCCCGGTCATCAGAGTGGTGGTCAGGGCCCGTGATGACCATCATGGAAAACAGGGTCGGCGAGATGATGTGCAGGTCGAGCCCGACATTGAGGTGACCAGCTCAACCAGCCCTCGCGTATTCACCAGCACGCCGACGGCGAGGGAATCGCGCCAGGGAATGCCGCTGGCGCGGACACAGACCGTACGGACCAGGAGCTTGCTTCCGACCGCGATCAACAGGATGAGGCCGCACAGCAGCCAAGCGCCGGCGGAGTTCAACAGGGCGACGCTGGTTCGCAGGCCGGTATACGCAAAGAAGAGCGGCAGCAGCAGGACCAGCGTGACGGATTCGAGGCGGTCGCGATTCTCCGCTTCGAGCTTGCCGCCTTTCGGCATGACGATGCCGGCCAGAAATGCGCCGAACAGGGCATGCACGGAAAGGGCTTCGGTCACGCAGACCGATCGCAGGAGAAAGATCATGGCGCGAGCCTGCAACGCGGGACGCGGTACAATCCGGCAATGCGGGCGCTGTTGGCGGCTGGGGTGGCACTCGGAGGGCTGGCGGCGCAGACCGCGAACTGGCCGCAGTTCCGGGGTCCGAATGCCAGCGGCGTCGCCGCGGCCGATGCGTCGCCTCCGGCAGAATTCGGACCATCGAAGCGGATGCTCTGGAAGCAGGCGCTTCCGCCGGGACATTCCTCCCCGGCCGTCTGGGGCGATCGCATCTTCCTGACAGCGTTCGACGCCGCGTCGAAAAAGCTGGAAGCGATCTGCGTGGCCAGGAAGACCGGGCAGGTGTTATGGCGGCGAACGGCGCCGGCGGAGCGGCTCGAGGAGACGCATGCGGTGAGCGGTCCGGCCACCGCGTCCCCCGCCGTGGATGGGGAGCGCGTCTACGCATATTTCTCTTCGTACGGCGTGATGGCCTTCGACCATGCGGGCGCGATCCAATGGACCGCCCCGCTGCCCATGCCGAAGACGCATCACGGCAGCGGAGCATCGCCAATCCTCGCCGGCGATCTGCTGATCGTGAACCACGACGCCATGCAAGGCGGATACCTCCTGGCGCTGGACCGGCGCACCGGCAACCCGTCGTGGAAGCAGGAGTACCCCGTAGTGCGCGGCCGGGTGGAGAGCTACTCGACGCCGATCGTGTGGCGCGGTCAACTGGTGCTGCACCGGGCCGGGATCATCGAGGCGTACGACGTGTCCGGCGGGAAGCGGCTGTGGTCGCTGGCGGCGAACACCTCGGGAGCGAGCACCGCTGTCGCCACGGACTCGATAATCTACGTTGCCACCTGGAACGTCTTGGGAGAGGAGGACCAGCGTTCGGCCCTGCCGGACTACACGACGCTGGTCAAGCAATACGACAAGGATGGGGATGGTAGGATCAGCGAGGCCGAGTTTCCCGCTAAGTTGAAATACACGGCGCGGCCGGAGTTAGACGACATTCCTAACTCGCAGAATTACGTATATTTCAGGAGCGTGGACAGGAATGGCGATGGCGTGGTGCAGGAATCCGAGTGGGCGGCGTTTCGGACGCGAATCAGCACGACGACCCAAGACCACGGCTTGCTGGCCATCCGGCCGAAGGAGGACACCGCGGCAATCGAATGGCGCGAGAATAACTCGATTCCGGAAGTGCCATCGCCGCTGCTCTATGACGGGCGCCTGTACCTGGTGCGCAATGGCGGCATTGTAACTTGCCTCGATGCGGCGACCGGTAAGGTGACTTATCGCGGGCGGGCGGGCGCACCGGGAGCGTACTTCGCGTCGCCGGTGGCCGCGGCAGGGCGCGTGTACCTGGCGTCGGGGGAGGGGATGGTGACGGTGATCGCGGCGGGCAAAGAGCAGCTCGAGGTCCTGGCACGGAACGAGCTGGGCGAAGAGATCGTGGCGACCCCGGCGATTGCGGGAAACGCAATATACGTGCGGACGATGCAGCACCTGTACGCGTTTGGAGAACGGTGACGTCATCTGCCCGGCAAACCGGGGTCAGACACCTAACATCGGCAAACCGCGGCGATATCAAGTGTCAGACCCCAGTTTGCGGCGCGGCTAGCCCAGGTCCACGGCCATCATGTTGCGGCGGTCGCGGATGTAGAGACGCGAGCCGACCAGGACGGGCGGCGTCCATGCCAAAGAAGTCAGTAGCGACGCCTTGGAGGCGACCTTGAATCCCTGGGGAGTCGGGTGCACGATCATGAGATCGCCGTCTCCGTTGAGGGTGATCAGCTTCTGGTCGGCCCATACGAACGTGGCTTTGGCGATGCCGCGGTCCTGCCACAGGACCTTGCCGCTGGAAAAATCCACGGCGGTAAAGATGGCCACGCTGCCCTTGCCTCCGCTGGAAAAGTAGAGCGTGCCGCCGATACACATGGCGTTTCCGTGGTGGAGGCGCAAGCGATTCGATGTCCACACCTCGGTTGCTTTGACCTGATTGCCGGTTCTCTCGAGGCGCATGACCTTGGCGCCCGCGTCGTACTCGGCAGAGAAAAAGAGGAGGTTGCCCGGCCCCCACACGGGTGTGGCGACCGCAATGCCATAGCTGGCGCGGAACGGCGTCTCCCATTGGAGATCGCCGTTGTTCGGGTTGACGGCGAACACGGTGCCGTCCATCAGCACGACCAACTGGTCGAGGCCATCCACGTTGATCAGCAGCGGAGAGGAGTAGGCGTTGGGGTAATCGTTTTTCGCCCAGGCGACGCTGCCATCCGCCTGCTTGAACGCCATCACGGATTTGCCGCGTCCGCCGACGGGCACGATCAAGGTATCGCGCCACGCGATGGGGCTGGATGCGTAGCCGTACATCACCCGGGTGCCGTTGTGCTCGGCCCAGAGTTGCTGGGTCCAGAGGAGCTTGCCGGACTTCTTGTCGAAGGCCTGAAGCCGCCCGGCGACTCCGGTGGTGAAGACGCGGTCGCCGGCGATCAGGGGGGTCGAGTACGGACCGTTGCCCATCACCTCCGCGTAGTCGCTTTGGAAGGTCATGGGCGTGTTGTGTTCCCAGAGGGTCTTGCCGGTGGCGGCGTCGCACGCGGTGACCACTTCTTCGCGCGGCCTGCCGTACAGAGTGTACAGCGTGCCGTTTTCGACCGCGGGGGAAGAGTAACCTTCGCCGAGCGTGCGCTTCCAGATGACTTTGGGTCCGGCGG
Source organism: Candidatus Acidiferrales bacterium (assembly GCA_035499435.1). Classification (GTDB taxonomy): domain Bacteria; phylum Acidobacteriota; class Terriglobia; order Bryobacterales; family Bryobacteraceae; genus Solibacter. The sequence continues at coordinate 9,200 of DATJYW010000309.1, read as the reverse complement.
CCGGCCACTGATCCTTCAATCCGGGGGCCTCGGTCTGGAAGTTGCGATGAGGACCGCCCCACTGGTTCCACGCAACTTCCGGGGAGGCCTTGGGAGGCTGGGCGAACGCAGGCGCCGCCGCGGCCACTTGCAGGAAGCTACGCCGGTTCATTGAGTCAATAGACGGGCCTTGAAGGAAAATGTTCCCGGGGCCGGGCGCGATTTGCAGCCGAACGGTCGCCGGCGGTACTCTTTCCACATGAGGGGAAGCCGTTGGATCGGCCTGCTGGCCGCCGGATGCTGGGTGTCCGCGTGCGCCGCCGATTGGCCGCAATGGCGCGGGCCGAATCGGGACGGCATTTCGGCCGAGACCGGGCTGCTCGATTCGTGGCCGGCCGGCGGACCGCGCATGGTCTGGAAGGCGCAGGGATTGGGCGAAGGCTACTCGGCTTTTGCCGTGGTGGGTGAGCGGCTGTACACACAGGGGCAGCAGGGCAACCAGGAGTTCGTGCTGGCCTTCGACACCAATGCCGGCAAGCTTCTCTGGAAGACTGCGAGCGGCCACGCATATCATGAGTCGCGCGGAAACGGGCCTCGCGGAACACCCACGGTCGAGGGAAATCGCCTTTATGCGCTGGCAGCCGACGGCACTCTGCTCTGCCTGGACACGGCCAACGGCGCGCGCGTCTGGGGCTTGAACGTCGTGGAGAAGTTCGGGGGGCACGTGCCGACATGGGGGATCAGCGAGTCGCCGCTGGTGGAAGGCGACCGGGTGATTGTCACGCCCGGCGGGCCCGGAGCATCGGTGGTGGCGCTGGACAAGGCCACGGGGAATCTGTTGTGGAAGTCGCAGAGCGATCCCGCGGGCTATTCTTCACCGATGGGGATCTCTTCGGGCACGTCGCGCACGGTGGTCGTCTTCACCGCGCATGGAGCGATGGGGCTCGACTTGAAAAGCGGCGAATTCCAATGGCGGTACGACAAGGTGGCGAACCGCACGGCCAATATCGCCACGCCGATCGTCCACGACGGCTACGTATTTCTTTCCTCCGACTACGGCACGGGATGCGCCCTGCTCAAGCTGACGCCGGGCGCGCGGGGCGTGAACGCTTCCGAGGTGTACTTCAATCGCGAGATGCGGAACCACTACAGCACATCGGTTCTGATCGGCGATACGGTGTATGGATTCTCCAGCGGCATTCTGACCGCGATGAAGTTCGCGACGGGCGAGGTGGCATGGCGGAATCGCAGCGTGGGCAAGGGGTCGGTGACCTATGCCGAGGGCCGGCTGTACGCGCTGAGCGAGGATGGGGTGATGGGGCTGATCGATGCCACGCCGCAAGAGTACAGAGAGAGGTCGCGTTTCGAGATTCACCGCGGCAGTTATCCCACGTGGACGCCGCCGGTGATCGCCGACGGGAAGCTCTACCTCCGCGAGCAGGATAATCTCTATTGCTACAACATCCACCGTTGAGGGTACTGGCGCTGCTGTTGGCGGCGTGGCCCGTCTTGCGCGCGCAGACCGGCGCCGCGGGTGAAGACTGGCCGACCTACGGCGGCAGCTACGGGGCGTGGCGCTACAGCTCGCTGGAGCAGGTAAATCGCGGCAACGTGCGCCGGCTCGCACCGGCTTGGGTGTTTCAAACCGGCGATTACGAGAACGGGCTGCAGGCCACGCCGATCGTCGCGGGCGGCGTGCTCTATCTCTCGACGTCGAATGCGTGGGTGTTCGCGCTGGATGGCGCCACGGGCCGGCAGCTTTGGGAGTACAAGTTTCCGCTGTCGCAGTCGATTCCCCTTTACGGGAAACAGAATCGGGGCGTCGCGGTGGGACGCGGCCGCGTGTTTCTGGGCACAGCGGACAATCATCTGGCGGCGCTCGATCAACGCACCGGCGAAGAAGTCTGGCGCGTGAATGTGGAAGATTCGCGGCAGTGCGGGTGCAACATCACGGGCGCTCCACTGGTGGTGAAAGACATGGTGATCACGGGAGTCACCGGCGGGGACTCGGCGCACCGCGGCTACCTCACCGCTTTCGACGCGGCCACGGGCCGCATGCGCTGGCGGTTTTACACGATCCCCGGACCGGGCGAGAAGGGGCACGAGAGCTGGCCCGGCGAGAGCTGGAAATACGGCGGCGGCGCCACGTGGATGACGGGCTCGTACGATCCCGACCTGAACCTGGTGTATTGGGGCGTGGGCAATGCGGCGGCGGATCTCAATGCCGCCATGCGGCGCGGGGACAATCTGTACACCGACAGCGTGATCGCGCTCGATCCCGATACCGGCAAGCTGCAATGGCACTACCAGGAGATTCCGCAGGACGTCTGGGACTACGACGCCGCCTATGAGATGCAGCTTGTGGATCTCACGGTCGGCGGCCGTGCTCGCAAGGCGCTGCTGCACGTGACGAAGAGCGGGTTCACATGGGTGCTCGACCGCAAGACGGGCGAGTTCCTGGCGGCATGGCCGTACGTTAAGAATTACAACTGGATTACCGGAATCTCGCCGCAGGGCAAGCTGCTGGGGCGCAACGAGCCGGAGGCGGGCAAGGTGAAGCTGCTGTGTCCGAGCACGATTGGAGGCAAGAGCTGGAACCAATCGGCGTGGTCGCCGCGCACCGGGTGGGTGTACGTTCCGGTGCTGGAGATTTGCAGCGACTTGATGGTGCGCGACGAAGAGCCGCAGGAAGGGCGCGGGTTCACCGGCGGCAACTGGATCATGAAGCCGCCGCCGGGCGCGAAGCAGGAGAGCTACCTGGCCGCGTTCGACCCGGTCACCGGCAAGCAGCAATGGAGCGCTCCCGCCACGACGTGGCTGCTGGCTTCCGTGCTCGCGACCGCGGGCGACCTCATCTTCACCGGCGATCCGGAGGGCACCTTCTTCGCGCTGGATGCGCGCACGGGCGAGCGGCTCTGGAGTTTTCCCACGGGAGCGGGCCACCGGGGGTCGGCGATCAGTTATTCGATCGGGGGGAGGCAGTACATCGCGACCCCGACGGGGTGGGGCTCGCTGATCGGGCAGGCGCACGCCGCGTTGTGGCCGGGTGCGCTTCCCCGCCCCGGTTCGGCGTTATTCGTTTTTGCGCTGCCGGAGGCTGCGCGATGAAGCGCGCGCTGCTGTTCGCGATCGCAGCAGCGGCGTGCCGCGCGCAGGACGGAGCGGCGGAGCGCGGCGCTCAGCTCTACAAAGCCAATTGCGCGATTCCCTATTGCCACGGTCCGGAGGGAAGCGCCGGACGCGCGCCCCGGCTTGCCGGGCATCGCTACAACGTGAACGGGATGTTCAAGGTGATCACGTGGGGTATCCCCGGCACCGGCATGCCCGAGTTCACAACGCGGCTGAAGTCCGATCAGATCGCCGACCTGGTCGCGTACATGATGACATTAGGCGGCCCCGCCGCGGCACCGGCACCCGCGACTGTCGCTCCGCCGCGCGCGATGACGCCGCAAGCCAAGGCGGGCCGCGCGCTGTTCTTTGACGCGGCACGAATGGGCGCTTGCGGGTCGTGTCATGAGCTCGATGGATGGGGCGTGGCGGTGGGACCCGATCTCGCCCGATTGCCCGCAGAACGGTTCACCGGTCTGCGCGAGATCGCGATCGAACACGTCGTCACTGCCCGCCCTGCCGGTGAGGCGCCGTTCGCGGCGGTGGTGGTGGAGCGTACGGAATCGAGGGTGCGGGTCTACGACCTCACGGCCGCGATCCCGGTACTGCGCAGCTTCGCGGCGGGGCGCGTCGCCATCGAGCCGGGCACGGTATGGCGCCACGCACAGGCGGTGCGCAGCTATAACGCGGGCGAACTCGAGATCATCGCGGAGTATCTGCGGTGGCGCGGCGCGGAAAAAGACATACACTAGCAAGAACGGAGGCACCATGGGCCGGATTGGGATGCTTGTTCTTGCGTCCGCCTTGACGGCGTTCGCTGGGGATGCCAACGAAGATTTGCTTGCCGCGTCGCGCGCCGGGGACCTGGCTGGTGTGAAAACGGCCATCGAACACGGCGCGGCATTGGAGGCGAAGACGCCTTACGGCCAGACCGCTCTCTACCTGTCGGCGATGAACGGCCACGAAGACATCGTGCGCTACCTGCTCAACAAGGGGGCCAATACCAATATTCGCGACACGTTCTACAAGGCGCCCATGCTGGGGTTCGTCGTGATGCGAAAGCATTGGGAAGTGGCCAGGCTGCTGGCGAGCAAATCGACCAACGTCGATCAGGACCTGGGAGAGGTCGCGGACACCGGACGCGCGGACCTGGTGCAGGCGGTGCTGTCTGCCGGCAAGCCCAGCCAGGCGTCGCTGGACAAGGCGTACGAGAGCGCCCTGGAGCGGAAACGCACCGAAGTCGCGGGGGTGCTGAAGGAAGCCGGAGCGCACGAACCCGCGCCGCCGGTCGCGGTCGAGGCGGTGGTGCTCGAATCGTACGCGGGCAGTTACAAATCGGAGCAGCTTCCGGTCGAAGTCAAAGTGTTCGTCAAGGAAGGCAAGCTCTACCTTCAGGGGGTGGGGCAGCCGGAGTTTGCCACCAAGGCGTTGAGTCCCACGCGATTCGCGTACGCGCCGGCGCAGATCGAGATCGAATTCGATGCGGCGGACAGCTTCACGCTGAAGCAGGGCGGGGGGACTTTCAAGTTCAAGAAAGGGGCGGCGAAATGAAGTGCAGGCTGGCAGCTTCGATTTGCGCTCTGGCGCTGGCGTGTGCCGCCGCGGACGGGAATTGGCCGCAGTTCCGCGGGCCGTCGGCATCCGGTATCGGCGACGGCGGGCACCCGCCGGTGCGATGGGATATCGCCAAGGGCACGAACATCGCCTGGTCCGCGGAAATTCCCGGCCTCGCCAACTCTTCGCCGGTGGTGTGGGGCGACCGGATCTATGTGACCACGGCGGTCTCGAGCGATCCCAAGCAGACGTTCCGCACCGGCCTCTATGGGGACACGGACTCGGTTGGCGATCGCAGCCCGCATCAGTGGAAGGTTTTGGCGCTGGACAAGAAGACCGGCAAGATTCTGTGGGAGCAGACACCGTATCAGGGCACGCCGAAAACGAAGCGGCATCCGAAATCGTCGCAGGCCTCGCCGACGCCGGTCACCGACGGCAAGATCGTAGTCGCGTATTTCGGGTCGGAGGGAATCGTGGCCTATTCGGCAGAGGGCAAGCTTCTCTGGAAGAAGGATCTGGGTTTGCAGAACGCCGGCTGGTTCTTCGATCCCGATTCGGAGTGGGGCGCGGCGAGCTCTCCGGTGATCTACAAGAATTCCGTCATCGTGCAGTGCGACCGTCAGAAGGATTCGTTCATTGCGGCGCTCGACCTGAAGGACGGCAGGGAACTGTGGCGCACCGCGCGGGCCGAGATCCCCGCGTGGGGCACGCCCACCATCGTTCCCGGCGAGGGCCGCACCGAGCTGGTCACCAACGGCACCAAGGCGATCCGCGGGTACGACGCCGATACGGGCAAGGAGCTGTGGAAGCTCGGACCGAATTCGGAGATCACCTGTACGACGCCGGTTTCCGCGCACGGCCTGATCTTCGTCACCGCCGGATATCCTCCGGTGCAGCCGATCTACGCGATCAAGGTCGGCTCCAACGGCGACCTCACGCTGAAAGACGGCAAGGAATCGAGCGATGCGATTGCCTGGAGCAAGAAGACCGGCGGGTCGTACCTGCCGTCGCCGATCGCCTACGGCGACCATTTGTACCTGGTGAGCAACAACGGCGTACTGTCGGCGTACGACGCCAAGACGGGGAACCGGGTGTATCAGCAGCGGGTGGGAAGCGGCGGGTCGGTGGTCGCGTCGCCGATCGCGGCGGCGGGAATGCTGTACATCACGGGCGAAGAGGGAGACGTCTACGTGGTCAAGGCCGGACCGCAATACGAGCTGCTCTCGAAGAACTCCGTGGGCGAGCCCGTTCTGGCGACGCCGGCGATGGCCGGGGATATGCTGCTCGTGCGCGGGGCGAGGCATCTGTTCGCGATTGCGGAGGGGGAGAAGAAGTAGGGCGGGACGCTCCGCTGACTCCCGGGGTGTCACACGAGGATGTTGCGGCCGAGGTCCTCCGGCGTAATGCTATCCGTATCTCCGAGCTGCCGGGGTGGGACGATCAATTGCTAATTCTCGACAGGCAACTTCCGGGCCTTTCCCTATCACCCCCGACTCGCTGACTTGGTCGAACGAAGCGCCGCACAAGCCAGTTTGGTTCCACCCGGCGACCGCCCCGCGAATGCGGTTCTCTACCGGCCCTTGCCGGCTGGAGTGTTACGGATCGAGTACAAGTGATTCTCGGTGCGCAGGATCAGGCGATCGCCGATCAGGGCCGGGGTAGCCAGCGCCATTTCGCCGAGGTCGTTGGAATCGAGCAATTCGTACTTATCGCCGGCGCGGATCACGAACGTCCGGCCTTCTTCATTCATGCAAAAAATCTTGCCGTTGTAGCCCCATGGTGAGGCAGTGAAATCGCCGCCCTCGCCGATGCGGGCCTTGTACGTTTGCACGCCGGTCCTGGCGTCGAAGCGCGTGAGGATGCCGTTGTGGGTGAGGACATAGAGCCCTCCGTCATAGGCCAGCTCGGTCGGAAGGTAAGTTCCGGCTTTGGGCTGAAGCCAGGCAACGAAATCGTTGAGCTTGGCGCCGTCCGGCGTGGTGAGGTCGCCGGCCGCGCCGGGTTTGATCGCGGCGAGAGCCTTCCCCGCACCGCCGTTGAGATACAACAGGCCGTTGTAGGCGAAAGGGCTGGGGATGGGCATGGCGGACATCCCGCCGAGACGCCACAGTTCCTTGCCTTCGAGATCGTAGCTGATGGCGAGGCCAGGACCGACGGTGACGATTTCGGTGCGCATCGAGCTCTTCCAGATGTAGGGGCTCGACCAGCCGGTCTGGCGATCGGAGCCTTGGACGTGGATCGAGCGATTCGTGCGCCAGACTTGCTTGCCGGTGTTCTTGTCGAACGCCGCAATGAATTGCTGTTTCTCGTTGTCGTTGACGATGACGACCAGGCCGCTGACCAGAGTGGGCGAAGAGGCCGTGCCGAAATCGAGGATCGTCGGGAAGTTTTCGAGCGGTGTGCTCCAGGCCTCGTTGCCCTCGAGATCGTAAGCGAAAAGGCCGAGGTTATTGATGTACACGTAGACGCGTTTGCCGTCGGTGACGGGGGTTTCCGAGCAAAAGCTGTTCTTGCGATGACGGCCTCCGGGCGGGTGGCCCGAATGGAATTCGCGCTTCCAGTCGATCTTGCCGGAGTTGAGATCGATGGAGTAGAGGAAGTAATGCAGCGAGACTTCGCCGGGCATTTCGAAATCGCGCGCATTCAGGCGGTCGAGAAGTTCCTTACCTTTGAAGCCCTGCTTCTCGAGTTCGGCGATGTAGTCGTTGGAATAGTTGGTGCCGGTCTGAGGCTGCTTCGCTTTGCCGTCGGTGGTGACGGTGGTGAGGAAGATGCGGGCGCCGGCGACGATCGGGGAAGACCAGCCGAGGCCGGGGATGCTCGCGGTCCATTCGATGTTGGAGGTGCTCGACCATTTGTCGGGCAGATTCGAATTGATGGCGGAGGGGTTGGAGGAGGGTCCGCGGAAACCAGGCCATTCGGGTTCGGCGGCGAAGGCGCAGGCGGCAAGGAAGAGCGGTGCGATGACCCGGTTCATGCATCTATTGGACTACAAATGCCGTAAAACGTCACCGATTGCGTCCCGAGACTACCCCGGCGTGGCATGATGAGGCATGCGAATTGTGTGCCTGGTGGTGCTGCTGGCCGGCACGGCGAGCGGGCAGTGGGACCGCTTTCGGGGGCCGAACGGATCGGGCGTCTCCGACAGTACGGGATTGCCGGTGGAATTCGGGCCGGCGAGGAATCTCGTCTGGCGGCTGGAATTGCCACCCGGGCATTCGTCGCCCGTGATCGGTGGTCATCGCATCTATGTCACCGCGGTCGAGCATGACCAACTCTACACGATCTGCGTCGAGCGGGAGAGCGGCCGGATTCTGTGGAAGCGCGAGGCCCCGCGGCCGCGCCGCGAGAAGCTGCACTCCTTGAACAATCCGGCATCGCCGACCCCGGTGATCGACAGCCAGAACGTCTACGTGTTCTTCCCCGACTTCGGGCTCCTGAGCTACACGCACCAGGGCGGGGAGCGGTGGCGCCTGCCGCTGGGACCTTTCCGGAACGTTTACGGAATCGGCGCGTCGCCGGTGCTGGCCGATGATGTCGTGGTGCTGGTGATCGATCAGGACAAGAATTCCTTCATCGTGGCGGTGGGCCGGGACGACGGAAAGATCCGGTGGCAGAAGCCGCGCCCCGAAGCGCTGAGCGGAGCGTCCACGCCGGCAATAACGCAGGGTCCGGGCGGAACATCGTTGATCCTGGCCCCGGCGAGTTTCCGTATGGATGTCTACTCGGCGCGCGACGGCGAGGCGGTGTGGTGGGTTCGCGGGCTGCCGAGCGAAATGAAGTCGGCGCCGGTGGTGGTCGGGGACCGCGTGTACGTGAGCGGGTTCAACACACCCGAGAACGACCCGGGGAGGCAGATCTCGCTGCCGACGTGGCCGGAGCTGCTGGCGCGCGACGACAAGAACAAGGACGGTGCGATTCAAAAGGAAGAGGCCGACGAGCGGACCAAACGGTATTGGGATTTCATCGACACCGAAGGACACGGCAAGATCGTGGAGGCGGAGTGGAACCTGCATCGCGCCGTGATGGCAGCGGAGAACGGATTGTACGCGTTCCAGATGGGCACGCGGGGAGATGCCACGGCCCGGTTGGTCTGGAAGTATCAGCGGTCGGTGCCGCAGTTGCCGTCGCTGGTGGTGTACCAGGACGTGGTTTACATGCTGAACGACAAGGGCGTGCTGACGACACTCGATGCCGCGACAGGCCGGATGCTCCACCAGGATCGGGTGCGTGGAGTCTCGGAGAACTACTATGCGTCGCCGGTGGCGGGCGATGGCAAGATCTTCCTGGCGTCGCATCCCGGCGTGGTGGCGGTGCTGCGCGCGGGAGGGGAACAGGAATTGCTGGCGGCGAACAAGCTGGATGAAGAGATTTTCGCGACCCCGGCGATTGCGTACGGGAAGCTGTACGTGCGGACAGTATCGGCGCTTTACTGTTTTGGGATACGGTGAAAGGATCGACCCCAATCACGCAGCTATCTGGATCTGGTCCAGGCAATGTGACTCTGCATCGGGGACCGCAACCTCCATAACGCCAGCCCGGTATGCGAGACACGCACC
>DATJYW010000308.1:0-16460 GCA_035499435.1 Candidatus Acidiferrales bacterium | reverse complement strand
CGGGAACACGAGCAAACGGAAGTTGGCGGACGGGACTCGGCACGCCACAAGTTCCGTGTAGGCCGTACCGTAGAAGTGAACTTCATTGTCCGGGTCGCTCCTGAATTACGCCAGATCTTTATCGGAAGTGGCGGGCGAGGTACAGTCGGGGCAAGGGCCGAAGGTGACCGCCGGGCCCTTGCTGTTCGCCCTGCGATGGCGCAGAAGTCTCCGGCCATTCGGCGGTCATGAGGTGGGTACATCTCCAACAAATCGCCGGTTCCGCTTAACGATTAGAATTGGAGGGACCACGAACTCGCTGCCAGAAGGGAGAACTCCGAACCTGTTAGGCATCCTCGATTCGGCCGTCATCGTCATCAGCCTGGCACTCGTCGTTGGCGCGGTTTTGCGTGCGACGGGCAAGAAGCAAACCGACGCCGAGTACTTCCTGGCCGGGCGCGACCTGCGATGGCCGTTTGTCGGCATGTCGCTCGTGGCCTCCAATATCTCGGCCGAACACGTGGTCGGCCTGGCGGGCGACGGATACCGTGTCGGCATGGTCACCGGCGGTTTTGAATGGATGGCCGCCTGGTGCCTCATCATTCTCGCCTCTCTGTTCGCCCCTCTCTATCTGCGCAGCGGGATCTACACTATCCCGGAATTCCTCGAGCGCCGTTTCGGATGGGGCTTACGGGCCTTCCTCTCCGGCAACCTGCTGGTAATGAACGTACTCACCAAGAATGCCATCGATCTTTGGGCCGGCTCGCTGCTCCTGGCCCTGCTCTTCGGCTGGAACCAGGTGGCGGTCATGATCGGCCTCTCCATCTTTACGGCTCTCTACACGATGAAGGGCGGATTGCGTGCCGTGGTTTACGCGGACATGGTGCAAGGCACGTGGCTCATCGTCAGCAGCATTGTCCTGACAATCGCCGGGCTGACCGCTATCGGTGGATGGACCGGCCTGACAGGACGGGTCGATTCCTCTCTCCTCCATATGGTGAAGCCGCTGGATTCGGAACTTCCTATCACCGGCTTCCTCATCGGGAACCTGTTTGGCGGAATGTTCTATTGGTGCATGGACCAAACCAACGTGCAGCGCGTGCTGGGCGCGCGCTCGGTGGACCAGGGCCAGAAGGGCGCCATCTTCGCGGGGTTTCTCAAACTGCTCATCCCGTTCATCCTCGTGCTTCCCGGCGTGATCGCCCATGCGCTCTATCCCGACCTCCCGAAAGCGGACATGGCCTATCCACGGCTTGTCAGCGATTTACTGCCCGTGGGGCTCAGGGGACTGGTGCTGGCCGGCCTGGTCGCGATCCTCATGTCCTCGATGAGCGCCTGCTACAACGCCAGCGCGACACTCGTGGTTCGCGACTTTTTCATGCACTGGAAGCCCGGGCTTTCGGATCAGGACCAGGTGGTCATCGGGCGCAGGGTTACCGTACTGATGGCCTCGCTCGGTGTTTTCGCAGCTCCTTTAGTGGGACTCTCGGTTACGATCTGGCATTACCTGCAGATGGTCTCGGCGTACCTGAGTGTACCTTTGGGTGCGGTGATCTTCGTCGGCCTGCTCTGGAAACGCGGCAACACTGCCGGGGCGATCGCCGGAGGCGCAGCCGGCTTCGGTTTCGGCCTGTTACTGTTCCTGGACGAGACCCTCGGCTGGGGGCTGGTAGCGCACCCCTACCTGACCTCGTTCCTCCACCGTTCGATCCTGGTGTGGCTCCTGGCAGCGATCACGATGGTAGTAGTCAGCCTGCTGACCGCGCCACCACCTGCGTACAAGGTGAGAGGCAATGTTTTCGCTTCGGCTCCGAAGCAGAGTCTGGGAAGCATGGATTATCGAATCTGGGCCGGCGTGCTGTTCACCTGTACCCTGGTCCTATGGTGGGCCTTTCGCTGAGTTAGTTTGACTGAGAGACCGGGTACATCCAATCGCACCTTGTTGCGCGGGTGCGCCGCTCCTGCCGATGTTTCCGTCTCTTGCCGAGACCTGGACAACTGGCCACGCTACGCCGGATGTTTGATCTGCAGCCGGGAGATCCCATAACCGAGCCAGATAGGGCCCTCTCGAGCATCGCGATTGGGGGATCAGGAGCGGGCGCGGGATTGCGAGGAGAAGGGGTCAGGGGCTGAGTGTCGTTAAGAGTGGTTTGCTGCGCCGGCGCTTCCCGGCTCGGAATGACTGCCGCCCGCTGCGGCTCCCGGGGCTTCTCGGGCGCACGCTGCCGGGCGGGCTGTGTTTGCCGCGGCGGGCCGGGAAGTATGGGCCGGGTATGCGCCATTCCGGTGGCTTAGGGAGGGGAAATTCGCGGGGCTCCAAGGTGACGGGGCCGGAGTGACGCGGCCGGTCAGAGTATCGCGGCCGCGGCCCTTGCTTCGCACAATTCGGAACAGCATGATCCCGTATACCGTTTTTCGATGATACGTCGGGAGTGCCGAGTTTCACGAGCCTTGCGGACTATCCGAAGATCGAACCGTTGGCCACCACACCTGCAAAGCTGATCGCGTTGATTCGCGACAAGCCGATGGATTTCGAACCCGGCGAGAAGTGGCTGTACGACAATTCAGGTTACGTGCTCCTCACCTACGTCATCGAAAAGGTCAGCGGAGACAGCTACGAGAAATTCGTCCGCGGGAATATCTTCGCGCCGCTGGGAATGACGGATTCCGGCTATGATTCCAATTGCGCGATCATCCCGCGGCGAGCGTCGGGATATTCACCGGGCCGCGGGGGAGTGGAGAACGCCGGGTTCATCCACATGACGGTTCCGCAAGGGGCAGGCGCTCTCTACTCCACGACCGGCGATCTTCTGAAATGGGAGCAGGGTCTATTCGGCGGCAAGGTGCTAAAGCCGGCTTCGCTCGAAAAGATGATCACGCCGTTCAAGAACAACTACGCTTTCGGACTCGGCGTGGAGACAAATGGCGGACGCAAGAAAATATCCCATGGCGGCGGCATCGAGGGTTTCAATACGCAATTGACCTATTATCCGGACGACAAGCTCACAGTCGTGGTTCTGGCGAACCTGAATGGCCCGGCCGCCGGCGACATCGCCGATAAACTCGCGGCGGTGGCCCGCGGCGAGGTCGTGACACTGACGAGCGAGCGGAAGGAGATCACGCTCGATTCCAACACGCTGAGCCGATATGTGGGCGCCTACCAGATGCCCGATGGCGGGCCCGCGATGCTGATCGCGCTGGACGGCAAGCAACTGACCTCGAAGCTAGGCGGGCAGCCGGCGGTTGCGATCTTCCCGCAATCGGAGACCATGTTTTTCCTGAAGGTAGTTGAAGCCCAAATCGAATTCCCGAAAGACGACGGTTCCGGAAAGGCCGGCCAACTGACCCTTCACCAGAACGGCAGGGACATGACGGCGAAGCGGCTGGACGACGCCGAGGCGAAGAAGCTCGCGGATGCGGCCGCCGCGTTCGCCAAAAGATTGAAAGACCAGACGCCGGCAGCCGGCAGCGTGCAGGCCGCGAACAAGATGATTCGAGATTTATACAATGCCAATCCGGATCCGGCCATGATGAGTCCCGGCGCTCCGATACAGCAGCAACTGGCGCGTCTGCAGAAGGAGGTTGCAAGCTTCGGCGCAGTCGAGAAGATCGATTTCCAAGGGGTAGGACCAGGGGGCGCAGACATCTACTCTGTCAAATCGGCAAAGGGTTCGTGGGAGTTTCGAATCTGGTTCATGCCCGATGGCAAGGTCCAGCAGGCCAATACCCGGCCGGTGCAGTAGCGGGTGCTCCGGTAATCATCTGGTGCGACCTGCGGCGGAGCTCGACCGCAAGCGGGATCGGTCGTCGCTGCCCGGAAATATCCGTGGTCGAGCGCAACAGGCCGCCTGAGGGGCGGCTTTTGCGGCCAAGATTGGCCGCCCCCACTTTCTTGCAGTTTGTCCTCGACGTCACAGAACTCCATGCCGGGTGGAACCCCGAGTGCTCATTCATAGTGTCAGAGGAGGTATAGAAATGCGACGACTTCTTGGCATTGCTGCACTTCTCGCCGCTTCAACAATGGTGCCCTGGTATCAGGCGGCTGCGGCTGACGTTGTAATCGCCGTTCGTCCTCACCACCACCGCCACCACTATCGTTACCGTCATTTTTATTACCGGAATGGCCATCGCTATTACCGCTACTATTACCGCTAAGTGGTGGAAGAGGCGATGAAAAAGTTGCCGTATCCTACTTATAAACCGGGTAGGCCGGCTTCTTGTGAACCGGGAGCGGGTGTTTGTCGAGTTCCGCCAGCAGCACCTGGACTGTCTTCTCGAGTTGCGGATCGTGCCCCTCGCGCAACGCGTGGGGATCGAACTCGACTTCGATATCGGGCGCGATCCCGTGGTTCTCCACTTCCCAATCGCCGCGGGGCGTCCAGAAGCCCCGGCTGGGCGTCGAAACTACTCCGCCGTCCATCAACTGCTCCTGCGGGCCGAAAAATCCGACGAGTCCGCCCCACGTGCGCTTGCCGATCAGGGGGCCGATAGCCAGCTCGCGAAAGTGGAACGGCATGGCGTCGCCGCCCGAGCCGGCATATTCGTTGATGATTAGCGCCTTGGGACCGGGGATCAGGCTCACCGGCCAGGTGGTGTCTTCGCCGTCACGCGTGGTGCGGTAGTTCAATAAGCGCCGTTGCAAATACGTCAGGATGTAGTCGGTCATCGTGCCGCCGCCGTTGAAGCGCTCATCGACGACCGCGCCTTCTTTTCCGGCTTGCGGGAAGAAGTAGCGGTTAAAGAAAGTGTATCCGCCGGCCGAGGTATCCGGCAGGTAAATGTAGGCCAACCGTCCCTTGCTGAGCTGATCCACCTTGCGGCGGTTTTCTTCCACCCATGCCAGGTTTCGCAGTGCCGTTTCGTTCGCCAGGGGCGTCACCGTGACTTCGCGCGCGCCCGCGCCGGTTGGATCGGGGCCGACGCGCAGCCGCACCGCTTTGTTGGCCGTCTCTTCGAAGAAGCTGTACACGTCCGCATCGGCGCGCACTTCGCGTCCGTTCACCGCAAGCAGATACTCGCCGGCGGCCACGTTCACTCCGGGTTGGGTGAGGGGTGCGCGAAGCAGCGGGTTCCAGTTTTCGCCGTCGTACACGCGCGCAAAGCGGTACCGGCCGTTGGCGATCTCGTAGTCCGCTCCGAGAAGACCGACGGCCACGTGCCGGACCTCGGCGAAGTCGCCGCCGTTGACGCGCAGGTGTCCCACGGTGAGGCCGCCCAGCGCCTCTTCGAACAGGTAGTTCAGGTCCACGCGCGCGGCGAGCCCTTCGAGCCATGGCTCGTAACGCTTCTCGGCCGCCTTCAGATCGTAGCCGTGAAATCCCGGGTCGTAGAAGAAATCCCGCTCCAGCCGGAACGCCTCGTGGTACATCTGTTTCCATTCCGCCGGCGGATCGACGCGGACCTCCATCGTCTCGAGGTGGAGTAGTTGCGCGCCCGGACGGGGGCCCGCGGCGGTGGCGGCAGGGACCGCTCCGGGCTGCGGCGCGGCGGGGATCGGCGCTATGGTCCATTGTCCAGGAGGGGGGCCGCCTTCCGGCGCCGGTGTCGCCGCGCCCGGCGCGGGATTCTGGCGGTACAGCATCTTCTCGCCGTTGTTGGATACGGCGAAGAACGTGATGTTGTCGATCACCCTGTCCGTCCGCCGCGTCTTGAAGTCGAATCTCTGCGCGGTGATGGTGTTCGGCCCAGTGAGCGACTCCACTGCCGGCGCTTCCACCAGGAACAGCACGCCTTCCTTACCCGGGATGAGGCGCTGGTAGTTGCGCTGCGGCACCGGAAGCGCCAGGATGCGCTGATTGATCTTATCGAGGTCGATCTTCACCGCCGGCGCTTCCTTGGACGGCCTGGCCGGCGATCCGCCGTCCGTTTCAGCGGGTTTCTCCTCATCGCTCTCCGGACCCAGCGGCGAAGGCAGGTCTTTGCGAAGGACGACAATGTACACGCTGCTGGTGAACGCGCGGTTGAAGCCCGTCATGGAGCTGTCCATCAGGGGGCCGGCATCCGTGCTGGAAAGCAGGTACAGGTATTTGCCGCCGCGATCGAACACCGGCGACTGCGCGTCGCTCATCCCGTCGGTGATCGCGTAGTTCTCGCGGTTCTCGAGCGAATAGGCGTAGATGGAGCGCATGTGGCTCCGGTTCTGCTTCGTATATGCCAGCCAACGGCTGTCCGGCGACCAGGCAGATTCGAAGATCTGCTCCGGCCCCGTGAAGGTGTCCCGGAACACGTGTACGGGCTTTCCGTCGGCGAGGTCCACGTACCAGAGGTTGAGGCGCTTGTCCGTATAGGAGATCTTCTTGCTGTCGGGGGACCACTCGGGGTTGAAGAAAAACGACGGAGGTGAGCCGAGATCGATCTTCTGCACATCGCCCGAGCCGTCCTGCTTCGCGACGTGCAGCGCGTACTCGCCCGATTCGTCCGAGAAATATGCGATCCGGGTCCCGTCCGGGGACCATGCCGGGCTGCGCTCGTGGACGCCGGGACTGTTCGTCAGATTGCGAATGTCCCCCTTTTCGGCGGGAACGGTGAGGATGTCGCCCCGCGCTTCGAAAACCGCCCGCGCCCCCGAGGGAGAGAGCGCCGCGCTGCCGATCCGGTTTGCCACCCGCACGAAGCGCGGGCGCACTTCGGGCAAATCGCCAGTCACGCGGATGTCCACGGCGTGGCTCTTTCCACTCTTCAGGTCGTACAGAAAAATGGAGCCGAACTGCTCGTACGCAATCGCGCCCGGACCGGCGCAGGCCGATTTCAAATCGAGTCCGCTATTGCTCACGGCCTCCGTCACCGTCTTCTTGCGCGTATCGAACGTGTACATGGCGACCGGACCTTTGCGGTCCGAGAGGAAAAAGATGCGATCGTCGACCCACATCGGGTTAAAGTCGTTCGAGTTTTCCCGCGGGATCTTCTCAATGGTGGAATCCGACAGCCGGGCGATCCAGATCGGCGAAGTCTGGCCGCCGCGATAGCGCTTCCACATGGAGAAAGCGCGATTCAGCGGAACGTAGGCGATCCGCGTTCCGTCGGGCGAATACGATCCCTCCGCGCCCATGGGCAGCGGCAATCGCGACGGAAAGCCGCCGTCCCGCCCGACTGTGAACAGCTGCGAAAATCGGGAGTAGCTCTCACGATTGGACGTGAACAGGATGCTCTTCCCGTCAGGCGTCCACCCAGCGGTTTGATCCACGGCCGGATGCCAGGTCAGCCGCTGTGGTACGCCTCCCGCGACGGGGACCCGGTAGAGATCGACGTTGCCGTCATACTCGCCGGTGAACGCAATTTCCTTCCCGTCGGGAGAAAAGTAAGGACGCGTCTCGACGCCGGCGCCGGTGGTGAGTCTCTGCGCCGTGCCGCCTTCGCGGCCCACCACCCAAAGATCGCCCGCGTAGACAAATACGATCTGTGTCGCGCTCAGCGTCGGCTTCTGCAGGAGCAGCTTGGGCTCGCCATAGAGAGCGATGGCGGCCAGAACGAGCGAGGAAAGAAAGCGGGCCATTGGGAACTCCGGCGTTGGAAATCAGGCTTCAATTCTACACCTCCGGGATGCTTCCGCCAGCGGTAGCTTCCTGTTTGCCGAGTGCATCAGCAACGGAACTGATTCTCAATTCGGGAGCCGCTGCGCGCCCCTTCCGCCGCCGGCGATGGCGCGAGCTATGATCGTTTCTTGATCACCCGGCGTGCTTTGCTGGTTTCGTCATGTGCGCTCGCTCGCGCGCGGGAGCGAGTCCGACGCGAACGATTCCTTTCTTCCCCAAGCGTGGGCACAGCTGTAATGGCGCAGAGTTGGTACACGCGCTTACGCGGCGGGGCCATGCTTTCAATAGAACAGAGGATCAGCCGTTCGGATACTGTGGACAC
This sequence comes from Candidatus Acidiferrales bacterium, assembly GCA_035499435.1. Lineage (GTDB taxonomy): Bacteria > Acidobacteriota > Terriglobia > Bryobacterales > Bryobacteraceae > Solibacter. Next base: position 8,627 of record DATJYW010000308.1, on the reverse strand, counting down.
TGCCTGGTATCGCTTCTCGCGCGATTACGGCCGCACATGGTCCGCTCCGACAGCGCGCGCGACCGGCGAAAGGACGGCGGCTGGTATGTGGCGTCGCCACCCTCGAGCCTGTCACCTCGACCCGGTCACCGGTCGATTTGTTGAGTTTTGGGTAGAGGGCGTGCTCCCCACCGATGATCCGCTCGAGGGGATGCGTCAGTGGAATATCTTCTACAGCATCGACAACGCCGCGCCCTGTCAATTGATCCAGGAAGGAGCGGAGTACGACGCCCGTCATCCTCTTCCCGGTGTCTACACCGGTCGCAATTGCGTAATGCTAGGTGACGTTGCGAGTCTGCCGCTGACGGTTCCAGACGGTGACATTCTCCTGCCCGCAGTTATGTCTCCACTGGCTTCCGATGGCGCGCTATTTAACCCAAGGGGCGGCTACACCTACACCGATGCCGTCGTCCTGCACGGCCGTTGGCGCGGCGAGCGGCTCGCCTGGACCGCTGCCCAACCGGTCAAAGGCGACCCAAACCTCTCCACCCGCGGCATGGACGAACCGACCATGGCCCGTCTCACCGACGGACGGATTATGATGCTCATGCGCGGCTCGAACGCCGGCGATCCCACCCTGCCGGGAAGGCGCTGGATCTCCTGGTCGAGCGACGGCGGCTGGAGTTGGTCGGTGCCGCGGCCGTGGACTTATACTTCGGGCGAGTCGTTTTTCTCGCCCAGCACGTGTTCGCAGTTGCTGCGCCATTCAAACGGGACGCTTTACTGGGTCGGCCACATTACCTCGTCGAATCCGCGTGGCAATCGTCCCCGCTATCCCATCGTGATGGGGACGGTAGACGAGTCTAATGGCCTGCTGTGTCGGGAGACCGTGATTCCGATCGATGACCGTGGATCGGGAGACGACGAGATCTTGATGCTCTATCCACCATGCGCTCACGAAGACCGACAGACGCGTGAAATCGTCATCCATCTGTCCCGCATCTCAGCTTTTCCGGAAGGCTGGATTGGCGACGCGTGGCTCTACCGTGTAGCAATCTGATCCTGCGGTTCTACCTCTTGGTTGTCGTGAGTAAGTACCCTGCAGCGACTGGGAACTGATCTCGCCTCGCTGGGCGTCGGCCTGGCCGCGGCCGCTTCGAGGATGAGGGCAGGCTCCGGCGATGAGTGGGTTCGCGATAGGATATCGATCAAACGCGCCTGGAGGCACGACATGCGTCCGAAGACCGAGGGAATTCTCGAATCCTCGCTTTATGTTTCTGACCTTGCCCGCTCGATCCACTTCTACGAAAACATTTTCGGCTTTCGCGTAATCAGTGATTTCGGCGAGCGCGGCTGTGCCCTGGAAGCCGGAAACCGACAAGTGCTGTTGCTATTCAAGAAGGGCGCTTCACGCGCGATCACGGCCCCGCACGATGGCGCCGGCGAGCTACATCTCGCATTTGCGATCCGCGCGGAGGAAGTGCCGGGATGGGAAGCCTGGCTCGCGGAAAAAGGCATCGAGGTGGAAGAGAAGACGGAATGGAAGTTGGGCGGCCACAGCCTTTACTTCCGCGATCCAGACCGGCATTTGATCGAAGTCGCTACGCCGGGAGTGTGGTCGATTTATTGATGTTCGAAAAGCGCACCGGACTGCGACGGTGCTCAAGGGCCCAGACGTCATTCCTGGCGTGACGCCGGTCATGATGGACTTCGCGCGGATCTAGCAACCGGCCGACATGATCGTCTACCGCAGCAGGTTGGCGAAGGCGGTGATGATCAGGGAATTGGTGAAGTCGATGAGGAAGGCGCCGACGACCGGCACGACCAGAAAGGCCTGGGGCGCGGGACCGTATTTCTCCACGAGCTCCTCCATGCAGGCGACCGCGTTGGCCGTGATCCCCAGCATGAAGCCGCAGAATCCGGCGGAAGAGACGGCGGCCTCGTAGGTTCGGCCCATCACCCAGAACGCCATGGTGATGCACATCGCCCAGCAGAGCGCGACCTGGGCCACGAGCATCGCCAGCATCGGAATTGCCAGGTGCGCCAGCTCCCAGAGGCGCAGGGTGATCAGCGCCATCACGATGAACAGGAACAGGGCCACACGGCCGGCCGACTCCACCTCGGCCTGTGAGATGCGGGCGAAGCCGAAGCGATCATTGAGGTTGCGGATGATCGCGGCGACGATCATGGAGCCGATGTAGATGGGCAGGATCACGTGCATGCGATCGAATGCCGCGCTCACCAGGCTTCCGACGCCCATGGAGACGGCCATTACAAGTACCGTCGAGAGCAGCGAGCCGGTGCGCACCTCCGAGGGTGCGGCTTTGGCGGCGAGGTCCACGCGCGCTTTCAGTTTGTGACGGAGGATCAGCCAGCCGCCGATGTATCCGCCGATCAGGCCGGCGACCCCGATGCCGAACGTGGCGGCGGCGAAGGCCACGGAGGTGGCGCCGGCCACGCCCATCTTCTCGAACGTGCCGCCGAAGGCGAGAGCGGTCGCGGGGCCGCCGGCGAGGGCGACGGAGCCGGTCAGGATGCCCAGGCGCGGATCGACGCCGAGGGCCCGGGCGAGCCCGATTCCGAGCAGGTTCTGGAGGAGCGCGCCGAGTGTGGCCGCGCCAAAGAACCAGAGCAGCCTGGCGCCGCCCTCACGCAGGAGCTGGAGGCGCGCGCCGAGGCCGATGGTGGTCATGAAGGCGATCATGAGGAGATCGCGCAGGACGGTGTCGGCCTCGATGTTGGCGATGCGATCGTGGAGCGCGAGTGTGGCTACCGCATAGACCATGCCGCCCAGGATGGGCACGGGGATGTTCAGGCGGTCGAGCAGGGGCACGCGGCGCTTGATCCACGCACCCATGATCACGCCAACGGCCGCGAGGCCGAGCACCTGCACCGCCGGGATCTTCCAGGTGGGAATCATCGTGCAAACTTGCAGTATAGTAGCTCCGATGCGAGTACACCCGTCCCGCGCCCTGATCCTGGTTGCCGCCGCCAGCGTGCTCGCCGACAATTACCCGCGGCAGCCGGGGATCGACGCACAGCACTACATTTTCCGGGTCACGCTGCGCGACGACTCCGACGAGATCACGGCGCAGTCCACGGCCGTTCTGCGATTCGTGCGGGATGGTGTGACACAGGTCGCGCTCGACCTGGCGAGCGCCAAAGAAGGCAAGGGGATGACGGTAGCGGAGGTCAGCATGGGGAGCACGCCGGTCCGGTTCACGCATGCGGCCGACCGACTGACGATCGCGCTTCCCGCGGCGCCCGGCTCCGGAGAGGAGCGCGAGCTCACGGTCAGCTATCACGGCGTTCCCGCGAACGGCCTGCACGCGGTGAAGAACAAGTTCGGCGAGCGGGCGGTCTTCAGTTGGAACTGGCCCACGCTGGCGCGGCAGTGGCTACCGGTGATCGACCACCCTTCGGACAAGGCCACCAGCGAGTTCCTGATCACGGCACCCGCACGCTACCAGGTGGTGGCCAACGGGATGCTGGTGGAAGAGATCGATCTCGGCGACGGGCGGCGCCTCACACACTGGAAGGAGTCGGTGCCGGTCGCCGTGTGGCTGAACAATATCGGCGTGGCCCAGTTCAGCTCACGAACATTTGGCAGCGCGGCGGGTGTTCCGCTCGAGACGTGGGTGTTTCCGAAGGACCGCGAGAACGGGATGGTCACGTTCGACGGACCGCTGCGGCAGGCGATCGAGTTTTTCAGCTCGCACATCGGCCCGTATCCGTACGAAAAGCTGGCCGCGGTGGAGGCCGCGCAAATGGGCGGCGGGATGGAACACGCGAGCGCGATCTTTTTCGGCGAGCGCGCGGTGAGCGGCCGGCCGGCGTTCGGCCTGGTGGCGCACGAAGTGGCGCACCAGTGGTGGGGCGATTCGGTCACCGAGAAGGATTGGGACGACGCCTGGCTCAGCGAAGGTTTCGCCACTTACTTCGCGGCGCTCGCCACCGAGCATTACGAGGGCCGCGATGCCTTCGCGGCCACGATGAAGCGGAGCCGGGAGACGATTCTCGAGATGGAGAGGCGCTCGCCGGTCGCCGTGGTCCACGACAATCTGCCCGAGATCCAGAACGGGAGGGCGCCGGTGGGGATCGTTTACCAGAAGGGCGGCTGGACGCTGCACATGCTGCGCGGCGTGGTCGGGACCGAGGTTTTCTGGAAGGGCATGCGGGAGTACTACAAGCGCTATCGCGATTCCAATGCGTCGACGGAGGATTTACGGCGGGTGATGGAAGAGGCGGCGGGCGCGGACCTGCGGTGGTTCTTCGAGCAGTGGCTGATGCGGCCGGGGTCGCCCAAAATCGAGTGGTCCTGGCGGTACGACGCGGCGAAGAAGAAGATCGTGCTGGAGCTGGCGCAGACGCAGGCGGGCGATCCGTATCGCCTGCCGTTCGAGGTGTCGATCGGCGGAAGAATCGAGAGAATCGAACTGACCGCGGCGTCGCAGAGCTTCGAGGCGGCTGCCGACAAACAGCCGTCCGCCGTGGAGTTGGATCCTAACACGTGGGTCCTGATGGAGGTCAAGCGCAGGTAGACGTCAGACCGCGGCCGATCTCTGTTCGTCGGATCTGTGGTCGGCGCCGATGAGGCGGCTGACCTCGGCCAACAGCTTGCGCGGCGTAAACGGCTTGGGCAGGAAACTCGTGGAACGCTGCAAGGTCTCCAGGTCAATCAATTCGCGATCGTAGCCGGACATGAACAAGACGAGCAGGTCGGGGCGGCTGGTGCGGAGGCGGCTCACCAGGTCGGGACCGCTGATGCCGGGCATGACGACGTCGGTGAGCAACAAATCGATGGACGGGTTGCGAGCGGCCAGGGTCATCGCTTCCTGGCCATTCACGGATTGAAGCACCTTGTAGCCTGCTGTGGAGAGCACTTTGGCCACCAGGCGCCGCAGGGGCGTTTCGTCTTCCACCAGCAGCACGGTTCCGGTACGCCTGTTTCGCAGCGCCGCTGTTTCCGGGGCGCGCAGCTTTTCCACTTCGCCGGTGTGCGCGGGCAGGTAGACACGGAAGGTCGATCCCGCTCCGGGCGCGCTCTCCACGGTAACGAGCCCACTGCTCTGCCGTACGATGCCGAACACGGTGGAGAGTCCGAGGCCGGTGCCCTTGCCCATCTCCTTGGTGGTGAAGAAGGGCTCGAAGATGCGCGACTGGGTTGCGGAATCCATGCCATGCCCGGTATCGGTTACGGTGATGAGGGCATAATCTCCGGGGCGGAGGCCGTGACGCTCGGAATCGAGGTGAATGCCCTTGCTCTCGATGATGAGCCGGCCGCCCGACGGCATGGCATCGCGCGCATTCACCGCGAGATTCATGATGACCTGCTCGATCTGGTGCGGATCCGCCTTGATGTTTCCGACGGTGTTGCCGAGGATGGTGAGGAGCAGGATATCTTCGCCGATCAGGCGGCGCAGCAGTTGCTCCATGCCTGCGATCACGGTGTTGGGATCGACGATTCGCGTTTGCAGCACCTGCTTGCGGCTGAACGCAAGAAGCTGGTGAGTGAGCGTGGCGGCGCGCTCTACGGCCTTCTCGATCTCGTCGACCTCGGCGGCACCGGGACTGGCCTCGCGGAGCATGGCTGCGTAGCCGGTGATGACGGTGAGCAGGTTGTTGAAATCATGCGCCACCCCGCCCGCCAGGCGGCCCACCGCTTCCATTTTCTGGGCCTGCAACAACTGCTCCTGGAGTCCCTTGTGTCCGGCGATCAGTTGTCCGATGCGCACGAGCATCTTTTCGGGCGCCATCGGTTCTGCCGCGGGCGCCGATGTGCCTTGCAGTTCCAGGTCCGCGTGGGCCATCAGGCGCTCAATCTCGCGGTAAAGGTGAGCGAGCACCTCGTTGGCGTCCACCAGTTTGCGGTTGGCCTCGGCCACCTGTTGCGACCGCTCGAAGATTTCGGACTCCATCCGGTCGGCGCGGTTGCGAAGCTGCTGCGCCGCCTGGTCGCGTTCCCAACCTGCCTTCTTGAGACCGATGAATTCGGTGACGTCCTCGACGCGATGGATGATGTAGTCGACCTCGCCGCGGGTGTTCAGCACCGGAGAATTGAAGGGGCTCCAGTAGCGCTCTTCGAATTCGCCGCCTTCGGACGCGGGGCGCCTCACGTCGTACTTCTGAACCGGCATGGCGTCGCCGCTGCGCAATTCCAGCACGCGATCGAGGGAGGCGCGCAGATTGCGGACTCCGGTGGCATCGGGATCGTCCGGATTATCGGGGAAGACGTCGAAGACTCCGCGGCCAAGAATCTCTTCGCGCGTGGTCATGGTGGCGCGAAGATAGGCGTCGCTGGCAGCGACGATGCGCAGGCCGGGGGTAAGGACAAGATACAGGCCCGGAGCGGATTCGAACAGGGCGCGAAAATCGAGCATCGGATCAGCGGCCATTGGTCCAGACAGCTATGCCAAATGATTGTACTTCAGATCGAGGACAGGCTGAAGCCTGTCCTACATACCTTGAAGGTGCTGCCAGGCTTCCTCGGCCTGGGGATCGGGCGGGTGCGGATGCTGGAGGTAAGTACCGACCCATTTCCGGGCGCGCGGGTAATCGCCGATGCGCGCGAAGATCTGGCCGAGGCTGCGGGCGCACCGCGTGTATTGCGGCTCGTGCGAGATGTGAAGGCCGCACTCGGTCTCCATGTGAGTGAAGATGTCCAGGGAATGCAGAGCTTCGACCCCGGGCGGCGGATGGCGCATCAGGACGATCGACTGCGGGTCCTGGTAGACCAGCTTCCATCGCGCCTGGTTGGGATCGGCCAGGGACGGCGCGAGCAGATAGACGGTGCCGCCCGATGGCTCGAAGGTGTTCATCAAGATGATGTCGATGGCGTAGCGGTCCATGATGGCTTCGCCGGAGGGCAAGCCGTCGGATTGGTCATGGTTGTAGAGGATGCGGGCGTAGTCCTGGAAGACGGATTCGCTCAGTGCGCGGCCGTCGATGAATACGCGCTCCTGGGGCCAGAGCCGCCAGATGAGGTATCCGCCGTATTCGTAGGTGTTGAAGAGACGGCCGGTCACGCGGTGGCGGAGGAGGAAGTCCGCGGCTCCGGAGGGGAATCTCCATTCGGCCACGCGGAATTGCAATCCGCCGCGCACGGCGGCCGGAGCGAGGAGGCCGGCGATCGCCAGCGCCGCGAGCGGAGGCACTGCGGCGGGCAGGCGGAGTTTCCAGGGCAGGTAGGCTGCGATCAGGACGGGCGCGATCAATGCCGTGAGAAAGACATTGCGCTGGGCGGAAAGCGAGGCCGCTCCGAACGCCAGAAAGATCAGCCAGTCGGAGATGCGCACTTTGCGCCATTGCCATGCCAGGACCGCGGCGGCAGCGAAGAGCAGGATGGGGAACCAGGAGGGTGGCCACAAGGGCGGCGGAGTCCACTCCAACAGCTTCGATTGCAGGAAGCTCTTGCGGTAATCGAGGAGAGCGAGGAAGACGCCGAAGCCGTTGGGATTGATGGCGGAGACAGCGATGCATGCCGCGCTCACCAGCCAGAGGCGCAGAGCGCGCTCGCGGCGCACGAGCGACTCGGCGCAATGCGCGCCTAACACGATCCAGCCGAGGAAGAAGCCGCTGTGGCAGTTGGCCCAAATCAGAAACAGCGGCGGCAAGAGCCAGAGCCAGCGGCGATTCTCGAGGAGCGCGAGAACTATTGCGAGGAAGAGGAAGGTCCATTGGTAAGGGCGGTCGAGTGCGAGGATCGCCAGAAGACTGGCGGCGGCGAGCGAAGCGGACACAGCTGCCCAGAAGCTTTTTCGGCGCCGCCACGCGACCCATCCGACGAGCGCGCAGACCGCGATCATGGAGAGCGCGCGCAGCGCCACGATGCCGGCGAACCCGACTGCGCGCCACGTCTCGTAGAGGAGCAACTGGGCCAGCCACTCATGCGTGAGGTTGAATTGCCGGGTGCGCGCTTCGCCGGGATAGGATTCGCGCGCGCCGGCGGTGGTCCAGGCGAACGGATCGGGCACGGGGAGCGTGCGCGTGTCGGCGATGTAGCGACCGGTGCGGAGGTGCCACCAGAAGTCGGTATCGTAGATCTCCGGCGAGAAGAGCGCGAACAGGAACAGGCCGGCCAGGGCGAGAACCAGGATCTGTGCGCGGTTCGGCATGGGTTACCAGGAGAGCTCGTACTCGCCGAGGAGGCTCGATCCGGCCTGGCCGGGGAGATCGGTGAACCAGATGGGGCCGGCGGGAGCCAGGGAAAAGTTTTGGTGAGCGGCTTGAAAGAAGTCGGTTGCCGGATTCAGCAGCCAGACCACGCGGGCTCCGGCGGGCAAGGTGAATCTGAGCGGGGTCGCGCCTAGCATGCGGCGCTCCAGCCTGGAGCCGCGCCACACGGCGATGACGGGGGGCGAGCTGCGGATGCGTTTGTGCTCGAGCACCACGACCTGGGTGCCGGGCGCGTAGTATGCGGCTTTGCGCCAGGAGGTGAGGCCGCGTTCCCAGACCACGATCGTGTTTGCCGGACGTTCGGCGGCAAGACGCTGCACCTCGCGCAGCGTGCGATCGTCCACGGCGATGGTGGCGTCGATCTGGTGCCGGGAGGTAAGCGCGAAGCCGGTGTTGATGTCGGCCCACGCCTGTTCGGCGAAAGCCGGAAACCCCGTTGTAGACGAGCCCCTGTAGTACCAGCCGGGATTCGC
>DATJYW010000307.1:0-34511 GCA_035499435.1 Candidatus Acidiferrales bacterium | reverse complement strand
CGAATCTGACGTTCGAGCTCGAATACCCGGATGGCCGCCGGGCTGTGACCAGCGGTACGGGCGACGCCACCGGAAGCTGGGCCGGCGACAAGTGGACCCTGGATGTCCCCGGCATCTACAAGTTCCATCTCTCGGGCGATTGGAACGGAAACGCCGCGGTGATGCCGGGGCTGCCGCCCGAAGGCGGCTTCCTTTATGTGATCGAGTCGAACCGGCCGGCTGCGTCGGGGCTGCGCTTCGATCTGCCCATGGAATCCACGTTCGACCCGAAGTTCGGAACCACCATCACCGGGCACAGCACTGGGTCGAGCGTAGCGTATGCTGCGCTGATTCCCGGCTCCGTGCTGGACCAGGGAACCCTTACCGTCACCAACGGCGCGTTCCGTCTGACGTGGGATCCCCAGGCGATGAACCGCCGCTCGCAGACCTACGACATCGTCAATCGTGCGACCGGTCAGCCGGCACTCTACGACGTGGTGCACCTGACCTTCTTCAGCGAGGAAACCGCTGCCGACGGCTCGACCTATCACGCCGTACAACGGATTCTTCTCCGCGGCAACAAAATCATCTACACGCGATAGTGGGGCAGGCTCCCGGACTGCCCCGAGGCCCGTGCTATCATCGTCAGCCGAATGAGAGCCATTGCCGCCCTTCTCTGCGCTACCGCCCTTGCCCAGCCGCCGAGCCGTTTTGAGCCCGGCTTGAAGCCGTTCATTGCCATCGAAGCCCCCGTGGTCGCCCTCACGCACGTGCGCGTCATCGACGGCACCGGCGCGCCGCCGCGCGAGGACCAGACGATCGTCATCGACCACGGCCGCATCGCGAGCGTAGGCGGCCCGGCGCCGGCAGGCGCACAGGTCGTCGACCTCTCTGCTCACACCATCATCCCGGGCCTGGTCGGGATGCACGAGCACCTCTTCTACCCGGTCGGCGGCGGCATCCCGATGTATCCGGAGATGGCCTACAGTTTTCCCCGGCTGTATCTCGCGGCAGGTGTCACCACAGCGCGCACCGGCGGCAGCGTCGAGCCTTTCACCGACCTCAACATCAAGCGCATGATCGACGATGGGCGGATGCCCGGGCCGCACCTCTACGTAACCGGTCCGTACCTGGAAGGCAAAGGCTCGTTCGCGCCCCAAATGCACGAACTCACCGGTCCCGAGGACGCGGCCCGGCTCGTGGAATACTGGGCCGCGCAGGGCGTCACCTCGTTCAAGGCGTACATGAACATCACGCGCGCGGAGCTCTCGGCAGCGGTGGAAGCGGCGCACCGGCACGGCATCAAGGTCACGGGGCACCTGTGTTCGATCGGCTTCCGCGAGGCGGCGGCGATCGGGATCGACAACCTGGAACACGGCCTTCTGGTGGACACCGAGTTTCACCCCGGCAAGCAGCCCGATGTATGCCCGCCGGGCACTCGCACCGAGGTCGCGCGCCTGGATCTGAATGCCGCGCCGGTCCGCGAGATGATCGCCGACCTGGTGCGGCACAATGTCGCCGTGACATCGACTCTCGCCGTCTTTGAAGCGTTCGACCCTGACCGGCCGCCGCTGGAGCAGCGCTTTCTCGATGCGGTCACAACCGAGGCCGCGTCCAACTATCTCGCGGCGCGCGCCCGCGCGGCGCGCGGTGCGACTGCGACGGCACTCAAGAAAGAGCTCGAATTCGAGTATGCGTTCGCTAAAGCCGGCGGATTGCTGATCGCAGGCGCCGATCCAACCGGCAACGGCGGCGCCCTCGCGGGATTCGCCGACCAGCGCAATATCGAGCTGCTCGTGGAGGGCGGTTTCACGCCGGCCGAAGCAATCCGGATCGCCACCGCCAACGGCGCGAACTTCTTGGGTGAACTCGACCGGTTCGGCACGATCGCCCCCGGCAAACAGGCCGACCTGGTGGTGATCAGCGGGAACCCAGCGGCGCGCATCGGCGACATTCGCAACGTGAAGTACGTGTTCAAGGATGGCGCCGGCTACGACCCGGCGAAACTGCTGGAGAGTGTCAGGGGCCAGGCCGGACTCAGGTAGCGCACTTTTTCGGGAACCATTTCGACCCCTCGGACGAAACATGTACAGGGAGACATTTCATGAATGCAAAGATGCTGATGGCCGGACTTGTAGCCGCGGCGAGCCTGCTCGCACAACCGCCGCAGGGCCCGCGAGGCTTTGGACCGGGCGGGCGTGGACCGGGCGGCCCTCCGCCGAACCAGGTAGTCACGGGCGCCCCGTATTCGGGTGTGGAGGTTCGTTCCGGCCAGCAGGTGCTAGCCAATGGCACGGTGATCCAGCGCCAGGAACAGACCAAGGTGGCCCGCGATAGCCAGGGCCGCGTGCGCCGCGAGTCCACGCACCAGACGCCGGACGGCAAGACCGTAACCCGGATCTCGATCTCGGATCCGGTCGCTGGAATGATCTACGAACTGGACCCCGCCACCAAGACCGCGTACTCGCATCCTGCACATTTTCCCCAGCAGTCCGACAATCCGCGCAGCGCCCGCCAGCCCGCTCAGGCCAATGCCAATATCAAGCGGGAAGCGCTTGCGTCTCAGTCGGTGAACGGTGCGATTGCCACCGGCTCGCGAATCACGCATACCATCCCCGCGGGAACGATCGGGAATTCCGCCGCCATCGAGACCGTTCATGAGACCTGGATGGCTGACGACCTGAAGATTCCGGTAAAGACCACGATGACCGATCCGCGCACCGGGACCAGCACCATGAACCTAACGAACCTCCTCCGCGGCGAGCCCGATGCCTCGCTGTTCACGGTTCCGTCGGACTACACGGTGAAGAAGGGTCCCGGCGGTCCCGGCCGTGGACCTCGTCCCGGCGGCCCGCCGCAACAACAGTAGAAGGGTGGGGCAGGACTTCCGGCCTGCCCGTTTTGGCGGGGAGCGATACCATATCTGCATGCCCGCCTTCCCGCTCGGCTACAACACATACTCCATTCGTGCCACCCGATGGCACGACCTTCGCCTTCTGGACTACGCCGCCGAGCTGAAGCTCGACGGCGTTTTTCTGCAGGACTCCATCGATCCGGGTAACAACGATCCCGCGCATTGGAAGCAGCTTAAAGAAACTGCCGCGCGCCTGGGCCTGGAACTGAATGGCGGCGACGCCGGCGCGCTTCCGCGGACGCCCGGCGGCATGGATGCCACCATCAACCGCCTGCGCGAAGGCATTCGCCATGCCTCGGCGATCGGGTCCAAAGTGCTGCGCTTCCGCGTTGCCGGCGATCGCGCCACGCTTCCTCCCGGGCCTGTGGAGAAGACCATCGAGACGGCGATCGAAACCCTCCGCCGGGTGCGCACCGAGGCAATGGACGCAGGCATCAAAATCGCCATCGAGAATCACAAGGATCTCTACTGCTGGCAGACGCGGCAGGTGATCGACGGCGCGGGCAAGGAATTCGTAGGCTCCTACCTCGACACCGGCAACCCCGTGTTCGTCATGGAGGACCCGCTTGCCACGGTCGAAACGCTTGGCCCGGTGGCCGTGATGCTGCACCTGCGCGACTCGGTGGTCTTCGAATCGCGCGGCGGCATCATGGTGCAGTGGGTGCCCCTCGGCGAGGGCGTGGTCGACTTCAAGCAGATCATCGCCAAAGCCAAGGAGGTGTGCCCTGCGGTCACGGTCTACAACAAGCCGATCACAGGCAGGCCGCCGGCCCTGCTGGCCATCTACGACCCCAAGTTCATGGAAAGCTGGAAAGACATGCGCGCCAGCGACCTGGCCCGTTTCCTGGCACTCGCAAAGAAAGGCCATCCCTACGAAGGCCACATGGTGATCGAAGACGTGCCCGGCACGCGTCCAGAAGCCATCTCCGCCGCACTCGAATTTCAGCAGCGCGACCACATGCAGCGCGGGATCGAGTACGCGCGCAAAGTGCTGGATCTGGGCGTTCGCTGGCGGGTGTAGGCCGTGAGCGTCAGAGAATATACCGGCTCAAATCCTGATCCTTCACGATCTCCGCCAATTGCTTTCTCACGTAATTGGCGTCCACCTTCACGCTCTTCTTCTTGAGATCCGGCCCCTCGAACGACACCTCTTCCAGCAGCTTCTCCATGATGGTATGCAGCCGCCGTGCCCCGATGTTCTCGCTCGATTCATTGACCCGCGCGGCGAACTTGGCTACCTCCTCGAGAGCATCGTCGGTGAAAGCCAGCTTGATGCCTTCCGTCTCCAGCAGCGACGTGTACTGCTTGGCGAGGGCGTTCTTCGGCTCCTTGAGGATACGGATGAAATCTTCCACCGAGAGCGACTTCAGCTCGACGCGAATCGGAAAGCGCCCTTGCAGCTCCGGGATCATGTCGCTCGGCTTGGAAACGTGGAACGCACCCGCCGCGATAAACAGGATGTGATCCGTGCGCACGAAGCCGTAGCGCGTGTTCACCGTCGTGCCTTCCACGATCGGCAGGATGTCGCGCTGTACGCCCTCGCGGCTTACGTCCGGCCCATGGCCGCTCTCGCGGCCGGCGATCTTGTCGATCTCGTCCAGGAAGATGATGCCGCTGGTCTCCACGCGCTCCAGGGCGACTCGCGTGACCTGATCCATGTCGATCAGCTTCTGTTCTTCCTCCTGCACCAGGTAATCCATCGCTTCGGCGACGCGCATATTCCGCCGCCTGGTTTTCTGGCCGAAGATGTTGGGCAGCATGTCTTTGAGATTGATGCCCATCTCTTCGATGCCGGCGTTGGTGGTGATCTCGAATGTCTGGGGGCGGTCCTTGACGTCGATTTCCACCATGCGCTCGTCGAGCTTGCCTTCGCGCAGGCGCTCGCGCAGTTTTTCGCGGGTGCGCTCGGCGCTCTCGCTGGGCTCCGGCTGCGGCGGCATCAGCAGATCCAGCAGGCGCTCTTCGGCATTCGTCTCGGCGCGGTCCGCGACTTCGTCCAACCGCTCCTCGCGCACCATATCGATGGCGATGTCCACCAGGTCGCGGATCATCGATTCGACGTCGCGGCCCACGTAGCCGACCTCGGTGAACTTGCTGGCCTCCACTTTCAGAAACGGGGAATTCGAAAGCCTTGCCAGGCGCCGCGCCAGCTCGGTCTTGCCCACGCCGGTCGGGCCGATCATGAGGATGTTCTTGGGCATCACCTCCTCGGCCATCTCCGGCGCCAGTTTCTGGCGGCGAATCCGGTTGCGCAGCGCGATGGCCACCGCGCGCTTGGCTTCGGCCTGCCCGACCACGTGCTTGTCCAGTTCGCGGACGATTTCACGCGGAGTGAGCTCGTCCAGGAGCGGTTGTTCATCCACGCTCTGCCCGGGAAGGTAAATCACCATGGATTAGAGCTCCTCGTACGTGATGTTGTCGTTGGTGTAAATGCAGATCTTGGCCGCGATACCCATCGCCTGCTCCACGATCTGCCGCGCGCTCAGCTTGGTGTTGCGCAGGAGCGCCGTGGCGGCTGCGGTGGCGAACGGTCCGCCGCTACCGATCGCGACCACCCCTTCGTCCGGCTCGATCACGTCGCCATTGCCGCTCACCAGGTAAGTATTGGTCTGGTCAGCCACCAGAAGGAGCGCTTCCAGGTGCCGCAGCGCACGATCGGTGCGCCACTCCTTGGCAAGCTCGACAACCGAGCGCGGCAGGTTGCCGTTGAACTGTTCCAGCTTGGATTCGAAACGCGAGAAGAGCGCGAATGCGTCCGCCGTCGAGCCGGCGAACCCGGCAATGATCTTGTCGTTGTAGAGCCGGCGCAGCTTGCGCGCGGAGGCTTTCAGCACTTCCTGCCCGAGCGTGACCTGCCCGTCGCCCGCCATGACCACTTTGGTATCCCGGCGGACACAGAGCACCGTCGTGGATCGTATCTTCTCTCGCATTGTCGGTGTAACGACATTTTAACGCACGTGCTTGCGCCACATCTTACTGAAGAGCCGCACCGCCGGCGGGTTGCGCAAGATGAACACGCGGCGGACCAACTCCACCCCCGCCCAGATGAAGTACGTGGCCATCACCACGTCGTGAACCGCCGTGGTGAAGGCAAACTGCACCGCCCAAAGGCCGAACAGGCCCGCGGCCTCCCACCATTTGAGCCGCATATCCAGCAGCATGACCGCCGAAAGCAGCGACTGACCAAGCGTCAGCAGCAGCTCGAGCTCCTGCTGATCGTCCAGGGGAATGGCCGATATAGAGCCGCGGCTCATCGAATAGACGATCGGCAGCATGGCCGCGAGCAAGGTCCACTGATTGATGTTGCTGGAGACCATGTTCATCAGCGCCATGGACGCGCGTTCGACCGTGCGCGCCCAGTAGAATGCCGAAACCTTCTCCGGAAATTCGCTCACAAACGGCGCCACCCACTGTACAAAGACGAAGTTGGGTATCCCGATCGACGCCGAGACCGCCAGCAGGCTCGCCAGGAACGATTCGGCGGTGAAGTAGATGAGCCCGCCGCCCGCCGCGAAGAGCGCCACGATGCCGGCGATTCGCAGGTGGCGCGGCGCTTTAACGATCGTGCGCGGAACGAAGTCGAGATCTTCGATGGCTTCTTCCGCCGCCACGGGCATCCGGCGCAGTACCCACAGGTACACGCAGTAGACCGCGATCAGCACGGCCGCGTCGATCACGTCGAGTGAGCCTTTGGCCCAGACCACGAAGCCCCACGCCAGCGCCGCGAACAAGCCGATCACTTCCACGCAGTGCTCGTCTTTGAGCTGGATGGTCCCCATGCGATTTCCGGTCTTCCGGCGGTGGAAGTACGCCGCGACGGCGTAGATCATGGGCCAGCCCAGGCCGGTGAGCAGGCGGAGGGCGCCGGTCAGATTGGCCAACAGCAGCGGCACTTGCTGCTTCCAGGCGAGCACCGCCTCCACCGCAAACTCAGGCAGCGTCTGCAGCCAGGCGAGGATGGCCAGAGCCACACCCTGCGCCACGAAGAACTGGGCGGCCTCAGCCGCCCACGCAATCAGCATGGACGCGGCCAGGATGGACGGTGTAGTCCAAAGCGCGCTGATGGGTGCTGCTGTCTTAAGCGAACGTGACACAGGCGTCCTTTCGAATGATGGAATGCCTGGCGTTCTGGTCGCTTTTTATTGGATAGTCGGCGCGGAAATGGGCGCCCCGGCTTTCGCGGCGGGCCAGGGCGCAGCGTGCGATCAGCAGAGGGACGGTCGCATGCAACGATTCGAACTCCTCGCAGGCTTGTTGCAGGCCTTCCGCGGCGCGGACAATGCCACAGTGCTCCCACATCAGGTGGGGGATGTCGGCGCCTGGGGGTGGAAGCGTTCGGGAAACCGCCGCACTCTCCGCGGCCGGCCGGGAAGCGGCTTCACGCATGGCGCGGCCCGCGCGTTTTCCGAAGACCACGCCTTCCAGCAGCGAATTGCTAGCCAGCCGGTTGGCGCCGTGTACGCCGGTACATGCAACCTCGCCGGCCGCGAAGAGGCCCGGAAGCGTGGCGCGGCCGTCGAGATCGGTGCGTACGCCTCCCATCGCGTAGTGAGCCGCGGGCGCTACCGGCGCGCCGCCTCGGCCGAGGTTGATGCCATAGCGCAGGCAGGTCTCGAAAATCCGCGGGAAGCGTTCGCGGACAAATTGCTCACCCCGGTGCGAAAGGTCGAGAAGCACATGAGGCGCCCCCGTCCGGCGCATTTCGTTCACGATCGCTCGCGCCACCACATCGCGCGGAGCCAGTTCTTCGGTGAATCGTTCTCCGGAAGCGTTCTTAAGAAGGGCGCCTTCCCCGCGCAGCGCTTCGGACAGCAGAAAGTTAGGAGCGCCTTCCAGCGCGAGGGCCGTCGGATGGAACTGCACGAACTCGATGTCGCTGATCTCCGCGCCGGCAAGGTACGCCATCGCGACACCGTCGCCGGTGGCGATCTCGGGATTGGTCGTATGCAGGTAGAGGCGCCCCAGTCCGCCGGTGGCCAGGAGTACCGCGCGGGCGTGGATCGGCTCATCGAGAACCGCCCCGTACACTCCATCGGAGACAAGCAGTTCGGTAATCGCGGCGAAGCTGCGGAACGTCACGTTGGCCAGCGACGCCGCCTTGTGATAAAGCGCGCGCGCGATTTCCCGGCCGGTCGAGTCGCCGTGCGCGTGCAGAACGCGATTGCGGCTGTGTGCTCCCTCACGGGTGAAGGCCAGGCGGTTGCCGTCGCGGTCGAATTCGGCGCCCCACTCGATCAGGTCCTGAATTGCCGCGGGACCCTCTTCCACCAGAGTGCGCACAGCGGCGGGGTTGCACAGGCCGTCGCCCGCGAACATCGTGTCCTGCTCGTGCAACGCCACCTCATCGTCGTCACTAAGGGCGACCGCGATGCCGCCCTGGGCGTATTCGGACGAGGACTCGCGCAGGCTGTCCTTGGCGACCACGAGCACGGTGCCGGCTTCGGCCAGCTCGATTGCCGCGCGCAAACCCGCCACGCCCGCGCCGATGACGAGGAAGTCGGGATTCATCGGATACTGCCAGCATAGCAAGGGCTTGTCCCAAACCCGCCGCGCCGACTGCGTGGTACAAGAAACTTATGCCTTCCTACCGCGTGGAGACACCCCAGCGGTGCTATTCCGCGATCGTGGAGCGCGGCGCCATCGGCCACTTGGCGCGGCACATTCCGCCCAAGACGGGCAAAGTATTCGTGGTCACCACGGAAGATGTCTGGCGCCATGCCGGCGGAGCGCTCGAAGCCGGGCTAGCGGGCGTAAACCATGAGGTACTCTTTCTTCCCGGCGGCGAGGATCAGAAGCGCCTGGCGCCCCTGGAGCGGCTGGCCGAAGACATGGTGGAGCTCGGCGGCGACCGGTCAAGCATGGTGATCGCCTTCGGCGGCGGCATCGTGAACGATATGGCCGGCTTCGCGGCCGCGATCTTTATGCGCGGTATTTCCGTCATTCAGATTCCGACCACGTTGCTCGCACAGGTGGATGCCGCCATCGGAGGGAAAACCGGCGTGAACCTGGCCAGCGGGAAGAATCTCATCGGCAGCTTCCATCAGCCGCTGGTCGTCCTAACCGATCCAGCCGTGCTGGAGACCCTCCCGGAGCGCGAATTCCGCGCCGGCCTCTACGAAATCATCAAGGCCGGGATCATCCGCGAGCCGGCTCTCTTCCGCTATTTGCGCAAGCATCATGGCGAAGTGCTCGACCGCGCGCCCTCCGCGGTGGACCATATCATCGCCGAGAGTGTGCGCATGAAGGCCGAGGTGGTCTCCAGCGACGAGCGCGAGGGCGATCTGCGCCGCATCCTGAACTTCGGCCACACGTTCGGACATGCGCTGGAGGCCGAAACCGGTTACCGGCGCTTCCTGCACGGCGAGGCGGTGGCGTGGGGCATGCGCGCTGCCATCTACCTTGGTGAGATGACCGGCCACGTCTCCGCCGAAGACAGCGTGGAAATGCTCAACCTCATCGCCGACTACGGACCCATTCCGCCGGTGACCGGCATTTCCGCCGAGAACCTCGAGGCCCGCCTCGTGCACGACAAGAAGACCGTGCAGGGCAAGGTGCACTTCGTGCTGCCGGTGCGCATCGGCGAAGTCACGGTCGTCTCCGGGGTCGAGGAAAAGGCCGTAATGGCCGCGATCCGTTCCGCTTTGTCATGAGCGGCACCACGCCGGAGGGCGCGCGCAACGAACAGGAAGCCGCCCGGTGGGTACGCGGCATGTTCGATGGCATCGCCCGCCGCTACGACCTGGCGAACCACCTGCTCTCGGCGAACATCGACCGCGCCTGGCGCGCGCGAACCGTGCGCCGCGTGCGTCCGATTCTGGACCGCGCGGATGCGCGCGTGCTCGATATGTGCTGCGGGACCGGCGATCTCGCATTGGCCCTGGCGCGCCATCACGCCGTGCTGGGAAGCGATTTTTCGCACCCCATGCTGCGCGTGGCGAACCGGAAAATCGCGCAAAAAGGCGCGCCGGTCTCGGTCTTCGAGGCGGATGCGCTGCATCTTCCCCTGCGCGATACGTCACTCGATCTGATTACGGTGGCGTTCGGATTTCGCAACCTGGCAAACTATCAAGCCGGCCTGGTGGAGATGCGCCGCGTGCTGCGTCCGGGTGGTGCGGCCGCAATTCTCGAGTTCTCGCAGCCGTCGAATCCGGCGTTCGCGGCGGTCTACAACTTCTACTCGCGGCGCATTCTGCCGCGGATCGGCGAAGCCATCACCGGCGCGCGCCACGCGTACGAGTACCTGCCGGAATCCGTGCGGAAGTTTCCGTCCGCGGAAGAGCTCGCGGCGGAAATGCGGGCCGCCGGCTTCACCCGCGTGGAGTTTGAAACCATGACCGGCGGGATCGTCGCTTTGCACGTCGGGCACTGCTAATCCAACAGAGCGCCGGCCTTGGCGAGCGCCGCTTCTAGCTCCTCCTTCTTCAGGCCCGTGCTGATGAAGAGCTCCTGGCGCGCGCCGGCGCTCAGCGCGATCGCTTTCCAGCCGTTCTGCGTCGGCACCGTGACGCGGATCTTGACCGGCCCGCGGGCGTCGCGAACCGGACGGATCACGCCCGGGATCACGCTGCGAATCGCGGCATTGGCGGCCAGCAGCTCCTCCAGAATCCCACGCACGTTGTCGATGATGCTGTGCTCGATCTTGAGCCGGTCCTTGGCCGTGCGCAGCCGCATTCAGCGCCAACCTTCGCTGCCGCGCAGCGGGACAAAACGGCACGCGGTTGAAACCCGGGCATGGATCTGCCCGTTCCGTTTGGTGACGACACGCAGTTCCTGGTCGAGCAGCGCGCCTACAGGAATCACCAGGATTCCGGGGTCGCACAACTGATCGAGCAGAGCCGGGGGGATGTCCGGAGCACCCGCGGCCACCGAAATTGCGTCGTATGGCGCGTGGGGCTCGTATCCCCAACTGCCATCGCCCTCGACCACCTGCACGTTCCGGTCGCGGCACGTGCGGCGGAGATTTCCGCGCGCCTGCCGCACAAGCTGGGGAACGATCTCCACCGTGACCACTCGCGCGGCCAGCGCCCCCAGCAGGGCGGCGGCGTACCCGCAGCCCGCGCCGACCTCCAGAATGGTCTCCCCGCCCTCGAGCGCCAGCTCCTCGGCCATCAGTGCAGTCATGTACGGCTGGGAAATGGTCTGTCCGAACCCGATCTGAACCGGTTCGTCGCGGCAGGCGAGGACGCGCGATTCCATCGGGACGAACTCTTCGCGCGGAATTTCCAGCATGGCGGCCAGCACGCGTGCATCACGAATGCCGCGCCGGCGTAGCTGGGTGTCCACCATCTCGCGCCGTTCCGCCGCCCAATCGGGGATCATGAGTCCTACATTCTTATAATAGCTACGATGGCTCAACTGATCACACTCATCCCTGGCGACGGGATTGGACCGGAAGTCGCCGAAGCCACCGTGCGCGCAGTGGAGGCGACCGGCGTCGTGATCGAATGGGAGCGGGTCGAAGCAGGCGCGCGGGCTCTGGCGGAGCAGGGTCAGTTGATCCCGGACGATGTGTTCGCCTCGCTGGAGGTGACCAAGGTGGGCCTCAAGGGGCCGACAGCCACGCCGATCGGCGGCGGACACCAGAGCATCAACGTCGCCCTGCGCAAGAAACTGGGGCTGTACACGAATTTCCGGCCGGTGCGGATGCTGCCCGGCCTGAAGACGCGCTTTCACGACCTGCCGCTCGACCTAGCCATCTTCCGCGAAAATACCGAAGACCTCTATTCCGGCCTGGAGCACGAAGTGATTCCAGGTGTGGTCGAGAGCCTCAAGATCATTACCCAGCACGCATCCATGAAGATCGCGCGCGCCGCCTTTGAGTACGCGCGCCGCGACCAGCGCAGGAAGGTGACCGCGATCCACAAGGCCAACATCATGAAGATGAGCGATGGCCTGTTCCTCAAGTGCTGCCGCGAGGTGGCCTCGCACTACCCTGAGGTGCGGTACACCGAGCTGATCGTGGACAACGCCTGCATGCAACTGGTGATGCGCCCGGAGACCTTCGATCTGCTGGTGCTGCCGAATCTCTACGGCGACATCATCAGCGACCTGGCCGCCGGCCTCGTGGGCGGGCTCGGAATCGTGCCCGGGGCCAACATCGGCGATCATCACGCGATCTTCGAAGCGGTCCACGGCACCGCGCCCGATATCGCCGGGAAGAGCCTGGCCAACCCCACCGCTCTGATGCAGTCGGCAGTCCTCATGTTGGCCCACATCGGCGAAAGAGAAGCCGCGGCGCGCCTCCAGAACGCGATCTACCGGACCTATGCAGAGCGCGATCACCTGACCGGCGACGTCGGCGGGAGTTCATCGACGAACGAGTTCACCGACGCGGTAATTCGGCACACTTTGATATCCTGATGTTTTCATGAAGCTTTCGATCCTGATGCCGGTCTACAACGAGCGGACCGTTGTGGAACGGTGCATCTCCCTGGTGTTGACGGCGCCCCTGCCGGAAAACATGGAGCGGGAGTTGGTCATCGTGGACGATTGCTCCACGGACGGCACCTACGCAATTCTGGAGCGCCTCGCGGCGGCATTTCCGCAGATCCGACTCTACCGCCATCCCAAGAACCGAGGCAAAGGAGCGGCGGTGCGAACCGCGATTGAACTCGCGGCGGGCGATTTCGCGCTGATTCAGGATGCCGATCTCGAATACGATCCTTCCGAATATCCGCGCCTCCTGCGGCCGCTGCTCGACGGCCACGCCGACGCCGTCTTCGGGTCGCGATATCTCTCGGGCGATCAGACCCGCGTGCTGCCCTTCTGGCACTCCATGATCAACAAGGGGCTGACTCTCATCTCCAACATGTTCGCGAACCTGAACCTGACGGACATGGAAACGTGCTACAAGGTCTTCCGCACCGACCTGCTCAAGAGCATCCCTATCCGCAGCGACCGCTTCGGCTTCGAGCCGGAAATCGCGATGAAGAGCGCAAAGCGCAAGTTCCGTATTTATGAAGTGCCGATCAGTTACCACGGCCGCACCTACGAAGAAGGCAAGAAGATCGGCTGGAAAGATGGGCTGAAGGCGCTCGCGGTGGTGTTCAAGTTCTGGCTGATCGACGATCTGTACGCGGCGCCGTACGGCCGCGGCGTGCTCAACAATCTCACGGGCACCCCGCAGTATCTGAGCTGGGTGGCCCGCAAGGTACGGCCGCACGTCGGCGACGAGGTGCTCGAAATCGG
Organism: Candidatus Acidiferrales bacterium; assembly: GCA_035499435.1. Classification (GTDB taxonomy): domain Bacteria; phylum Acidobacteriota; class Terriglobia; order Bryobacterales; family Bryobacteraceae; genus Solibacter. Next base: position 21,430 of record DATJYW010000307.1, on the reverse strand, counting down.
AGCGGGCATCGGCAACCTTACCGGCCGCCTGATGGCGCGCCGCATGCTCTACGTCGCCGCGGAATTGGACCCTCTGCACCTGCACGCGCTGCGCAACCGGTTTCTGCGCACCCCGAATGTGACCGTGCAGAAACTCGATCCGGAGTCGCCAGCCGACCTGGGCGGTCTGGAGCTTTGTTTCGACACGGTGCTCTGCCTGAACGTGATGGAGCACCTGGAAGATCCTGCCGCCGTGCTGGAGCGCCTCGCCGCTACCCTCAAGCCGGGCGGCGTGCTGGTGATGCTGGTGCCGAACATTCCGTCCCTTTACGGAACGCTGGACCGCAGCCTGGGACACAAGCGGCGCTACTCGGCCGCGGCCGCGCGAGCCCTGCTGGAGTCGGGCGGATTTCAGGTCACCCGCCAGGAGAGCTTCAACAAGGTTTCACTGGTTTCGTGGTGGGCTTACAGCAAAGTACTGCACACGCGAAATATCAGCAAACTGGTATTGAAGATTTTCGACAAGAGCGTCTGGTTCTGGCGGCGGCTGGATTTCCTGATGCCCTGGCCGGGTCTGTCGCTCCTGATGGTGGCGCGCAAGCCCGCCGGCGAGTTCCGTCCCGCCATGGCCGTGCGGGACGGCGAGACCGCGCACGATGCCAACTGAGGCCGGCTGGATTGCGCGCTTTGCCGGCGCGCGCGTGCTGGTCATCGGCGACCTGATGCTCGACGAGTTCATTTGGGGCAAGGTGTCGCGCATCTCGCCGGAAGCCCCTGTGCCGGTAGTGAATGTTACGGGCGAATCCTACTATCCCGGTGGCGCCGCCAACGTGGCGCGCAACCTTCGGGATCTGGGCGCGAAGACCGCGCTCGTCGGCGTGCTCGGCGAGGACGCAAGCGGCGAGCGCCTGTGCCGTTTGCTGGCGGAAGCCGGCATCGAGACCGGTGGCGTGCAGCACATCGCCGCGACGGCCACCACCGTCAAAACGCGCATCATCGCCCGCAATCAGCAGGTGGTCCGGGTTGACCGCGAGCGGCGCCCGCAGATGACGGCCGAACAGAAGCAACACATCATCGCGCTCATCGACGCGGGTATCGATCACGCGGACGGAATCGTGGTCGCGGACTATGGCAAGGGGCTGCTGGATCAGGTCATGGCGGATCACATCTGCCGTGTGGCGGCCGAGCGGGGTAAGGTGCTGGCCGTGGATCCGCACCCGCACACCTCACTGGTCTGGAGAGGGGCGACCGCCATCAAGCCGAACCGGCTCGAGGCTTTCACCGCCGCCGGCATCAGACTCGAAACGCCGGTGGACCCGCCCACGGCGGACCGCGCTTTGCTGGCCGCGGCCGATCGTCTGCTGGCCGCGTGGGAGCCGGGTTGCCTGCTGGTGACCCTGGGCGAACAGGGAATGATGCTGTTTGCGAGCGGCCAAGAACCTTACCATATCCCCACCCGCGCCAAGGAGGTGTTCGACGTTTCGGGCGCCGGCGATACCGCGATCGCGGTCCTGACCGTGGGATTGATCGCGGGCGCTCCGCCCAGGCAGGCAGCCGAGCTGGCCAATCGCGCCAGCGGAATCGCGGTGGGCAAGCTGGGCACCGCGACCGTCACTCCCGCGGAGCTGGAAGCGAGTTTCGCCTGACATGCGCGCGGTATTCTTCGATCGCGACGGCACCCTCATGGAAGAGGCTCACTACTGCGGCGATCCCGCGAAAGTGCGCGTCTATCCAGGCGTGGCCGAGGCATTGCGCCGGTTGAAGCGTGCAGGCTTCGGCGTCTTCGTGATCTCCAACCAAAGCGGCATTGGCCGCGGCATCATCAACGACGAGCAGTATCACGCGGTGCAGGCGGAATTTCTGCGGCAGATCGGCCCCGGGCTGGTGGACGATTCGTATTACTGCCCTGACGCGCCGGGTACTCCTTCGGCCTGCCGCAAGCCCGAGCCTGGAATGGTCTTGCGGGCCGCCGCCGAGCACGGTATCGAGCTGACCGCCTCGTTCTTCGTCGGCGACCGCGAGGCCGATGTGGAATGCGGCCGGCGTGCCGGCACACGCACCATCCTGGTGAGAACCGGCTACGGCGCCGGGCAGACCTGCACAGCCGACTGGGTGTGTGCCGATGCGGTGGAAGCCATCGAGGTGATTCTCGCGTTAGTAGGGTAGGCCTCCCGGCCTGCCCCGCGCCGCAGGCGCGCCTCCCGACTGATAACTTTCGACAGCTTTCCCGGCAGTACATGACGCTGTCACACTCAGAACGGAGGTCGCCTCATGAAGCTCCTGGTTCTCTTCTCCTCACTGTCCCTGGCCGCGCTGCACGCCCAAGCTGTGGTCGAAGCCGGACTCGGCGCCGGGAAGGCGGCAACCATGACCGCGCCGGCAAAAGACCTAGGCAAGAGCATTGCCGGGGCGCTTGGCGGCCTCGACAAAACTCTCAACTCGACGAAGTCCTCGGTAGAAACGATTTCAGTGACCGGCGGGGCTCCCGCACCGCCATCCGCGCCACCGAAGCTCTACGAAGACATCAAAAAGGCCGAGGTCGGAATCGCCTACGAGGCGCTGATCGAGCGCTTCGGGCCCGCATCGCTGCAGACTGCCGGCGAGGACGGCATCAAGCGGCTCACCTATTCTGGCAAAGAGGGCAACACGCGGATTGAAGTGAAAGACGGAAAAGTGTCGTCCATTACCGCTGTCAAACAGCAATCGTCGGTGCTGGTGCTGCCCAGGTAACCAGCCGCGTCAGGAGACGTCGGTCCTTTCTCATCCGCCCCGCCCCACGCCAATGATATCCTCACGAGAGGCAGCCAGCGGTATGAGTTTGCGCAAGGCCTCCTGGATTCCGATCGCCGCGACCATGCTCGCCGCCCTCTACGCCCAGCTTCCCTTCCGCGAGTACCCCGGCGTCGAGTACCGTCTCGGCGACATCCCGCTGCCGGCCGACTGGCAGGAGAAAACCGAATGGGCGTTCGCGCGATTGATGTACCCCAACGCCCCCGGCGGACGCTACGGCCGAGGCTTCGGTTTCAGCTTTCGCGGGGGCGGAGATTGGACACAGGGCTACTCCATCTGGACCCAGGACTATCCGCGCGCCGACCGCCATTTCGTGCAGGCGGTTCGGCGCCTCACGCGAATTCATGTTCGCTCCGTCGAACAGCCGGTCAACCTCGATGATGGCGGCGAATTCGACTGGCCCTGGCTGTACGCCGTCCAGACCGGCCACTGGGAACTGACCGACTCGCAGGCCAAGGCGCTCCGCGAATACCTGCTCCGCGGCGGCTTCTTCATGTGCGACGACTTCTGGGGACCCTACGAGTGGGACGTATTCATGGCCAGCATGAAGAAGGTCTTCCCGGAACGGCAGGTAGTCGATCTGCCCGACGACAGCGCCATCTTCCACTCTGTGTACGACCTCGACAACCGCTACCAGGTGGCCAGCAACGGGAGCGTCATGCGCGGGACCAGTTGGAAATGCGAAGGCTGTCCCGACAAGTGGCGCGGTATTTTCGACGACCGCGGACGCCTCATGGTGGCGATCACCTTCCAGTCCGACATCGGCGATTCCTGGGAGTGGGCGGACGCGCCGCACTACCCGGCGCACTACGCCGCGCTCGGCGTGCGCATCGGTGTCAATTACGTGATCTACGCCATGACGCACTGACGCTACGCGACTCGAATCCACTCCGGCGTCGGGATCGTGTCTTGGCTCAGGTCGAATGCGAACAGCGTGCCTTCGGCCGTGCGCTCGGCTTCGCTGAACCCGTGCTCGCGGTAGAAATCCTGCGCGGGCGTATTCTTCTTCGTCGGTAGAAACCAGCCTTGCAGCCGGCCGGCGCCGCTGGATCGCGCGTCGTCCGCGATCCGGGCGAGCAGCGCCGTTTCCACCGTCCGGCCGATCACGCGGCAGCTCATCAGGAACGTGTCGATCTCGCAGACCCCGCCATCGAGATGCGTGATCGCGACCCCGACCAGCCCATTGTCGGCATAGCGGTCCGTCACCCGCAGGCTCCACACGCGCCAGCCCGGGCAGGCGGCCATTTCGCTGATCTGCTGCCCGGTATAGCGGCGCGTGGTGAGGTTGAACTGGTTGGTCTTCTGCGTAAGCTGGGCCACCCGTTCGAGCGTGGCTGGCGTCACGCGCGCGATCTCCACCACCTGCTCCAGAGAGCGGTAGAAGTCTTCCTTCGACGCGACGCTCGATTGCAGCTCGGCCCGCTCACGTTGCGCAGCGTAGTATTCGCCGCGCTTGCGATCCTCGTCGCTCAGCGTCAGCCGTTCGAACCAGGGGCAGTCCCGAAGGCATTGGGCGATGCCCATCGGGTCCTGGGGCAGTTCGATCACGATGGCGTCGGGAGCATTCTCGCGGACGTGCCGCCGCTCCACCGGGTTGTCATCCACAAAGGCGATGCTGTCCAGGCCGATGTTCAGCTCCGCGGCGATCTCGCGCAGGCTCTGCGCCTTGTCGTTCCAGTTGATGCGCATGGCCGCGAAATCGCGGGGCTTGAGCAGCATCCCCGGATGCGACGTCAGCGCCTCCATCGCGTCGGCGAGGTTGTTCTTGCTGGCCACGGCCAACAGAATGCCGCGTTTCGCGAAATCGAGCAGGGCTCGCTGCACAGCCTGGAACGCCGCGCCCGGAAACTCCTGGCTCAGCTTGATGCCCGTCATGCCGTCTTCGCCGACGACTCCGCCCCACAGGGTGTTGTCCAGGTCTACCGCGATGCACTTGGCCAGCTTCCCGGTGAGCGGATGAAGGAATCGCATCCATTCGGCGGCAAGGTGCGTCAGATGGGCCGATGCAATCGGCAGCCGCACGGTGAGCCATTTTCGTTCGTCGGCCCAGCCAGCGCGGCCATGTCGCGCCACCAGGGCATCGTAGTCCAGGATGTAGACTCCGTGGTGCTGCCGCGCCATTGACACCAGTCCGCGATTGATGGCCCGCACGGCTTCGGTTTCGCCGTCTTCCCGCTGGGCGTCGAGAATGCCGGAACCCGGCGCCGGCACCTCGAGCGAGTGCACAATCAGTGCGGCGGAGCTGTGGCGCCGGAACGCGGCAATCCAGTCGGCGAAGCGCCCCAGCAGGGTCGAGACGTCGCCGGCATCGCGCGTCTGCACGGCCAGCACTAACGCATCGGGCCGAAAACGGTAGAGGGAGCTCTCCGGATCGAGAATCTCCTGTGCGTATGCGTTGAACTCGCCGGCGTGGAGATCCAGCGCAATTCCGTGCGCGTACGCGTTGGCTTTGAAGATAGGCAGCACGGGTTCAACCGTAAACGAGCGCACAACTGCCCAGCGGTACGGGACCAGCGGGAGATGCGGCCGCAATCGATCGAACCGCGAAGCCACGAATCCGGCGAACGCGGCGGAGGCTTGGGCCTCCCAGGCTTGGGCCAGCGCGCGCGCGGCGCCAGGCGCGTCGCCGGCTGCGATCAGCGTATCGATCGTGTTACGAATGTCGGGTTGGGGCATGCCTCCTCGTATTATTTCGCAATCCACCGCCTGGTTTGCGAGGGGCGTGCGGCCTCGCAGCGGCCGGGGCGCGATCCTCCAGCAGGGCTCCGCGGGCAACTTCAGCTACAAATAGCGCGGCCAACCCCGCGCGAGACTCGAGATCTTCTCCACGGGCATGGGAGCGTGGACGGCCCCCTTTGTTGGGACACTAGTCCGGGTCAGCCCCGGTGTGTGTATACTGGCTATGCATTACAGGCCCGGCCCGGTAACTTAAGACTGCGAGGTTTTGTGATCCTGCTACGGTCGGCTCTTGTGATCCTTTCGGCTGCCCTTTCGCTCCGGGCACAGCCGCCCCAACAACCCCCTGCGGGAGTCCGCGCCCTGACGATTTCCCCCGAAATCACGGTACGCTATGCCGCTCCCTGGAAACCGTCTGGCGCCGTGTTCCGGAACGCCCATGAGCTCGTCCTCACCAGAACGGCGGCGGTGAGGGCGCAACCCGCGGCTCAACCCCAAAACGTCGAGTACCCGATCGCGCGAGTCTTCATCACCACCGAACCGCGGCTCAGCCATGACGACGCCCTTCAGCGGCTTCAGGACATCGCCAAGTCGCGGACCGGAACCGTTACCTTTCTGGAGATCGGCAGTTGGCCCGCGGTGCAAATCGAGTTCGTCGAGAACCTCCCCACGCGCGGCGCGCCACAGCAGCGCGAGGCGCAGGAGCCCGTGAATGCCCCTCAAGTACAGCGGGCGATCGTGGCCGTCGCCGCCGGCGCCACGGTCCTTCACTTCGATATCACCCTCTCGCCGGAAGCCCCGCCCGGAACGCTCCAGCAAGCCGAAACCCTCGCCGCGAACAGCGCCTTTGCCACCCAGGGCAACAAAGCGGATGTGCAAAAGTCCATCCGCATGATGCAGCAGAATATGCCGGCCAGACCTGGTGGCGCAGCCAGGCCGGACGCTGCGGCCGTTCTCCCGGGCGCCGCCCGCGTTTTGACCCGCTCGGCCGTCGGCTTTCCCTCTCCCAGCCGCGTGGGAACCGTGGCCATCGAAACGGGCGTCGGGGAGTTGGAGGTCATCGGCAGTGCCGACGCCAAGAACGTCATCGTCGCCAGCAATTCGGCCCTGCGCTATTCCACAAATCAAGGCGGCACCTTCTCGGCGGGCAACGCCGGCGTTTTTGGACTCAACGACCCCTCGCTTGCCCGCGGAGCGTCCGGCAACTTCTATCTTTCGGTGATCGCATTTCCCAGCGGCACGAAAGCCCAGCTTGGCGTCAGTGGTTGCACCAATGCCGAAAGCCGCTCGACTGATGGCGGCGCGAACTTCACCCTGCAAGGCTACAGCGCACAATGCCCCACTACGGGACCGCCCGTTTGCTTCCCCGATCAGGAGCACATCGCCGCCGACAGCGTCAACGCAAGCGGCGGCAAGGACCAGGTCTACGCCGTCTGGCGGCAGTTCACTCCTTCAGGGCCGGCTACCGGTTGCGGCAGCTTGGGGAGCGGATTTGTCGCCGCTTCGATCGTCTGTTCGCAGGATAACGGCGCCACTTGGACCGCTACCAGCGCGATTCCCGGCTCGGGTGATTTCCCGCGCCCCGCCGTGGCTAAAGACGGCAATGTCTACGTGGTTACGCTCAGCGGCAGCAATGTGCTGCTGAACCGTTTCAGCTCGTGCTCCAGCGGCCTGAACGCGGCCACAGGGTTTCCGGTAACTGTGGCCACGGTTAGCGGCGCCGTCGCCTGCCCGGTATCCGGGCTGGACCGCTGCAACAACGGCAACACCTTGACCAGCCCTACCGTTGCGCTCGATCCCGGCAACGCGGCTCACGTCTTCGTTTCCTGGGCCGAAACCGATGGAGCCGGCGGAGAGCGCATCGTCACCGCCGAATCCACCGACAGCGGCGCAACCTTCCCCAACCATCACACCATCACCTCCACCACCGGGGTCAGGCGTTTCATGCCCTGGTCATGCAGCACTCTCGGCCGCGCCTGGATCGGCTGGTACGATCGCAGCGCCGCAAAGGCTTCCGGAGCTACCAACGATCGCACCGAGTACTTCGTAGCATCCGGGAACGGCACGGCTTCCGGCTCTACTTTCGACCTCTCCGGCACTCCCGATCCGCAGTGCGCGTCCGGCTGGCCCTGCTCTCCGCGCGCCACCACCGATTCGGAATCTTGCACCGTGCAGCCCGAGCTCGCCGGCTTCTGCCTGAACTCCTCGGGCGGCGGCAGCCGGACCCGCTGCGATTTCTCCTCCACCAAGTGCCCAACCGGCGAAACCTGCTCTACCGGCGGCGGCTGCCCGAAATACGGCGATTACAACGGCATCGCGTGCTCCGGAAACTGGGTGCTCGCTGCCTGGACCTCCGCCACGTCGCCGTCCGGTGTTCCGCCCGTCGCCGGCTTAAGCGTCTTCTCCAGCAACCTGTTCGTCGGCAGTTTGGGCGCCACCATCTGGTCGTATACCGGCGTGCCTTGCAGCGGCAGTAGCTGTCCGGGCTGGCAGCAACTCGATAACAACCCGGCCACTGTGGCCGTCGCCGGTGGTGGCGGCAAGCTGTACCAGCTTCACAACAGCGGCAAGATCTGGGTATCGACCGGTGTGGGCTGCACCCTCGACTCCTGCCCGGGCTGGCAGATGCTCGACGATAACACCGCCGCCGTCGCCATCGCCGCCGATAGTTCCCAGCTCTACGAGCTCCACAACACCGGCAAGATCTGGCGTTACACCGGCACGGCGTGCAGCGGCACGTCCTGCCCCGGCTGGCAGATGCTCGATGACAATACCGCCGCTGTTGCTATTGCAGCCGGCGGCGGCCAGCTCTACCAGTTGCACAACGATGGCTCGATCTGGCGATATACAGGTACCGCGTGCAGCGGCACATCCTGCCCCGGCTGGCAGAAGCTCGACAACAACGTCGCCGCGGTTGCCATCGCGGCCGGCAACCAGTTGTACCAGCTCCACGTGGATGGAACTATCTGGCGATATACCGGCACGGCGTGCAGCGGCAGCTCCTGCCCCGGCTGGCAGATGCTCGACAACAACATCAAAGCGGTCGCCATCGCCGCCGCGGGCGATCAGTTGTACGAATCGCATAACGACGGCATGATCTGGCGCTATACGGGCACGGCGTGCAGCGGCACGTCCTGCCCCGGCTGGCAGATGCTCGACAACAATCCGCTGACCGGCTTGGTCGCCGCGGCCAACAACGTTTATCAATTGCACACCGACCCGGTCTACCAGTTGCACAACGACGGCTCCCTCTGGCGCTACACCGGAACTCCCTGCGATGGCGATTTCTGCCCCGGCTGGGCGATGCTCGATAACAACCGCGCCACCGTCGCCGCCGCGGCTTCCGGTGGCCAGTTCTATCAACTGCACAACGACGGCTCCATCTGGCGCCACAACGGTACCGCGTGCAGCAGCGGTTCGTCTTGCCCCGGCTGGTTTATGATCGATAACAACCGCGCCGCAACCGCCATCGCATCCGGCGGCTCGCAGGTCTATCAGTTGCACAACGATGGCTCCATCTGGCGCCACACCGGTATCCCGTGCAGCAGCGGCGCCTCCTGCCCCGGTTGGATCATGCTCGACAACAATCGCGCCGCCACCGCCATCGCGGCCGGCGGCACCCAGTTGTACCAGTTGCATAACGATGGCTCCATCTGGCGCCACAACGGCACCCCGTGCGGCAGCCCGACCTCCTGCCCCGGCTGGATCATGCTCGACAACAACCGCGCCGCCACCGCCATCGCAGCCGGCGGCAACGATGTGTACCAGCTCCACAACGATGGCTCCATCTGGCGCCACACCGGCACGCCGTGCAGCAGCGCTGCTTCCTGCCCCGGCTGGCAGATGCTCGACAACAACCGCGCGGCCACGGCGATCGCAGCGGGCGGCAAGGAGTTGGTGCAGCTCCACAACGACGGCTCCATCTGGCTCCACACCGGCACGCCGTGCAACAGCGCTTCCTCCTGCCCCGGCTGGCAGATGCTCGACAACAACCGCGCGGCCGTCGCCATTGCCTCCAGCGGTACCCACATCTATCAGTTCCACAATGACGGGTCCATCTGGCACTACACCGGCCCGCCTTGCGGCAGCAGCTCGAGCTGTCCCGGCTGGCAGCGTCTGGATAACAACCCGAACGCGAAAGGAATAACCGTCGGCGGTTTCAACTGATTCGCCACATCCGGGCGCCGCGATCAGAGCCGCGACCGCAAGGTAGCGTCCTGTCGCCACGTCTGATCAAGTTGTTGAACTCGGGATCCCTCACGTGCCGCACTACCAGCGGATGCCGGGCTTGCCAGAGCTATAATAGAGAGCAATCCGTCGGATTTTTGCGGGCGGTTTAGCCGAGGGATAGACTTTGGTCAGGCGGTCATTCTCTACCTCATGCGGGGGCGGGCTCAGGTGAGCGATCCATCGCCTTCTACCGCGCTGGTGACGGCATCATTTCACGACCGCGCCCGGAACCTCGCACACGGCGGGGGGCGCGCGCCCGGCGCCTCATTCACCTCCCGGCAATGACGGCGAACATCGCGGCCGTGGTTTTTCTGCTGTCCGTCGCGTTCTGCGTGTATACCGTCGCCTGCTATCCTCTGATGCTGGGATTGCTGGCGCGGCTTCACGGCCGCAAGGTCCACAAAGGACCGCTGCGGACCACCGTATCCATCATTCTCCCGGTCCACAACGGAGCCCACTGGATCGGGCCAAAGCTGCAGTCCATCGCGGCCCTGAAATATCCGGCGGAGCTGATCGAAATCCTGGTGGTGGACGACGGCTCCACGGATGGCACCCGCGACTTCGTGGACCATTTTCCCGGCCGCGCCACGCTCCGGTTTCTGCCTCTGTCCCGCGGCGGCAAAGCCGCTGCATTGAACGCCGCCATCGGCCAGGCCGCGGGCGAGATCCTCTTCTTCACCGATGTTCGCCAGGCGCTTCACCCGGACAGCCTTGCCAACCTCGTGGATTGTTTCGCCGACCCGCAGGTGGGCGTCGCCAGCGGAGAATTGATGATCGCCACTGGCGCCGACCAGGAACAGGCCAGCGTCGGCATGTACTGGAAGTACGAAAAGTTCATTCGAAAAAACCTGAGCCGGCTGGATTCGATTCCCGGCGCCACCGGTTGCATCTACGCCATGCGCCGCAGCCTGGCGCGCCCGATTCCCGAGGACTCGCTGGTTGACGATATGTACCTTCCGATCGGCGCTTTCTTCGCGGGCTACCGCGTGATCCTCGACGAATCTGCTCGCGCGTTCGACTACCCCACCCAGCTATCCAGCGAATTCCGCCGCAAGGTCCGCACGCAAGCCGGCGTCTGCCAGGTGATCGGCCAGTACCCCGCGCTGCTCGGGCCGCACAATCGTATGTGGATTCACTTTGTCTCGCACAAGCTGGCGCGGCTCATCATGCCCTGGGCTTTGATCGCCGCGGCTGGTGCGACTTTGTTCATGGCCGAGCCCTGGAATTACTGGGCCGGCGGAGCGCAAGCGGCGGGTTACGGGCTGGGACTATTGGACCCCTTGGTTGCCGACGGCTGGCCGCTGAAACGGCTTACTTCTCCCGCACGAACGTTCATCGTCCTCATGATTGCGGCGCTATTTGCGGTCTGCATCGTGTTTGTTCCGGCGCGCAAGCTCTGGGGGGAAACGCGCGTCAGCCACACGCAAAACTAATGGTGAGAGATATCCCGCCTAGTCCCGCGATAACTTGACACACCTCCAAAGCTCGCGTCAGACTCGGAAGGTGCGCCTTTTTCAAAGGATAGCAGTCGCTTTCGCGAGCCTCGCACCCGTGTTCGCACAATACGGAGGTCCGGCGGTGCTTACCCGTGGACAGGCCCCTGTCGCGATGGCGCCCAACCAGATCGACTTCCGCCCCTACCTCTCGATTACGTTCGGATACGACACCGGCCTCAACGGTGTTTCGGTCGATCCGAATGGCAATCCCGTCAATTCCAGCGGAGCGGCCATAGAAGCCAACGCCGGCATCAGCGGCTTCCATTCCTGGAAACACACCACCGTCGGCCTGGACTTCCGTGCCGGGTTTAACCACTACCCTTCGCAATCCTATTACGACGGCAGCAACGAGCTGCTCCTGCTCAGCGTCACCCACTTACTCTCGCGTCACGTGATGTTTTCTTTACGCGAGAACGCTGGTATCTTTACGGACAACTTCGGCCTTCCCGTTCTCCAGCAAACCGTTCCTTTCGATCCCTCCACTACCTATGTACCCACCAACGATTTTTACGACAACCGCACGGTGTACCTGAGCACCCAGGCAGACCTCATGATCCAAAGATCGACGCGTCTGTCTTTCGACATCGGCGGGGATGGTTTCCTGGTGCGACGGCGCTCCGATGCCTTGTACGGCAACACCGGCGCGGCGGCGCGCGGCGACATTCAGTACCGCATCAGCCGGGGCAGTACCCTCGGAGTCGGGTACAACTACACGCACTACTCCTTTACCGGAATTTTCAGCAGCACGGACATGCATACCGTCGTGGCGAGCTATGCCGTACGCCTCACCCGTACTGTCGAGTTCTCCGCCACCGGCGGGTTCACGCGCTTCGAAAACAAGTTCCTGCAGGATGTACCCATAGATCCCGCGATTGCGGCCATCATCTGCGCGCCCGGCGCACCTTGCGTTTCCTCGCAGGTGTCCTACTTCGTGGATTACATCCCGAGCGTTACCGCGCGCATCTCGAAGGTCGTCCCGCGCGGTGTGATCTACGCGTCCGGCGGTCACTCGGTCACGCCGGGGAACGGTCTGTTCCTGACCTCGACCTCAACCATGGTCTCAGGCGGATATTCCTACACTGGATTGAAGAAATGGGCCATTACCTCCGGAGTTAGTTACATGGCGTCAGACTCGGTGGCGAACGTGCAAGGCAACTATTCGAGCGTCGTGATCAACCTCAGCGGCAGCCGGCATTTTTTCCGTGCGACCAACGGCGTCTTAACTTTCGCGGCGCGGAAATACGGCAGCACAGATTTCCACAATTACAACCTGTGGCAGTACAGCGTCCGCCTGGGTCTGGCATTCACGCCCGGCGATATCCCGCTTCGCCTTTGGTAGCCAGCAACTCCCGGTAAAAGTCCACCACCAGCCGGACGTTCTCCTGTCCGTCGCCCGCCGGGGCCTGGCGTCCGCACCCGCGCGACAGAAGCTCGCAGACCGCGTCGCGAAGCCGAACGGGATCGGACGGTGGAACCAACACGACCCCAGCCGGCCGCAGCCCATTATCGGTGGCGATCACCGGCGTTCCCAGGTAGAGGGCCTCCCGCACCGATACCGAATCGCCGTCATATCGAGTAGTCCGCAGGAGAGCGTCGCACTCGAGAGTCGCGCGCAGGGTGACCGGGTGCGGCATGTCGCCGTACAGCAGAACATGATCCGCGTACGGCTTGCCGTCAATCTGACGCCGAAGGCCCTCTTCGAGGCTGCCGGCTCCCGCAATCACCAGGCCCGCTCGCGGGAAGCGCGCGATGATCTCTCCCATCACGTCGATCTGCATCGGCAAATCGTATTCCGGCTCGAGCAGGCCCACCGTGAGCAGCACCGGCTGATGCGCGGCGAAGAAATCGGCCAACACTCGAGGCATTGGAACGGCGGGATCCGGCGGCCGCACCACGAAAGGCAGGATCGTGCGAATCCGTTCTTCGCAAACGCCGAACTTGCGAAACATCGCTGCGATCTCCGGGTTCACCGCGATCACGCCGTCGAGCCGGCGAAAGACGTACCCGCGCAACGTGCTCGGAGCCGCGGTGCGGCCGGCGGGAGAGCCCGGGTAGCCGCCGGAGTGAAATGAAAGAACCGTCTTTCTGCCCGGCAGCAACGTACAAAGGCAGAGCAGGCCGAGGAGGCGCGGCGTGAGGTCTCCTCCGAAATGCAGGTGCAGGATGTCGGCGGGCAGCCTCCACAGCAGCCCGGCAAGTTCTCGCGCGCTCGTCGGATAATACACACCGTCTGCGTTTTCGCGCCGGAACCGCGTCAGGTTGATCGCGTCGCATTCGTGGCCGGTGCCTCGCAGAAGATCGCGGATGGCGACGAGGTTGGTCTGCACACCGCCGTGAGGCGGCGGGTAAGGTCCGAGCTGAACCACTCTCATACCGGGCCCAGCGCCACCGGCTCTCCGCGTTTGGCCGATTCGAGCATGGCCAGGCACCCCAGTGTGGCCCGAATGCCGTCGTACACCGTCACAGCGGGCGGACGGCCCTGACGGATGCTCTCCACGAAATCGGCCATCTGCGCGGCATACCCCTTGTCCGGCCAGATGCGCGATTTGGTGCGGCGAACGCCCGTGTGCACGCCCGCACGCTTGAAATCCTCGGTGAACGCGCCCACACCCTGTGCGAACACCTCCACCCGCTCGCCCCCGGAGGTGCTGCTGCCCACCGTGCAGTAGGTGAGGTTCCCGATCGAGCCGTCGGCAAAGCGGAACGCTGCCACCAGATTGTTCTCGCCGATCGGATCGGCTTTGCCGGTAGGCAGCGAATAGGCCGAAACGCTGACCGGCTCGCTCGCCAGCAGCCAGTACATCAAATCGATAAAGTGGCACGCCTCGCCGAGAATCGCGCCGCCGATCGCGGGGTCGGCCATCCAGTAGGAGCCGGAGATCCCCGGCGAATTGATGCGGCACTGCACCACTGCCGGTGCGGCGCGTCGATCGAGCGCGTGCTTCAATTCGCGATAGTAGGAAGCGAAACGGCGGTTAAAACCAACCGTGAGCCTGCATCCCGATTCCTCGACAGCCGCGGAAAGCTCGCTGCACTCGGCCGCGGTCAGCGCCATCGGCTTCTCGACGAAGACGTGCTTGCCCGCGCGCAGCGCCGCCAGGGCCTGCGGCGCGTGGTGCTGGTTGCGGCTGGCGATCAAAACCGCGTCCACCTGAGGGTCTTTGAGCAGCTCTTCGTACTCCGAGCATGCATACGCCGCGCCGAAGCGCAGCGCATAGCTCTTCCCGCGCACGCCGCCGGCCGAATACACCGCGCGCAGATTGACGCCTGCCATCCTCTTGATGTTGGGAAGATGCTCCCACTTGGCCAGGTTCCCCGCCCCGGCAAGCGCGAACTCGATTTGCGCCTTGGCACGCGGCTCGCCGGGAGTAGCCACACTGCGCAGCGGCCGGAATGCCGCCACCGGATCGCCTTCCGACGCCGCCGGGTATTTCAGCAACACCGCGAGGCTCCCCGTGGAAGAGTCGAGGATCGTATCGTAAGCTTTGGCCGCCTCATACAGGGGAAACTCGTGGGTGATTAGCGGGCGCACATCCACACGGCCGGCGGCCAGCAGGCGCAGGAACTCCTCCATGTTGCGGTTCTCCGTCCAGCGCACGTAGGGTAGCGGATAATCGCGCCCCTGCTTTTCATAGGATGCGTCGTAGCTGCCCGGCCCGTAGGCCCGGGACATGTAGAGCTGAATTTCCTTCAGGTACATGTCGTTCCACGGAAACTCCATGCCCACGGCGCCCACGATGCAGATCCGTCCACGATCGCGGCACAGTGCCAGCGCGTGCTGCGCCGGAGCGGGCGATTTCGCCGCCGCCGCCACAATGGCGCAATCCACGCCGCGGCCGTCCGTGATGGCGCGCACCGCCTCCACCGCGCTCTCGCCCGCCGCGCCGTGTTCGGTTCCCAGCGACCGAGCCATGTCTACGCGCCGCGGGTTGAGATCGATTCCTACCACCACGCCGCCTTGCAGCCGTACAAGTTGCGCCACAAGCTGTCCCACCAGGCCGAGCCCGATTACCGCCACCACGTCGCCCAGTTCGATGCGCGCCGTGCGCACCGCGTTCATCGCGATGCTGCCCAGCGTGGCGAAACAAGCCTGCTCGCAGCCCAGGGCGTCGGGCATGCGCGCCGCCAGGTTCCGTCCCACCAGGATGGTCTCGCCGTGGCCCGTGCCTTCGCCCCCATATGCGACGCGCTGGCCGATTTCGAGGTCCGTGACCGTGGCGTGCCGCGCCGCCACCACGCCCGCGCCGGAATACCCCAGCACTGCGTATTCGCTGAACTTGGCGCGCACCTCGGCCAGAGTGGCCAGCGGCCCAGTCTTCATCGCGACGTCCCAGATCTTGCGCAGATGAGAAGGATTATCGGCCGCCTCCTTCAACAGGCTGTCGCGGTGGATACTCGCCGTTTCGGTGCCGCTGGAAATCAGCGAATACAGCGGGCGCACCAGCACGTGGTGAGGCGCCAGCACCGGATCCGGCACTTCGTCCACTATGATCTCCTTCAACCCTCTGCGGACCACCTGTTTCATGCGCGCGCCAGATTCCAATGTAGCAAGCAAGCCCGGCGCTACGGCATCACGCGGAAAGCGGAGGCGCCCCACTTCACCAGGCACGTCCCTTCGCTGATCTCCAGCGTGACCAGCTTCCTCTCTGGCGCTTCGGAGAGGTCGACCACAGCGGCTAAATGGAGCGGAAGCGTACCCCTCGCCGTCACGCGCAATGCCGGCGACGGCTCGCGGGTCGCGAAGGCACGCGACCGCCACGCGTCCACGCGTTCCGGCGCCGCGCTGAAGCTGAAACGCCGCTCTTCCTCCGGCCAGCCCGCGTGCCAGAACTGCTCGATCGTATGCTCGCCCGCCAGACCTTCCACCGAATCCACGATCACCAGCGCTGCCGGCTTGGCAAACAGAAATCGGCGTCGATGGACGAATCCCCCGTAAGCGCACGTCGCATCCAGCCAATCGCTTTCACCGCTGGAGGCCCAGTCGCGGATCTTGACTGCCGGTTTGTCGCGCCAGCGGAACGGTCCCGCGGGCACCGCCTGGTCGTGGCCATCGACCGCGATCGTATTGTGCGCCGCCGATCCCCGGAATCGGTCCCGCTCGACGGGGTCGGCAACGTAGGTGAAGGTTCCCGGGTCGATCAGAATTTCCCTGTCGTCTAGCCGCACTACCAGGCTCAGCGCGTCAGAGTGGCTGTGCCCGCCCGATCCTTCGCCAAACCCTCCGGCCTTGATTACGATGTGCGCCCCGCCCGACGCCATCACGGCGATGCCCGAATTGCGGAACAAGCGCGATTCAAAGCCATCAGAGGCCGCGGGCCGTGGTTCCAGCCCTGTCTCGCCCAGCCACCACGCCGCTTGTGGAAGCAGGTCCTTCCGGGTGCGTAGCCATTCCGGCCGCCGGAACAGGGCCGCGCAGGTGGCCATAGTGGCGCGGCCGAATTGCATGCGATCGCCGTAGGGATGAAACAGCCGGCCGCCGTCATCGTCGCCGATCAGAGGCAGCGTCCCCGGTGGGCCCATCACCGCATGAAGGAACTCCGCCATCCGCTGCAGCCGCTCGTCGTATCCCGCGCTCCCGCCTGCCAGCACGCGGTGCAGCAAAAAAAAGTCCAGGGCGTAAACGTGATAATAGATCGACTGCTCGAAGTGGCAGCCATCGTCGCGAACCTGCCTCTGCATCTCCTCCGCGGTGATTCGTCCGCCGGCCTCACGCCACCGCCGGGAGCGAGGCCACTCCGGAAACCACGTGCCCAGCGCGTGCAGCGCCACCGCTTCTCCGAGCAGGTGCGTGTTCGGCGAGAAGTAAATCGAAAGATTCAGTTCCAGGAACCGGCCATGCCGGTAGAGCTCCGTGAGAAACCGCGCCCGCAACGGTTCCGGCATCCGGTCTCCGGCGAACCGCCAGAGCCAGCTCCAGGAGATCGCGCGAAACGCCACTTCCAGTGCGCTGGCCCAGTTGATTCCGCGCAGGAACGGGTTGGCCTCGATCCACGAGTCGATTTCACGGAACGCCTCTTCCAGATAGTCGCGCCGGCCGGTCATGAGGAACGCCTGCGCCAATAGCGGCAGGTGCTGGTGGCGGTTGAGCTCCCAGACGAGCTTGTGATCTCCCACGGCATGGAAATCCAGATAGGGGATGCGGCGGAAGTATGCGGTGCCAGTGGACACGCCATGCAGATAATCGCGCCGCCAGTCGATCGTGGGACCGGTGTCGATGGTGATACCCAGCAGAGGAAAACGATGCGCGAGAATCGAGTTGGCAATAGCGGCGATATCAGCCGGAAACTGCGAGCTGCGCTCGCTGGGCGGACGGCACAAATCGATCGTCCGCCCCACCTTGGGGGGCGCGAGCAACATCGCCAGGTTGCCGGACTCCTGGCGAAGGCGGAAAAGGACCTCTCGCCGGCTACGCACGGTTGGGAACGAGCCGCGGCCCGAGTACCGGAATTCGCGAGAAGAACAGCGCCCGGTGCTGCGGTGCGATACACGCGAAGACGGCGATCGCCGCGTAGAGGGCGCCGCAGACCGCGCCTGCCGCAATCAGTTCGGTCCAGGTCTGGCCGGGCAGGAAGCTGTGTTTCAGAGCCCATCCCACCACGACCACCGGCACTCCCGCGAGTAGCGGCCGCACATAGATCTCCCACATATAGGAAACGAAGGGTGTCTCCAACGCCTGCGAAACCAGCCACGGTGTGTAGATACCGCGGACCGCGATCATCATTACCGCCGATACCCACGCCGCGCCGATGATCCCGTACCGCGGCACCACGACGGCCAGCGCGCCGACATAGCAAACCGCCTCCACCACCAGCCCGCGCGCGTATCCGCCGTGGCTGCCGACGCCGAACAGCAGCGAGCTGGAATTGAACTGCGCCGCCAGTACCAGGGAGTAGGAGAGCAGGAAGATTGGCAGCAGCGGCCCGCTATTGTCCGCCATTTGCGGCCCCACCCAGCGCAGAATCAACGCCCGGCCCCAGATCAGCATGAAGCACGCCAGCGGCATGAACAGAGTAAGCGAATATCGATTCGAATACACGCCCAGCGCGATCACGCTCTCGCGCCGTCCGGTGACGCTCAATTCCGCGGCACTCGACCGCGTGACCAGCCCGACGCGCACAATAGCGTCAATAGCCTGGAGTAGCAGTCTCGAGGGCAGCCCATAGAACCCGACCGCCGTTTCGCCGAGGAAGTGGCCGATCGTCAGCGGTCCCCCCTGCTGCAAAACCAGCGTGGAGCCGCTGGCCACGAAGCTCTTGATGCCGTATCGCAGGATGTCCTGAAACATGGAGAGCTTCACGAAAACAGGAGAAATCCTCAATTGTGGAAATACACGTCGAAAATTGAGGAAATTCAGCGCGTATGCGAGGATCTGCGTTGCGATGAAGACCCCGGCCATCATGACCAGGCCGTGCCCGGTCTCGAGCGCGATGAAGTACCCCGCTGAACGCAACACCACCTGAAGCACCATGACCCGGCTGGTGAGATCGAACCGCTGGAACCCGTCGAGAGCGCTGACAAACAGGTGCACCGTGATGCACAGGCCCCAACTCAGGCACGTCATCAGCATCAGGGTGGAGAATTCCCTCTGGTCGCGCGGTTCCACGCGAAAGAAGCGTGGCCCATAGATCGAGACGAGCGGGGCGAGACAGCAAACCATGACTCCGATGATCGAGAAATAGAAGAGCGCGGTGCTAATGGTCTCATTAATCTTGCGATCATCCTTTGTGGCCAGAAATCGCGCGCAGAAATTGGTGATGGCCGGGTTGAGTCCGAGGTCGAAAAACCAGAAATAATCGAGGATCGAAAAAATCAGGGCCCATATGCCGTAATGCTCCGGTCCAAGACGCCGGATTACGATGCGCGTGATGATGATCCCCTGGAACAGGCTGGCCGCCACGCCGCTCCACGACCACAATACGTTGGTCACGAACCGGCGCTGATGATGTCCCGCGGATGCGGCTTCCACCGAGGCTTCGGGCATGGCCTCATTCAATCGTACACGATGGCCCATAGGCGGCGATGGGCCGTTGAATGATTCATTTTCTCTCCAGGTCCGATGCGTCGTGATCAGAACTCGCGCAGCGCCGCAATTGAGCGCCTGCGGACATAAATGCGGTACATTTTGCTGGAATATACCGGCCGGTACTCGGTCAACAATTGGTTCACGTGGCGCGAGACATCGCTGCCTTGTTGCGCGAGCGAATCCATGGTCTCCGCGTATGTGGGAGTAATTACCAGCCAGTCCATCTTCTTGCCGGTGCGGTATCCGAACCAGGCATCGTCCACAATCTTACGATCGAAGCCCAACACGAAACCGGCCACGGCATCGCTCATGATGGTGTCATTAGGTTGGGTGTGCTGTTGAAGAAACTTCATTGCCGGAAGAAACTGGCTCCGGTACGCGTCGCGCGAGGCAGGCAGGATTATCGAGGTCGCCTGGATTGCCACGGCGCCGGTCACCAGCAGGATGGCGAGCCGTCTCTGGGAACGGCCGCTACTCATGATATCGTCGATGGCAATTGCAGCCATCAGGCAGAACCACGGCAGGATGTGCGGCAGGTAGAGGCCGGTCTTGGTCCCCTCGAAGAGCCAGAAGAAGCCGATCACAGAACAGCTCATCAGCAGCGCCAGGCGGCTCCCGCCGTGCGACCGCAGCCCGCGCGATGCCGCCACGTAGATCAGGCCGCCTGCGTAGAGCGCCAGAATAAGAATTTTGGCGCGCGCCGGGCCGGAAGTCCACGAGGCCACGCCAAAGTTCTCGGCGTAGCGATGCCAGATCTCCATTTTCAGCGCGGCCCACGGTTGAAACAGGCCGGGCCCGCGCTGCGTTGCATTGCCCAGGAATTGCAGCTTGAACAGGCGCGGAGCCTTTGCGACGTAGATCGACCAACCGCCAAACGCCACAACGTAGGGAATCGCGCAGAGAGGCAGCTGGCGCCAACTCAGACGTTTGCGATCGAGGTTGGCGGCAGCAACGGCGAGCGCGATACCGTAGGCAACCGCGATCGGGTGCGTGATGACCGCGGCGGCAATCGCGACGTTGGCAAGCAGGATCGCCCTGAGGAAGCCGTGCTCGCGCAGCGCGAAGAACGCGGCCACTCCGGCCGTGCCGAGCGCCCCGCACATCACGTCCATGCGCCCGCTCGTAGCCCTTACGACGAAGTGATACTCGACTCCGAGCAGCAGAATGGTGAGCGATGCAACGACTGGATTTGTCAGCCGCCTTGCAATGACCCACCATGCCGCGAGCCCCATGAAGCCCCACAAAAGCGCGGTCAGCCGGGCGCGTAACAGGCCGAAGCCCACGACTTTGAACCAGGCGGCCTGTACGACCATATACAGCGGCGTCATCCAGTAGGTGTAGCGATCGACACCGTCGAGCCGGACCGACGTCTTGCCGATATTGCTGGCGGGGTCGAGGTATGGAGTTCCCATGTAGCCTCGGGTCTCCAGATTCAGCGCCGGGCCGTTGAACCAGGCTTCATCGCACCATGGCTGGCGAGTGAGGAGCGCGGCAACAGCCAGCCCCACATAGAGAACCAGCGCCAATGCCGCGATCCAGACATGGAGCCGACCGGCCATTCACCGATGATACCGTTGAATGCCGGGGTACTATTGACTACTGGAGCCTCCATGGAACACTACACTTGGGAGAAAATCGACAAAGAAGTTCTCAGCCCCACCATCGCGCGCAAGATCATCTCCGGCGACAAGGTCATGGTCGCGCAGGTGTTTCTCCTCAAAGGCGCGATTGTGCCCGAACACCATCACGAGAGCGAGCAGATCACCTACATTCTCGAAGGCGCGCTGGAATTCGAAATCGGCGGCGAGCGCCTGGTTGTGGGCAAAGGCCAGGTGCTGCGTATTCCGTCGAATGTGCCCCACAAGGCAGTCGCTCTCGAGGATACCCTCGACCTCGACGTTTTCAGCCCCATTCGCCACGACTGGTTGAAGAAGGACGACGCCTACCTGCGCGGATGATCCGGTGGGACGGTCGTTTTCGCGTCCGTTCCTGGTGGATACAATTTCGATTCCGCCTGTTTTATCCACATCCAATCCAAAATTACCCACCCATAACTCGCTGTAAACAAGTCACATAAAACCTGTTGAAATCGGTCTGTCACTTTACGAAAGTGGTTGACGCCAAACCGCCTTTGGATCATAGTGAAAAAGGTTCCAAGAGGTTTGAGGAACAATCAGCCGGCGGAATCGTAGCGAGCCAGGAACGGTGATCCGTTACCGAGACTAGAAATAGATAC
>DATJYW010000306.1:0-21510 GCA_035499435.1 Candidatus Acidiferrales bacterium | reverse complement strand
GGCGCGCCCAGCAGTTCGATTCCGCGCAGTAATAGCGGCATCGGCGTCGTAGAGACCACGAGCAAGACCGCAAGGGCAGAAAGGTAACTCTTCATGACCAGCGCTTCGGCGCGCGCGGGGTCTCCCGCGATCCAACTGACCCCTGCGAATACCAGGGTGAACGGCAATACCAGGCAGGCGCGCGCCAGAACGTCTGCCAGCGGCACTCGCGCCCAGAGCAGCGCAGTGCAGAGCATGGCGAAGAGCCCGGCGGATATCGCGGGCAGGAGGCGGTGGGCGGTCGCGAGCACGACCAGAAATATCAGCAACGGGATGATCTTGGAGCGTGGATCCCTGCGGTGCAGCGGGCTCGCCCGGCGGCTCCACTGGTCCAGAACCACGTGGTGCACGGCCGGGTCCTAGCGCCTGCGCCCGATCATCAGGCACACGCCGTAGACCAGCCCGAGGCCGAGCAGGCCGGCGCCCGCCTTGGGCAGCCAGCCGCTGCCCAGCCCGGCGATCCCGTAGCCGCTGAAGGGGGTCGAGAGCAGGGTCCGCGCCTGCCCGAGTTTCTCGATTCCGTCCGGTGAGGTGGAGGTAAGTAGCACGCCGCCGGTGACGAGCAGCACCGCGGCAATCGCTACCGCGCCGAGAGCGTACGAGCGCCCGGCCGCGGGCTGGCGAATGAACTCAGGCTGGATTCTTTCGAGCGCCCCGATCACGGCCAGTGTGATAGCGCCTTCGGCCAGCGCGGAGACGGCAAAGAGTCCGACAGAGATTCCCAGCACTCCACCGGGCATGCGAACGCCGGAGAGGAGCAACTCGCTCAGAGCCATCACGGCGCTGATGAGCACGGAGAGTGCGCCGCCGGCGAAGATCGCCGCGCGCCGGGCGCGGGTGCGGCCCCAGAAATGGTACGGCAGGTAACCGGCGAGCACGCCGAGCACCGCCATGTTGAGCACGTTCGCGCCGAGCGCGAGGATCCCGCCATCCTGGAACACCAGCGCCTGGATCGCGACGATCGCGGTCAAAACCACCGAGGCCGCCGCAGGGCCAAGGGTATACGCGAGCAGCGCGCCGCCAACCAGATGGCCGCTCGTGCCGGGGCCGACCGGAAAGTTGATCATCTGGGCGGCGAAGACGAAAGCCCCCATCACGCCGAGCAGCGGGACCTTGCCTTCGTCGAACGTGCGCTGCGCCCGGCGCGCGATCACGGCTACCGCCGGAGCGCCGGCCATATCGAGTGCGGCCCAAACGGGCGTGGACAAAAATCCATCGGGTATGTGCACTTTCGTCTCCAAAGTATCACGATTCTGAGAATCGTGCCACCGCAGGGCCGCCATTTTCGCCGGTGCTACTATGTGTACGCATGAGCGGGCTCAGCCGGATTGGAGTGGCGATCGACAGCGAGCTTCTCGACAAGTTTGACCGCCTGATCGGCCAGCGCGGCTACACCAATCGCAGCGAAGCGTTCCGCGACCTGATCCGCGACGAACTGGTGGAGAAAACCTGGGAATCGCCGGAGAGCAACGTCGTGGGCACGGTGACGCTGGTATACGACCACCACGTGCGCCTGCTGAATGAGAAGCTCACCAGCATCCAGCACGATCATCATCACGCGATCCTTTCGACCCTGCACGTGCATCTGGACCACGACAACTGCCTGGAGGTGCTGGTGGTGCGTGGGCGTTCCGCGGAGGTGCGCAAGGTGGCCGATTCGCTGATCAGCACCAAGGGAGTAAAGCACGGCCGGCTGACCATCACGACCTCCGGTGCGGAGCTGAAATGATCGTCGGCACGGGCGTGGACCTCGCGGAGGTGCGCCGCATTCGGGCCTCCATCGAGCGCTTCGGTGTGAGGTTCACGGAGCGTGTCTATACCCCCGGCGAGATCGCGTACGTGGACCGCAAGGCCAACCGCTTTGAACGTTACGCGGCTCGATTCGCGGCCAAGGAGGCGGGGATGAAGGCGATCGGAACGGGCTGGAAGCGAGGCGTCCGCTGGCAGGATTTCGAAGTGGCGAACCTGCCGACGGGCAAGCCGACGCTGCTCCTCCACGGCGTGGCCGCCCAGGTCGCGCTGCGGCTCGGGGTGAAGAATATTTCGCTCTCGATGACTCATACCGCCGAGCTCGGCATGGCGCACGTGATTCTGGAAGATTGAGTTCGCCGGCGCTACAGCCGGTGAAACGCCTTGAGGATCTCGCGGGTGGAGTAGTGCATCGCGATGGGGCGGCCGTGGGGGCAGCTCATGGGGCAATCGGTGGCGGCGAGTGCGCGCAGGAGCCATTCCATCTTGGCAAAATCGAGGCGCATATTGATCTTGATCGCGGCACGGCAGGCGATGGAGGCGCAGATGTTGCGGCGGAGATCGTCGAGCGAGGCGCCGCGCAGCTCGGTATCGGCGATCTCCAGGATCTCGTAGAGAACGCGCTCCAGATCGGGTGCGCTGACTGCGGCGGGCGCGGCCTTCACCGCGATGGTACGGTTGCCGAAGGGCTCGGTTTCGAAGCCGGAGGCATGGAGCTCATCGGCGATGCGCGCGTAGTCGATCTGCTGCTCGGGCGTGAGCTGCAGGATCAGCGGCATCAGCAGACGCTGGGTCTCGACGCGGCCGGCGGCGCGCTGCTTCAGTACCTGCTCGAAGAGGATGCGCTCATGTGCGACGTGCTGGTCGATGATCCACAAGCCGTCGCGGCCGGCGGCGATGATGAAGCTCTCGTGAATCTGGCCGAGCGGACGCAGCTCACTAAGCACGGAGAGGGACATCTCGGGCGCTGGGATAGCGTCCGGCGGAAATTCGCCGTGCATGTCCAGGCGGCGCGTCTGCAGCTTGCCGGAGGGCGGCGGACCGGGCGCGACCTCGATGGGCGGGGCACTGAAATCGAGGCGCGGCACGGGCCGGGGTGTCGCACGGAGCGTGAACTCGGGTATGGCGGGCTCGTACACTGCGGGTTCGGGTTGAGGCTCGGGAGGGACGGCCTCTACCATCGCCGCCGCTACAGGGGCCTCGTTCTCCAGCATCTGGCTGAATTCGGAATAGGGCAATTGGGCAGCCGGCTGGGCGGGCGGCATACGCCCCGGCGAAAAGGTCGGCGCTGGACGGCTCTCCATCAGGCGCTCACGGATGGTGTCGCGAACGAAATCGTGCACGAACGAGCCGTGGCGGAACCGGACTTCGGTCTTGGATGGGTGGACGTTGACATCGACCTCTTCGGGTTCGCACTCGAGAAAGAGCAGCGCGAACGGGTAAGCGGAGGGCGGCATGAGGTTGTGATACGCCGAGGTCAGGGCGTGCATCACCAGCCGGTCGCGGATGAGGCGGTGATTCACGAAGATGAAGATGGAATTGCGATTGCCCTTCTGCACCTGCGGGCGCGAGAAATAGCCGCTGAGGCGGAAACGGCGCACGGGCGGCTCGTCGGGTTCGCTGCGGTACCCGGCGATCGCCTGCGCGGGCGGCACGCTGGGTGGCGGTAGAAAGAGGTCGCGCTCCCGCGTGCCGATGTCCACCAGCTCATCCAGAATCTGGCTGCCGAAGACCTGGTAGACGCGCTCCTTGAGCGTGGCAACAGGCGTCACGGCGAGCAGCTCGTTAGCGCCGGCCGTGAGGCGGAAGCTCTTGTCCGGGTGCGCAAGGCTGTAGTGCGTCACCAGCGCGGCGATGTGCGCGAGCTCGGTCTGCTCGGAGCGCAGGAATTTCTTGCGCGCGGGCACGTTGAAAAAGAGATCGCGCACGGTGATGGAGGTGCCGGCACCGAGCGCGGCTTCCTCGCACACCAGCATCTTGCCGCCCGCGATTTCGATGCGCGTGCCGGTGGGTTCTTCCAGCGAGTGCGTCTCCAGCAGCAGCCGCGAGACCGACGCGATCGACGGCAGCGCTTCGCCGCGGAAGCCAAGCGTGGCGATGGAGAGCAGGTCTTTGACGTCGCGGAGCTTGCTGGTGGCGTGGCGCTCGAAGGCCAGAAGGGCATCGTCGCGCAGCATGCCGCTGCCGTCGTCGACGATACGGATGAGGCGGCGGCCGCCGGATTCGACCTCGATACTGAGACCGCGCGCGCCGGCGTCCAGCGAATTTTCGAGGAGCTCCTTCACGACCGACGCAGGGCGCTCCACGACCTCTCCGGCGGCGATCTTGTTGGCGACCTGGTCGGGTAGGATGCGGATGCGGCCCATGCGTAAGCATCAACTATAGCGCGGGTCGCGCTTTGATTTAGTCGATGCGCAGGGCTTCGACCGGCGACACATTCGTGGCCCGGCGCGCGGGAACATACGCGGCCAGGAGGGCCGCGGCGATCAGGATCAGCGGAACGCCGAAATACGTGACCGGATCGAGCGGGCTCACCTCGAACAGCAGCGCCTTCATGAGGCGCGTAAGCGCGGCTGCCGCGGCAAGACCGCACACCGTGCCTACCAGAGCCAGGCGGAAACCATACCCGAGAAACATGCGGCGGACGTTGGTTTGCGGCGCCCCAAGCGCGATGCGGATGCCGATCTCGCGCGTGCGCTGCGAGACCGAGTAGGAAAGCACGCCGTAGATCCCGATCAGGCCCAGCAGCAGTGCCATGCTGCCGGCGATGCCGACAATCGCCAGCGTAAAGGAGGTGCGCGCCATGGAGCGGTCGTAGATGGTTCGCATGCTGCGTGGGTTGGAGATCGGTAGATCGGGATTCACGCTCCAGATAGCTTCGCTCACCTCTCTCAGAAAGGACGGCGTCCCGGTGCGCGGGCTGCGAATGGCGAACGCCACGTAGCGCTCTCCGACCTCCGGCAGGCTCCAGAAGTTGGTGCGGTAGAGAGGCCAGTAGACCACCTTGGACGCCGGCCGGTCCACACCGTCGTCGCGATCGTTTCCGGTGACGCCGACGATCTCGCGCCACACGCCCTTGGGATTCTCGCGCACGCGCTTGCCTAATGCGGCGGCTGGCGATCCCCACAGCTCGCGGGCGAGGTTGTCGCTTACCAGCACGACCTTCCGCGCTTCGAAGATGTCCGTCCAGGTCAGATCGCGCCCCGCCAGGATCGGGTTGCCCATAGTCTTCAGGTAGTCCGGCGAGACCGACTTATAGCGGCGGAGGGTGGGCAACTCTCCTTCCGCGTAAACGCGGCCCTCGACGAAGATCGGGTCGTTATCGATGTTCCCGTCCATGGTCACCGAATTGGTGAGCGCCGCGGAAGCCACCTGCGGCAGGGCCTCGATCCTACGCTTGATTTCGGCCTCCATCCGGATCGCGTCGAGCGCGCTGGAAACCTGCGCTTCGGGGATGGAGATCCGCAGAGTGAGGATTTCCTCGGGGCGTGTAAAACCGGGCGACACGTGGCGCATTGCCACGAACGTGCGGATCATGAGTCCCGAACCGACCAGCAGTACCAGTGCCAACGCCACCTGGGCCGCCACCAGAACACTGCGCGCGCGATGCCGTTCGCGTCCTTCACTGGCACCTCTGCCGCCATCGCGCAGGGAGCCGGCGAGCCGCGGCCCGGCGTACTTCCACACCGGGACCAGTCCGAACAGCAGGCCGCACACCAGCGACACCGCGAACGCGAACAGGAGCACGGGAAAATCGATGGTCAAATCGTGCAGGCGCGGCAGGTTTGCCGGACCGTAAGCCACCAGGGCGCGCACCGCGGAATCGGCCAGCAAAGCTCCCAGCGCGCCGCCGAGAAGCGCCAGGGTCACGCTTTCCGTAAGAAGATCGGCGGCGATGCGCCGGCGCCCCGCGCCCAAAGCGGCGCGGATGGCGAGCTCGTGTTGCCGCCCTTCGGCCCGGACCAGCAGCAAATTGGCCACGTTGGCCGACGCGATGAAGAGCACCAGACCGACGCTGCCCATCAGGACCCAGAGCACCTTGCCGGTATCGCCCACCACGTCGTCTTTGAGCGGGATCACGCGCGGCGCCATGCGCGAGTCCGCAAACACGCGCACGCTCATTCCGGGCGCGGGGGGAAACTTTGAGAGCGTCAGCGGCAGCACGCGCGCCACATCGGTATTGGCCGCGGCCAGGCTGATACCGGGCTTGAGCCGTGCTACCGCATCCCACGAGAAGTTGCCGACGAACGCGGCGGCGCGGTCGAGCTGGAGCGGGACAAACATGGCCGCATCCGTGTCCAGGAAACGGAAATCACGCGGCATCACGCCGACGATCTCGCATTGGCGCGCGTCCACCACGATATCGCGGCCGATCACCGACGCGTCGCCGCCGAATCGCCGCTGCCAGTATCCCCAGCTCAGGAGGGCTTTTTGCGGAGCGCGCGGCGCATCCTCTTCGCGAGTGAACCAGCGGCCGAGAATTGGGCGCACACCCAACGTGGGCAGCACGCCATCGGTCATTACGACGACGGGCACGCGCTCGGGATCGCCGCGTCCCGTGATGTTGACGGATCGCGAGGCCCAGATGCCGATGTCTTCGAAAGCGCGCGCTTCTTCGCGGATGGTGAAGTAGGTGGCCGGCGATTGCGGGATATCTTTAAGGCCGACGCCCAATGCGCTGAGCCGCACCGAGACAAGGTGTGCGGCATCGGGAAACGCCAGGGGCTTGAGGAGAACGCCGCTCACCACGCTGAAGATCGCGGTGTTGGCGCCGATGCCGATAGCCAGCGTCAGGAGCGTGAGGCCAGTGAACACCGGCGACTTCACAAGACGGCGGAAGACTAGTTTGAGCGGACTGAGGCTCGGATTCATCGGGATGGCCTCCGGAACAGAGGTGGATTGTGCAATCGGGTTGCCGCGACGAAAAACGCGGGTTTGCCTCTTGAAAGAACACGGCGCAGAGAGGAAATCCCGGTTGCGGGCCGTTTCCGGCTGCCCCACAAGCGGACAGCGCGTCTCAAAAGCGGACACCCGGAAGCCTCAAGAGCTTCGTTTCCAGAGAGATTGGTGGAAACGGAATTGCACCTCGGGGCTGGTTATTCTATGCGACAAATTGTGACCCTTTTCGTGGTGTCGGCGGGCGCGATGTTCGCTCAGTCGTTCACCGCCTCCGAGGCGGCGATCCAGACGCCGAAACCGAACAAGTATTTCGGCCCGGTTCTCAAGCCCTTCCATCTGGAAAAGCGGGTAGTGCCCCCGGTCAGGCTGGCGAACACGGCGCGGCTCGAATCGCTGGTGCGCGGCGGCAACCTGTACCTTTCGGCGCAGGACGTGATTGCGCTCGTGCTGGAGAACAACTTGGACATCGCGGTGCAGCGCTACAGCCCGCTGCTGGCGCGCGAAGTGTTGCGGCGCGCCGAAGGCGGCGGCTTCCTGCGGCAGGTTGACACCCCGGTGGCCGCGGGACCGACGAGCGTGAGCACGGCGGGCATCAACACGGCGAGCAACGGACTCGCCGGCGGATCGGGGATCGGCGGCGGGGGTGGAATTGTGAGCCAGATCGGGCCGGTCCCACCCACTCTCGATCCGAACCTGTTTATCAACGTTCAGGCGGGTCACCTCACGCAGCCGCAGACCATCACGCTGCTCACCAACACGACGTCGCTCACGCAGGATTACCGATCTTTCTATTTTCAGTATTCGCAGCAATTCATTACCGGTACCAGCGCGGCGTTTTCGTGGGCCAGCGGCCGGAACTACCTGAACAGCAGTTCACCGCTGCTCAATCCTGCCCTCTCCGGATACTTCGATCTCACCGTAAACCAGAGCCTGCTCCAGGGCTTGAATATCGGAGTGAATAACCGAAACATTCGCGTCGCCAAGAACAACATGAAGGTCAGCAATCTTCAGGTGAAGTTGCAAGTGGCCACTACGGTATCGGCAGCGCTCAATCTGTATTGGGACCTGGTGAGCTTCAACGAGGCGGTGCGCATCAAGGAGCAGGCACTGGGGACGGCGCAGAGCCTGTACGAGGGCAACCGCAAACAGGTCGAGATCGGCGCGCTTCCAGCCATCGAAGTGACGCGTGCCGCAGCCGAGGTTTCGTCCAGCAAAGAAGATCTGCTCATCGCGCAGACGAATGTGGCGCAGCAGGAAATCGTGCTCAAGAACGCCATCAGCCGCAACGGAATTGAAACGCCGTGGCTCGACGAGGTACACATCATTCCGCTGGATCACATTGAAGTTCCCCAAACGGACGAGGTGCGGCCCGTGCAGGATCTGGTCAACGACGCCATCGAGAACCGCGTCGAGGTGGAGACCAAGAAGATCAACGTGGACAGCCAGAAGATCCTGCTCCAGGGTACGAAGAACGGTTTGCTGCCGTCTCTCTCCGCGTTCGCGGAATTCACCAATCACGGCCTGGCGGGACCGCCAAACGCGCTCCAGCCTGGGGTGGTCGCCGATCCGTTCTTTGTCGGCGGACTGGGGACGGTCCTCACCCAGCTTTTCCATCGCAATTTTCCGGATTACTCCGCCGGCGTCTCCCTGAACATCCCGTTCCGCAACCGGGCGGCGCAAGCGGACTTCGTCACCGACCAGCTGCAGCTCCGCCAAAGCGAGCTCCAGTTGCAGCGGGTGCTCAACCAGGTGCGGGTGGACGTGAAGACGGCACTGATCGGTCTCGAGCAGGCGCGCGCGCGCTACCAGACCGCGGTGGACGCGCGGGTGCTCGCGGAAAAGAGCCTGGTGGCGGAGCAGAAGCGCTTTCAATCGGGCGTGTCCACGGTGGCGCTGGTCATTCAGGCACAGCGTGACCTCAGCACCAACCAGGATGCCGAAGTGCAGGCCACGGCTAACTACACGCACGCGCGTATCGCCTTCGATATGGCCCTGGGGCGCACGTTGGAAACCAATCACATCGTGATGGAGGAGGCGCTGTCGGGCCGCGTGCAGCGCGAATCGGTGCTGCCGCCGAACGTGCCGCCCGCGGCGGGAAAGGGGGTATCGAAGTGAAGAGGGTCTTGCTTGCGCTGTTGATGACCAACTGGTGCCTGGCGCAGGACCAGCCTTACCAGATCCAACGGCCTTCTCTCCCGATTCCGTTCCGCTCGTATGCGCCTCAGACCGTGCCAACCGTCAGGCTTACGAATTCGGAGCGCCTGCATGCGCTGATCCGCGGAGGCAACCTCTACCTATCGGTGCAGGACGCGCTGGCGCTGGCGATCGAAAACAACCTGAACCTGGAGGTCGACCGCTACGGCCCGCTGCTCGCCGATTCCGCGCTGGAGCGCGCCAAGGCGGGCGGTCCCATTCGCGGCGTCCCCAGCGCCAGCGCGCAGGTGTCGAGCGTGAACAGCGGCGTCGGTGTGAACGGCGCGGCGGCCAGCGCGGGCGTGAGCAGCGGGAACTTTTCCAGCGGCGGCAGCGGTTCGACCGGCGGCGCGGTGATCCAGCAGGTGGGCGCGGTGACGCGCGTGCTCGACCCCAGTTGGCAGAGCACCAGCACGTTTTCCCATCTGACGCAGCCGCAGGCCAACACCGTGCTCAGCCAGACCAATGCCCTGGTGCAGAGCATTCGCACATACAACAACGTCTTCCAGGAGGGGCTGCTCAGCGGCGGCGTGATCCAGTTCCGCAGTTACCAGCAGTATTTGAGCGAGAACGGGCCCGACCTGATCAATCCGGTCGCGGCCCCGCACATGGACCTGCTGATCCGCCACGACCTGCTGCAGAACTTCGGCATCAAGTTGAATAACCGCGGCATCCGCATCGCGCAGATCAACGTCACGGGCGCGCGCGAGGTATTCCGCTCGCAGCTCTTCGACCTCTCGGTCAGCGTCCTCAACATGTACTGGGACCTGGTGAGCGCCCGCGATCAGCTCCGGGTGCAGGAGCGCGTGCTGGATATCACGCGCAAGTTCGTCGCCGACACGCGCTACGAGATTTCCATCGGCGCGATTCCCGCGGTGGAGATCTCGCGCGCGGAAGCCGAAGAGGCCACGCGCAAGCAAGACCTGACCATCGCCCGGGTGAACTTGCGGCAGCGCTCCGACCTGCTGAAGGAAGCCTTGAGCCACACGGCGGACCCGCTGCTGGAAGCCGCCGAGATCATCCCGCTGGATCACATGGAGGTGCCTGAAACCGAAGAACTGGCCCCCGTTCGCGACCTGCTGAAGAGCGCACTGGAGAAGCGCCCGGACGTAGCGGTCTCGAAAATGCGCGACCAGACTTCGGAGATCAACCTGGCGGGCACTACCAATCCTTTGCTGCCCAGCCTGCAGGTAGTGGCGCAGACCTACAATCGCGGCCTCGCCGGCACTCCGCAGAGCAGTGACGCCGACCCCTACTTTTACGGCGGCTACGGGACTGCGCTCAAGCAGATCTTCCGCCGCAATTTTCCGAACAACCAGGTGAGCGTTTCCTTTTCGGCCATGCTTCGCAACCGGCAGGCGCAGGGGGACTATGGAATCGACCAGTTGCAGTACCGCCAGCAGCAGGTTCAGGGGCAGAAGGACGACAACCAGATCCTGGTGGACATCTCGAGCCAGGCGAAC
Organism: Candidatus Acidiferrales bacterium; assembly: GCA_035499435.1. GTDB lineage: Bacteria > Acidobacteriota > Terriglobia > Bryobacterales > Bryobacteraceae > Solibacter. The sequence continues at coordinate 11,167 of DATJYW010000306.1, read as the reverse complement.
GCTCTGCGGCAGGCCCGTTCGCGATACACGACGGCAAAGAACACGCGCATCCTGCAGGAGCAGTTGCTGGAGGCGGAGCAGAAGCGCGCTGCCGGTATCGCGACGCTGAACGTGGTCATGGCCGACCAGCGGGCGCTGTTCGCCGCGCAACTTTCCGAAGTGAACGCGCTGGCGAGCTACGCGCGTGCCCGCATCTCGCTCGACCAAGTGCTCGGGGAGACGCTGGAGAAGAACGGCATTACCCTGGATGAAGGCCTCAGCGGACGGGTGAAGCGGGAATCCCACCTGCCGGACGTGGTGCCGCAGGGTGCGCCGGCCCAGCAGGGGCAGCCGCATGCTCCTGTTGACATCCAAAAGAAATAGCGTTAAGTTCCTCTTGGATGTCTACAAGAGAAGTCAACATTCTGCAAGGCACGCTCGACCTGATGGTGCTGCGGACTTTGCAGACTATGGGCCCGCAGCATGGCTTTGGGCTGGCGAAGCGGATCCAGCAGATCTCCGGCGGCGCGCTCGATCTCAACCAGGGCACGCTGTATCCCGCGCTACTGCGGCTGGAGCAGCGCGGATGGATCTCGTCGAAGTGGGGCAGCAGCGAGGCCAACCGCAAGGCTAAGTTCTATGAGCTGACGCGCGCCGGACGCCGGCAGGTAGAGCGCGAAACCGAAGACTGGGCGCGCACGGTGGAGATCATGGCGCGGTTTCTGCGACCCGCCGAATAGGAGCATGCGATGCGCACACTGTGGCAGCGCGTCCTGGCTTTCCTCCGCGGCCGCCGGTTGGAAAGCGACCTGAGCGCCGAGATCGAGGCGCACCTGGAAATGCAGGAGGCGGAGTTTCGCGAGCGAGGCATGGATGCCGCGGCCGCGCGTGCCGCCGCGCTCCGGGACTTCGGCGGCGTTGCGCAGGCCATGGAGGACTATCGCGAGCGCAGGGGCCTGCCCTGGCTGGAAGCTCTGGGGCGCGATATCCATTACGGGCTTCGCGGGCTGCGGCGGAATCCGGGATTCACAGCGGCGGCCGTGATCTCGCTGGCGCTGGGCATCGGGGCCAACACGGCGATCTTCTCCCTGTTCCACGCGGTGATGCTCCGGCTGCTGCCGGTCGAGCGGCCACAGGAGTTGGTGAGCTTGTATCGGACCGGGGGGTGGAGCCGCGGGTTTGTGTCGTACCCGCTGTATCGGGAAATTGCGGCGCGGACCGATCTATTCAGCGCGGTGTTTGCGCGCACGGGCGTCGCGAAGGTAGGGTTCAATCCGCGCCCCGGAGGGCGTGGCCAGTTCTGTCAGCGGGAGCTTGTTACGGGTAACTACTTTCAGGCCCTTGGTGTGGGAGCGGCGATGGGTCGCGTATTTACTGATGAGGACAACCGCGTTCCCGGCGGGCATCCGGTCGCCGTAATCGGGTACGACCTGTGGCGGGATCAATTCGGGGCCGATCCCGGAATTCTCGGCGCAAAGATCCTGGTCGATGAACAGCCGTTGACCGTGATCGGCGTAGCCGCGCCGGGTTTTCACGGCGTCGAGGTCGAGAGGCGCGCCGAGGTATGGGTTCCGGCGATGATGGCCGAGATGCAGTTTCAGAATCCGCGGAATTGGTGGATTCTGGTCATGGCGCGTCGCAGGCCGGAGGTGTCGGAGCGCCAGGTGCAGGCGGCCATGAACGTGCTGATGGCGCAGCACCTGCGCGCCATTTACCCGACCAACTACAACGCCGCGTTCCGTCAGAGGGCTCTTGGCCAGCGACTGGAGGTGCGCGATGCCGGCATTGGCATGTCCAGCTTGCGTGAGGATTTCGGCAAGCCGCTGACGGTCTTGATGGCGGCCGTGGGGCTGGTGCTGCTGGCGGCGTGCGCCAACGTTGCGAATCTGCTGCTGGCGCGTGGGGCGGCGCGGCGGAAGGAGACCGCGCTGCGGATGTCGCTGGGCGCGACGCGGTCGCGTCTGGTCCGCCAATCACTGACAGAATGCGTGCTGCTGGCGATTGGCGGCGGAGCGCTCGGGGTTGCGTTATCGGCATGGGGCCGGCGGGTGCTACTGAGTTTTCTGCCGGATCGGGCCGGCGACCCGTTCAGCGCCGGGCCGGATAACGCGGCTCTGTTCTTCACAATGGCGATCGCGGCGTTTTCGCTGGCGCTGTTCGGCGTTGGCCCGGCCCTGCGCTCGACGGCGGTGGATCCTGCGGCGGGATTGCGCGCCGGATCGGCGGGGCGAGGGGGAAGGCCTGTGCTGCGGCGGGCGCTGGTCGCGGCACAGGTCGCGTTCAGCGTGGTGCTGGTGGCGCTGGCGGCGTTGTTCGGACACAATCTCTTTGCGCTGCGTAGCGTGGATTTGGGGTTCCGGAATGATAGTGTGATTGCATTTTCCCTGGACTTCCCGCGCAGGCTGCGGTCGGATTACGACGCCTCTATCCGGCAGCTCGCCGGGCAGCTCGAACAACTGCCGGGAGTATCGTCAGTGAGCTACGGATTTCCCGGGCCGTTTCTGATGGGCACTTCCAGCGCCAGCATTCGCGTGCCGGGATCGGAGCGGACCGCGCGTGAGCCGGCGGACGTGGACACCGCGCAGATCGCACCACGGTACTTCGAAACGATCGGCACGCCCGTGTTGCTGGGCCGTGAGTTCGACTCGAGAAATCTGAATGCTTCCCGCAAAATCGCCGTGGTCAATGAAGCGTTCGTACGCGAGTTTCTGCCCGGAGAGAAGCATCCCGATTCGCGGTGGCTCAGTTTCGACGACAGCAAGCCGGAAGGCGGCGAGCCGACCTACATCGTGGGAGTCGTGCGCGACGTCCGCCATACCGGCATTCAGAAGCCGCCCAGGCCGACGGTGTATTCGCCGCCTGGCCAGGGTCCGAGCCGGGGTCAGCCGACGATCGTGATGCGCACCCAGGCGCCCGTAACGGCGCTCCTCGGACCGCTGTATCGCGAACTGAGCAAGGTTGGCCGGGGGATCTCCTTCGCGAGCATCGGCACGCTGCGCCACCAGGTGGACGAGTCCATCTATGAGCAGCGCATGTTGGCCGCCCTCGGCGGATTTTTCGGTACGCTGGCACTCGTGCTGGCCGCGGTCGGGCTCTACGGAGTAGTGGCGTACGGAACGGCGCGGCGGACAAGTGAAATCGGTATCCGGATCGCGCTGGGAGCACGGCGGGGCCAGGTGATCTGGATGGTGTTGCGCGATTCGCTGGTGCTGGTGTTGGTGGGACTTGCCGCCGGCTTGCCCGCGGCGCTGGCGGCCGCGCGGGCTGTAGAGAGCGTCCTGTTTGGCATCCGCTCCTCTGATCCTGCGACCTTTGCGGCGACCACGGCGATCCTGGCGGCGATCGGAATCGCGGCCGCCCTTCTACCCGCCCGTCGCGCCGCGGGACTCGAGCCTGGACGGGTATTGCGGCACGAGTGACCGTTCTCTGCCGCACTCCAAGCTTGGAGAATTTACTTGTGTTTTGCAAGTGATCTGGTAATCTGGACGAGTGCCGGGAACGCCCAAACAACGCCGGTCGGGTTGCCCGGTGAGTATCGCGCTCGAGGTTTTCGGAGACCGCTGGTCCCTGCTCATTGTCCGCGACCTGATGGTGCGCGGGTTGCGCACGTTCACGGAATTTCTGGAATCGGGCGAGGGAATCGCGACCAATATTCTCGCGAACCGTCTGGAGAAACTGGAGGCGGCGCGGATCATCGCGAGAGAACCCGAGGAGTCAGATGGTCGTAAGGTCAATTACCGGCTGACCGAGAGGGGAATCGACCTCGCGCCGGTAATGCTGGAGTTGTTGATCTGGGGGGCGCGGCACGAGGAGGCGGGGCTGCCGTGCTCGGTCATTGCACGGATGGCGAAGGATCGCGAGGCGGTTCTGGCCGAAGTGCGCCGGAGGTGGCGGGACCGGGACACCACGCCCCTGCTGCCCCGCGACATCGCTGAGTAAATCGTAGGAGGGGAATCAAGTGAAGACAAGTCATGTACTCATAGGCGCGGTGCTCATTGGCACCGCTGGATTCGGACAGACATTGACGCAGGCCGACCGGGACAAAGGCGTGAAATATCTGGAGAAGACCCGGGACGGCGTAATCGCGTCGGTCAAGGGGCTTTCGGAAGCGCAGATGACGTTCAAGCCGGCTCCGGAACGGTGGAGCGTCGCGGAAGTGCTGGAACACATCGCGACCGCAGAGGAGTACATCTTCGGCATGGTATCGGAGAAGATCATGAAGGCGCCGGCGGGTCCGGCGGGCCGCGACCTGGTCAAGATCGACGGAATGGTGCTGGCCATGATACCGGACCGGAGCGTGAAAGCCGAGGCGCCGCCGCCGCTGGTGCCCAAGAACCGCTGGGCGCCGGCGGAAACCCTGGATCACTTCGTGAAAAGCCGCGCGAATACCATCGCTTATATGAAGACCACGCCGGACCTGCGGGAACATGCCGTGGATAGCCCGCTGGGGCAGCCCCTGGACGGGTACGAATGGCTGCTGTTCATCGGCGCGCACAGTGAGCGGCATACCAAACAGATCCTGGAAGTGAAGGCGGACCCGAATTTTCCCAAAATGTAGGGCCGTGGGTGTCGATTTCGCGGCGGCTCAAACGACGTAATGTTGTAGGACAGGTTCGAGCCTGTCCCGCCGCCGCCGGACAGGCACAAGCCTGTCCCACAAAGGAGCGAGGAATGAGCAGAGTGAGAGTCCTGGTGGGAACGCGCAAGGGGGCGTTCATTCTGGAGTCGGATGGGAAGCGGGAGAAGTGGGACATCAGCGGCCCGCACTTCGCGGGCTGGGAGTTGTACCACATCAAGGGGTCGCCCGCGGACCCGAACCGGCTGTACGCGTCGCAGTCGAGCGGCTGGTACGGCCAGTTGATCCAGCGCTCCAGCGACGGGGGAAAGACGTGGGAGCCGGTAGGCAACAAGTTTGTCTATGACGGGGTGCCGGGCACGCACCAGTGGTACGACGGGACGCCGCACCCGTGGGAGTTCAAGCGAGTGTGGCATCTGGAACCTTCGCTCACGGATCCGGAGACGGTGTACGCGGGAATAGAAGATGCGGCGATCTTCCGCTCCACAGACGCCGGCCAGACGTGGACGGAGCTTCCGGGTCTGCGCGGCCACGGGTCCGGGCCCCGCTGGCAGCCCGGCGCAGGCGGGATGTGCCTGCACACGATCATCCTCGATCCAAGTAATCCGGCGCGGATGTACATCGCCATCTCCGCGGCAGGCGCCTTCCGTACCGACGACGGCGGAGTTACGTGGAAGCCGATTAACAAAGGCCTGCACTCGCAGTACATTCCCGATCCAAACGCTGAAGTGGGACACTGCGTACACCATGTGGCGATGCATCCGTCGCGCCCGGATGTGCTGTTCATGCAGAAGCACTGGGACGTGATGCGCAGCGACGACGCGGGCGAATCGTGGCAGGAGGTGAGCGGCAACCTGCCGACGGACTTCGGGTTCGTGATCGACGTACACGCGCACGAGCCGGAAACCATCTACGTGGTGCCGATCAAGAGCGACTCGGAGCACTTCCCGATGGACGGCAAGCTGCGCGTATACCGCAGCCGGACGGGGGGTAACGATTGGGAGGAGCTGGCGAAGGGGCTTCCCGAGAAGGACTGCTACGCGAACGTGCTGCGCGACGCTATGTCGGTGGATTCGCTCGACCGGTGCGGCGTCTACTTCGGCACGACCGGCGGGCAGGTGTTCGCCTCGGCGGACGCCGGGGATAGTTGGGCTCCAATCGCGCGCCATCTTCCGGCGGTGCTTTCGGTCGAGGCGCAGACGCTGGCATGATCCGGGTAGTCCTGCCGGCGCATCTGCGGAACCTCGCGCGCACCGGCAGCGAAATAAGGGTGGAAGTTACAGGGGCTGTAACGCAGCGCAGCGTGCTGGACGCGCTGGAGGCACAATATCCCATGCTGAGCGGGACGCTGCGCGATCACGTCACTCATCAGCGGCGGCCGTTCGTGCGGTTCTTCGCGTGCGGAGAGGATCTGTCGCACGAATCGCCGGACGCGCCGCTGCCCGAAGCAGTTGCGTCGGGAGCGGAGCCGTTTCTGGTGGTGGGGGCAATAGCAGGGGGACAGTAGGAGGAGGAGATGCTGAGAGATTTTCCGCGCGAGTTGAAGCTGGCCATTCGCTCGCTGGTGCGAACCAAGGGGCTGGCGCTCACAGTGATTTTCACGCTGGCTTTGGGCATCGGGGCCAACGCCGCCATCTTTACGCTGGTGCGCGGCGTCCTGATGCGGCCGCTGGTGAACCGCGATGAAGACCGTCTGATTTACATCCGGCAGAGTGCGCCGGGCCTGGGAATCGAGAACGCCACATTCAGCGTGCCGGAGATTCAGGATCTGCGCGCGAGCGTGAAAACCATCAGCGCGTGGGGCGATTTTTCGACCATTGGCTTCACTATGGTCGGGCTGGGCGAGCCGCGCGAGGTGCGCGCCGGAGTGGTCGGCGGCTCGTACTTCGAGGTGATGGGTCTGCACCCGGTGCTCGGGCGGCTTCTGGACATGCGTGACGACGGTCCGAGCGCGGCCGGAGCCATGGTGCTGACCTATCGCTTCTGGGCTAACACGCTCAAGAGCGATCCGACGGTGATCGGCCGGAACGTCCGGCTCGGGAGAAGGCCGGCGACCATCGTGGGTGTGCTCGAACCCTCGGTGCCGTATCCGGCGGAGACCGAAATCATTGCCAACGTGGTGACCAGTCCGCATCACCTCTCGGCCACGATGGTGACCGGTCGGGTGCATCGCATGACCGAGCTGTTCGGACGCCTCGCGCCGGGAACGACCCTCGATCAGGCGCGTGCCGAGTTGCGCACCGCGTACGGATCCATGGTCCAAGCGCACCCGGAAGCTTACAGCATCAAGGGAAAATCGGAGATCAGCGCGGTGAAGCTGCGCGACCAGATTACGTCGAAGGCGAGGACCGTGCTGGTAGTGCTGATGGCGGCGGCAATCCTGGTTTTCGTGATCGCATGCTCGAACGTGGCCAACCTGATCCTGGCGCGGACGGTGCGGCGTGAGGGCGAATTGACTATCCGCGCTGCGCTGGGGGCGAGCACGGGCGGCCTGCGGCGGACGCTGCTCGCTGAAAGCCTCCTGCTGTGTGGCGCGGGTGCGGCGCTCGGGGTGCTGAGCGCGCGGCCGATGGTGTCGATTCTGGCGCGCTACGCGTCGCGGTTCTCGGTGCGCGCCCTCGATTTGACCGTGGACGCCGGCATGCTCTGGGTGGGCGCGGGATTAGCGGTGACCGCGGCGGTGCTGCTTGCGTTCGTGCCGCGGCTGCCGTCGGCCGAGCGGTCGCATGGGCTCAACCTCACCACCCTGCGCGTCACCGGCAGCGCCAACCGGCGGCTGCGGATCTTCGCCGTGACCCAGATTGCGGCGTCGTTTGTGCTGCTCACCGGCGCGGTCACCCTGGTCAAGACGCTGCTCGCGCTGCAATCCGCTCAGACCGGCTTCGACACGCGGCACGTGCTCGCGATCAACGTGCCGGTGATGTCTTACGGACGAACTCCCGAACAGGTGCTTGGCTTCTACAAGGAGGCGCTGCGGCGCATCGGCGAGATACCGGGAGTGGCGCGCGTGGCGGTGGGAACGACGGTTCCCTGGCGCGACGCAGGCAATTTCGGACCCGGCTTCCAGTTTTCCGCGGACGGGCATGTGCGCGGGCCAGGTGAGGAGGATCCGCGCGCGCAGTTCCGGACGGTCTCGCCCGGTTTTTTCGCCGCGCTCGGAGTGCCGATTCTCGCCGGCCGCGATTTCAACGACGCGGACCGGTCGAATGGCGAGAGCGTGGTGATCGTGAGCCAGAGCCTGGCGCAGCGTATGTTCCCGAACCAGGACGCGGTCAACCGCCACCTCATGTGGACCGATCCGGTGATGAAGTTTATCGATGTCAGCACCGCGCCGCGGCGGATTGTCGGTGTAGCTGCGGATCTCGACGACGAGCACGTGGTGCCGGGCCCGATGGCGGCCGTGTACCATCCGATGGATCAGGGCTTCGGCGGCGGGCGGCTGTTCGTGCACGCCAAAGGAAATCCGTACGCGCTGGTAACGCCGATCACCCGCATCATCCGGGAGATGAGCGTGGACCAGGTGGTGGAGCGGGCGGCGACGCTGGAAGATATCCGCGCCGAGGTGCTGACGCCTGACCGGCTGAACACGTTGGTTTTCGGAGGATTCGCCGTGGTGGCGCTGGCGATCGCGCTGGTGGGCGTGGCGGGCGTGCTGGCCTTCTCGGTAAGCGGGCGGATGCGCGAGTTCGGCATCCGGCTGGCCATCGGATCGCAGCCGCGGCACCTTCTGACCCGCGTGATCGGGGAGGGTTTGCTCATGGCCACCTTGGGCGTAGCCACCGGAGTAGTATGCGGGTACGGGATTGCCAGCCTGGTGAGCAGCTACTTCGCCGACATGCGCATGCCGGGTGCCGCACCCGTGGTGGGATCTGTATTTGTGCTGCTGGCCGCGGCGGTGGGCGCGTCGGTGCTGCCGGCCGCGCGCGCGGCACGGGTGGACGTGGTGCAGGCGTTACGGTCGGAATAGCCTCTCTCCGGAACTACGCGACTGCTAACGGTGTCCAATGCTCACCGTCGTATAGGGAGACGGGACACCCCATGATGCGAGTCTGTGCGTATGCGTGTCTTCCGGCGCTCTTTTCTTTTGGGGCGTTCGGCCAATCCACCGAAACCGCGGCCGCGTTTACCGTAGCCGATGTACACAACAGCCCCCATGCGACGCAGCCCTTCGTGCGCGGCCCGTTTTACACCAGCGGCCGGTACGAGCTGCGGTTCGCGAGCATGCTGGACCTCATCGCGATGGCGCACCACGTCGATCCTGAAAAGATCTCCGGAGGGCCGTCCTGGCTGGAGATGGACCGTTTCGACGTGTTCGCACTCGTGCCCTCAGGTTCCAGCGCCGAATCGCGAAGGGTCATGCTGAAATCGTTGCTCGCGGACCGGTTCCGGCTCGTGACTCACGAGGACAGCAAGCCGATGCCGGCATACGTGCTGACGGCGGGAAAGCATCCGCAGCTCAAGGAATCCGACGGGTCTGGGGGCGGATGCGATTTTAACGTTCTGAATGCCCCTACGGGCCCCCCGGCCGGTGGCGGGCCGATCACTCTGCCCACTATCGTATATACCTGCAAGAACACCAGCATGGCAGCGTTCGCCGGAGGCATGCTCAACATTCCGGGGTCGCAGCAGTATTTCAACAATACCCTGGTGGTTGACCGGACCGACCTGAAGGCAAACTGGGACTTCAGCTTTCGATTTACCCCGAAGGTTCCGGCCGGGATCCAGACCACGGGCGAGAGCATTCCGCTTTTCGATGCCGTGGAAAAACAACTGGGGCTGAAACTGGATCTATCCACGGTCCCGATGCCGGTGATTGTGGTGGACACTGTGAGCCAGAAGCCCACCGAGAACTCTGCCGAGGCGATGAAGAGCTTCCCGCCGCTTCCGACGGAATTCGAAGTGGCCTCGGTCAAGCCAACTCCGCCCGACGCGAACGGAGGGCGTGGTGGCGGCGCCCGTCCTGACATCAAGAACGGGCGGCTCTATCTGCCGGGAATCTCGGTGAAGAACCTGATTTCGATCGCCTGGGACCTGAACGGCGACGAAATGATGGTGGGCGCGCCGAAGTGGCTGAACGACGACCGCTACGATATTCTCGCGAAGGCGCCGGCGGGCGTGGCGATCGGCGACCTCACGCCGCAACGGACGAGCGTGCCGGTAAATATCGACGCGCTGCGCCCGATGATCCGCTCGCTGGTGACGGAGCGCTTCCAGATGGTGGCGCACATGGAAGAGCGGCCGATCGACGCCTACACGCTGGTGGCCGTGAAGCCGAAACTCAAAAAGGCGGATCCCACTTCGAGGACGAGATGGCAGGAGGGGGCACTTCCGGATTCCAAGGCCGGCAAGAACGCGAACCCGGCGCTAGGGAGACTGGTCACGTGCCAGAACGTGACCATGGCGCAATTCGCGGAACTGCTCCCGGGAATTGCTCCGGGCTACCTGCACACCGAAGTAGCAGACGCTACCGGCCTGGCGGGCGGCTGGGACTTTACGTTCAGCTTCAGCCCGGTTGGCGTGCTCAGATTGAATCGCAGCCAGGGCACGGATGGAAGCACACCCGACGAGGCCTCGGATCCGAACGGCGCGATCTCGCTGTTCGATGCCGTGGCGAAGCAGCTCGGCTTGAAGCTGGAGCAGCACAAGCGTCCGGTGCCGGTGCTGGTGATCGAGCACATCGAGCGGAAGGCGATGGAGAACTGACAAGCGCCCTTCCAGACCGTTGAAGCCCGCCCTTCACTACGCTGTTATCCTAAGCCAGTGACGCAACGCCGCACCGCGAAGTGGGCCATCGTTCTTGTTGTCGCCGGCGTCGGACTGTTGCTCTGGCTCGTGTACGCGCAGCTCTCCGACCGGTCGTTCGACTGGCAGTTGGCGGCGAACAGCTTCGTCCGGCTCGACTGGCGCTGGGTGCTGCTCTCCGTCGCGCCCATCTTCGGCACGTATTATGGGCGGGCGCTGCGCTGGGCTGTGTTTCTCAAGCCGCTGAAGGAACACCCGTCGCTGAAGAATCTTCTTTCGGCGACCGTGACAGGCTTCACGGCCGTGACGCTCTTCGGGCGTCCGGGAGAATTTGTGCGGCCCTACCTGATCGCGCGCAAAGAGAAGGTGCCGCTGACCTCGCAGTTTTCGGCCTGGGCGCTGGAGCGGATCTTCGACCTGCTGATGGCGCTCCTGGTATTCGCCTTCGCGTTGACGCGGGTTCAGAATTCGGGAGTGAAGGTGGGGCCAAATCTGCAATGGGTGCTGACGTTCGGCGGCCGGATTGTCGGCGGGCTCGGGGTCGCAGTGCTGGTGATTCTCCTTTCCCTGCGCCATTTCGCCGAGCCGGCGCGGGTGCGGATTCTCCGTGCGCTCCACCGCATTCCCAAGCGGCACGTCGCGCGCGCCGAGAGGCTGGTCAACGCGCTCTTTCAAGGCGTGGAATCGACGCGCAGCGATGCTGCGCTGTTCGTGGTCTTTCTCTACTCGGTCGGGGAGTGGGTCCTGATTTGCGCCTGTTACTGGTGCCTGGCGCGGTCGTTTGCCGGTATAGTGAATTTGAGCCTGCTGGATGTGCTGATTCTGGCTGGGTTCGTTTCGTTCGGTTCGGTGGTACAGATTCCAGGGGTG
>DATJYW010000305.1:0-43467 GCA_035499435.1 Candidatus Acidiferrales bacterium | reverse complement strand
ATCGAACTTTGGGGCGACGAAGTCGAGAGCCTCTCGCAGATCGACCCCCTGCTCGGCCAGGTTCGCCAAACCTATCAGCGCCTGCCCATCTACCCCAAGACGCACTACGTCATGTCGGTGGAGACCAAGGAGCAGGCCATGCAGAGCATCCGCAACGAGCTCGAATGGTGGCATCCGGAGCTGCTCAAGCAAGGCAAGCACATCGAGGCCCAGCGCCTCTGGCAGCGCACCCTCTTCGATCTCGAAATGATCAAAGAGATCGGCTACTGCCACGGTATCGAGAACTACTCCCGCCACTTCTCCAACCGCCTCCCGGGCGAGGCGCCGCCCACCCTTCTGGACTATCTCCCGCACGATTCCGTCATCTTCATCGACGAGAGCCACCAGACCATTCCCCAGCTTCACGGCATGTACCACGGCGACCGCTCGCGGAAAGAAGTCCTGGTAGCGCACGGATTCCGCATGCCCAGCGCCCTCGATAACCGTCCCCTCACCTTCGAGGAGTTCGAGCATCGCGTCAACCAGCTCGTCTACGTCTCCGCGACTCCCGGGCCGTACGAGCTCACAAAGGCCGCCGGCGTGGTGGTCGAGCAGATCATCCGCCCCACCGGCCTGCTCGACCCGACCGTGGAGGTCCGCCCAGTCAAGGGCCAGGTCGATGACCTGCTCGGGGGAATTCGCCAGCGCGTCGACGCCGGGCAGCGAGTGCTGGTCACCACCCTCACCAAGCGCATGGCCGAAGATCTGGCCGAGTACTACTCCGAAGTCGGCGTGCGCTGCCGCTATCTCCACTCCGAGGTGTCGACCCTCGATCGCATCAAGATCCTCCGCGACCTCCGGCGCGGCGAGTTCGACGTTTTGATCGGCATCAATCTCTTGCGCGAGGGTCTCGATCTTCCCGAAGTTTCACTCGTGGCCATTCTCGACGCCGATAAAGAGGGGTTCCTGCGGAGCTCGGGCTCGCTCATTCAAACCATCGGCCGTGCCGCGCGCCACGTCGAAGGCCACGCCATCCTGTACGCCGACGTCGTCACCGACAGCATGCGCAAGGCGCTCGATGAGACCGCCCGCCGGCGGCAAACCCAAGCCGAATATAACGAGCGCCACAATATCACGCCTCAATCGATCGTCAAGCCGATCGACATGAGCCTTGTCGCCATTGCCGAGGCGGACTACGTCACCGTTCCCCTAGAAGCCGACGAGGAAACGGAGAACCTCACACCCGAGCAGCGCGCCGGACTGATCCGGGAGCTCGAGGAACGTATGCGGGAATCCGCCCGCAAATTCGAATTCGAAAAAGCCGCACAAATTCGCGATCGGGTGAAAGCATTGCGGGCCGCGGACTGATATACTGTTTGCCCTACGGAGAACGGTTTGAGGGCCCCTATCCTTGGTTTGTACCTCGCCGCTATCGGCGGCAGCGTAATCTGCGCGCAGGAACACGTCACCATCACCCCGCGCCCCCGCCCCGAACGTACGCTTGCATTGCGCGCGAATCTGCGAATGGACGTCCACCTTGTTCAGATTCCGGTGACCGTTACCGATCCCGTCGGCGCGCCCATTCTGGGCCTCTCGAAGACCAGCTTTCGCATCTTCGAAGACGAGGTCGAGCGGCCCATCGCCTCCCTGTCGGTTTCAGACGCCCCGATTTCCGCCGGCATGATCTTCGACACCAGCCGCAGCATGAAGCCGCGGATCGCCGATACGCGCGCCGCGCTCGATGAGTTTCTGAAGGCGACCAATATTCTTGACGAGTTCTTCCTGGTCCGCTTCAGCGATACTGCCGAGCTGGCCGCCCCCTTTACTCGCAATCCCGCCGACCTCTGGCACGCTCTCGACGGCGTCGAAGCCAAGGGCTGGACCGCGCTGAACGACGCCATCATTCTGGGCACGCAGCACGTGCGCAAGGGCAAGTACCAGCGCAAGGCGCTCGTGGTCCTGACCGACGGCAACGACAACAACAGCCGCTACTCCGAAGGCGAGCTTCTCTCCATCCTGCGCGAGGCCGACGTGCGCGTGTACGCCCTGAGTATTATCGAGCGGTCCCGGTTCGTCCAGAAAATCTGCGAGGAGACCGGCGGACGCGCCATCTGGGTGCGCCACATGACCGACCTTCCGGCAGCCGTCGAAGATCTCAGCAATCACATTCGTTCCGAGTACATCGTCAGCTACAGCCCGGCGTCGCTCCAAAACGACGGCCGCTATCATCGCGTGCGGGTGGAGGTGCAGCCGCCACCCGGCATGGCGAAGGTCTATCCCGCGTGGCGCCGCGGGTACATGGCGCCAGAGCAGTAATTCAGCTCTGAAACCACGAGACGCCCGCGATGCCCGCCGCGCCCGCCGCCCGGCACTCATCGGCGTTTTCGCGCGTGACGCCTCCCAATGCCAACACCGGGATCCGGACCGCACCCGCCGCCTCGCGTAGTTTTCCGAGCCCCACCGGCGGCCCGTAGGTGGGCTTGGAGATCGCCGGAAATACCGGACTGAACACCACGAAGTCCGCCCCCTCGCCTTCGGCGGCCCGCACCTCTTCGATCAAGTGTGTCGAGACCCCGATCAGAAATCCCACCGGCACGATCCGCCGCAGCTCGCGCGGCTCGATCGCGCCACCGCTCAGATGCACGCCGTGGGCACCGCAGGCGAGTGCGATATCGGTTCGCGTGTTCACCAGGATCCGCGTTCCATGCGGGTTCGGAAGCGCCAGGACGCGGCGGACCACAGCACACAACTCGCGCGCTTCCAGGTCCTTCTCCCGGACCTGAATTCGCTGCACTCCTTCGACGAGCGCCCGCTCCACGAAGCGTATCATCGCTTCCATGCCGCCCGCCGAATGTCGATCGGTGATGTAATATCTCAACATCAGAGCGGAGAGTAGTAGCCTTCACCGGCGCAGGCGCGGCACAGCATGCGCCCTTGGTACGTCACTTCGCGGGCAAAGCTGATCCCCTCGCCGCATTGTGCGCAAACCACACGCGGGGCTTTGTAGCCGGGGAGGTCTTCCGGCGGCGTCGCCACCCGCACCCACTGGATCTCGAACAGTTCTTCATCCGGCAGCTCTCGGTATGCGCGCATCTGCTGCTGGTTGTTCCCCGCGATCTCGGGGTACATCTCCCGGGCGCGCTGCTTCGAGCTCTCGCGTGCCGAAACGCGCACGGCCCGACGTCCTGCCAGATCGCAGAACGTCGCCGCCGCTTTTCCGAAATCGCGAAACTTGAGCGCGCGTTTCCCCAGCCGGCACCCCGTCACCACGCCGATCGCGTCCGTCATGCACCGGTCGATCTCGACGTAAGTCACCAGCCGTTTGCGATCCCGGCCGAACGGGTCATCCATCTCCAGCAGCCGAAGCCCGCAGAGCGCCATGCGCAGGCCTAAAATCTGCCCTGCGCACAAGTGCCCGTGCGCCACCCGCGCCAGTTCCTCGTACTCGGTGAGCGTCTTCAATGGCATCGATTTCAGCCTGCCAGGGGCCGCAGCCGCGCGCTGAAATGCCGCAAGAATGGCGGCGCCTCCACCAATTGCATCCCTCGAATCTGCTCCTTGCGCGCGTTTACTTCGAGAATCGCCTCCACCACGTAGTCGATATGGCTCTGCGTGTATACCCGCCGAGGAATGGCCAGCCGCAGGAGCTCGTGACGCGCTGCATCGCCGAACATCAGCGTCCCGATCTCCACGCCGCGAATCCCCGCGTGCCGGTAGAGTTCCACCGCCAGCGCCTGCCCGGGAAACTGCTCCTTCGGAATGTGCGGCAGCATGCGCGCCGCATCGATGTAGATCGCATGGCCGCCCGGCGGTTCCACAATCGGCACTCCGTGATCCGCGATATGCCTCCCAAGGTATCCCGTGCTCACGATCCGGTATTGCAGATAGTCCGGGTCCAGCACTTCTTCCAGTCCCACGGCGATGGCGTCCAGGTCCCTCCCCGCCAGCCCGCCGTAGGTGGGAAATCCTTCGGTCAGAATCAACAGGTTCGTTTCCTGCTGAAACACGCGGTCGTCATTGGTACACAGCAGCCCGCCGATGTTGGCGAATGCATCCTTCTTTGCCGAGAACGTGCAACCGTCGGCATACGAAAACATCTTCTGGGCGATCCGTTTCGGCGTCCAATCCGCGTATCCCGGCTCGCGCTCGCGGATGAACCAGGCATTCTCGGCGAACCGGCAGGCATCCAGGTAGAGCGGGATGCCGTGCCGCGCGCACACCACGTGGATCGCCGCGATGTTGCCCATGGAGACCGGCTGCCCGCCCCCGCTGTTATTGGTCACCGTCAACATCACCAGCGGAATCTTGTCCTCGCCCTCACGTGCGATCAGCGACTCCAGCGCCTCCACGTCCATGTTGCCTTTGAAGTCCAGCCGGGCCTGCGTGTCCGCCGCCTCGGGAATCGGCAGGTCTACGGCACGCGCGCCCGTGAATTCGATGTTGGCGCGGGTGGTGTCGAAATGCGTGTTGGAAGGCACCACATGACCCGGCTTGCACATTACCGTGAACAGGATCCGCTCCGCCGCCCGCCCCTGGTGCGCCGGCACCATATGCCGGAACCCCGTCAGGCCGTCCACCACGCGCTTCAGCCGGAAGAAGCTCTCGCTGCCGGCGTAGCTCTCATCGCCCCGCATCACCGCCGCCCACTGCTCGGTGGACATGGCGCTCGTCCCCGAATCGGTCAGCAGGTCGATCAGGATGTGCCGGGCTTCGATCAGGAAAAGGTTATAGCTCGCCTCCTCCAGGAAGCGCTCACGCTCTTCCCGTGTATTGTGGTGCAGAGGCTCCACACTCTTGATGCGGAACGGCTCGATGATCGTGCGCACGGTAACCCGGGACCGCCGGTTTATTGCTCGATGACGATCGGGACGCGGTTGCTCTCCACCCCGCCCGCTGTGATGTACAGCTCGTTCACTCCGGCATTGTTGATCGCGGGAAGCTGTACTTCCACCTGGTAGAACCCGATATAGCCCGGTGCCAGCGTGGCGCGCGTCACCGGAATCGGCATGCCGTTCAGGAACGCGCGAATCGATGCCGCGACCGCCGGCGGGTTCTCCAAGGGCGCTTGCATCCCGGTGGGCCAGTCGGGATTCACCTTGCCCAACCCGGTGGCGAAGATCTGCACCCGCGCCCCGCTCTTCGCCGCGTTGCGCGCGTCGAGCAGCAGTCCGCTGTCGGCATCCTGAAGCATCGGCGCTCCATCTTGTGTCACAAAAATCGCCGGCGATACCGGCAGCACGCGCATGCCGACCTGCACCCTGCCGGTGTTCGTCACCAGCGCCAGGGTCACATTCGGGCCGGCGGCCTCAAATGGCACCTGGATCTGCGAGGCGTCGTCGGCTGCCGCCAAGACGGGGTAATTCAACTCTCCGCCGCTCGCGGAATTCACCCGGCCGCCGATCACGCTGAGCAGCCCGCCGGGCGCCGCCGGGCGTGTGCTGAAATCCGCCGAGTTCACCAGCCGCAGATTACGGGCACGGTGGGGTGCGATGGCCGAGTAGACGCCATATCCGTCCAGCGCGGCATAAACCTGCACGCCCGAGGCATCCAATTGGACATCCGTGGCCGCGGCGTCCGGAAGCCCGCGATTCAAACTCGTCCAGGTCGGCGCCGCTGTGCTGGCCTGGTCCAGTTCGGTCCGCGTCCAGAAAACGCCCTTGTCGCCCGCCACGTACACCGCTCCGCTGCTCCACTCCGCCGCCACTCCATGTACCGCAGCATTCGGCAGCGTGCTGCCGTCCAACACGTCCCAGAAAAGGCCGCCGTTGGTCGTGCGCAGCAGGTGTGGTCCGCGTGGTCCGCCTACCACCGCCAGCGCCGCTCGCGGCTGCGCCGAGTCCACCAGGATCTTCTCCACCGGCCCGCTGGCGCCGTTTGTGTCGCCTGATTGCGGTGTGCCCCCGTTCGCCGAAACCCAGATGCGGCCGTCGCTGCTCCCGAAATAAATGTACCCCGGTGCGGCGCGGAACGACCGCACGTCCGCGTTCACCACTTGCGAAAGCCCGCGCAACACGCTGGCTTCCATCGCAACCGAATTGTCCTGTACGGGCTGCCACACGCCGGCGCCGGGAGCAAGTTCGACCGTGCCCAGGTTGTCGGCCGCCACGCGCGTGCCGTTCGTTCCCTGCGGCGTCGCCAGAATCCGTTTCACCGGCAGGTTGGGCAGACCCTGGTTAAGGCCCGCCCACGTAAGCCCGCCATCCATCGACCGCCACACCCCGAAATCGTTGGCCACCACGATTTGATCGTTCGGCCCGACGGCCACGCTGTGTTGTCCCGTGCCAATCACCGATTCCGTCCGAAACGCCGTGAGATTGTTCCAGGTGAGCCCTCCGTCATCGGACCGGAACAGGTTCTTCCCCAGCGCGTAGATGTGGCCGAAGCTGGCCGCGATCACCTTGGCACCGGACTCCGGAATTCTCGCGGTCCGGGGTTCCACCTGAGGCGGGGACTCCACCGCGGCCGCGCTCGGCAGCCAGATTTCAAAGTCAGTGGTCTCGAAGGTCTTTCCGGATCGCGCCCGCGCATACAGCCGTCCATCGGCACCGAACCACACCATGTCCACCGGTCCGGTCGCCGGCGAAGCCAGCATCAATTCCACGTCGTAGGAACCGACCTGCCGCCAGTTAGCGGACTGCCCGGCCGCGGCGCAGACCAGTACCAGAGCCAAAGTTACATACCGTCCTGCTCTGCGCACTGTATCCTTCTGACACACAGTAGATCTTATTCTACCCGATTGCGACCCCGTTGTCCGAGACCAAACTGCTGAATTTACGTTATTTGTAGCCACTGGTTAACCACGGTCCCCTGGGTGCAAAGCAAGTTTGGTGCTAGACTGTAGGCTAGCGTCCAGTATGCCGAGGCGACTTACGTACGGGCGGGCCTTGCACGCGCTGCTGACCGCGGCCGCCCTAGCGGTGTCCCTGGCGCCGCTCCACGCCCAGGATTCCGCCAAAGTAATCGTCCAGACCGGGCGCGTCTCCATCGTCAAAGATGCCTCCGGTTACACCTTCGCCCTGATGGACAATGGCGAGGTTAGGCCCGGTTACACGATTAAGACCGGCTCCGATGGCTACGCGAAATTTCAGGTTGCGGACGGCAGTACTTTCGAGGTCTTCCCGAACTCCGAGGTAGTCTACCGCAAAACCAACAGCGTCGGCGACCTGGTGAACGTCTGGCTGGGCAAGATCAAGGTCGTGATCCAGCACCTGCCCGGCATTCCCAATCCCAACAATGTGACCACCCCCACCGCGCTCATCTCCGTGCGCGGCACCATCTTCGACGTCGACGTGGAAGATGAAGACGGCACCACCTTGGTCAGCCTGGATGAAGGCATCGTGGACGTGCACCACTTGCTGCGTCCTTCCAGCGATGTCCACCTCGCCCCCGGCCAGTCGATTCGGGTTTATCCGAACCAGCCGCTGCGGCCGCTTGCGGATCGCGGCAACCTGCTGCACAAGGCCTACCAGCTCGCCCAGCGAGGTTTGTACGACTATCTCTACAATCGACCCGGTGGCGTCGGCGGCGGTGGCGGCAACGTTCCGGTGGCCACCACCGGAGGCGCCCAACAGGGCGACAAGGGCAAGCCGACAGGTACGAGCGACGGCAGCAAGGGCACAGGGACCGGATCTCCCCCCGCTCCCGGCACCGGATCTCCCCCTCCGCCCGGAGGCGGTGGCGGTTAGCCGCGCATGCTAGATTGAAAGCGTGCGGCTGATTCTGTGTTTTTCCCTCGCCGTCGCGGCACTCGCTCAGAATCCACTTCCCCCCGGCCTCGAGCCGACCTGGGATATGGGTGTCGTCCTCCAGGAGGTCGGCAAGGACACTGCGCGTCTGATGCCTCTCCTCGATCAGGTGACACCGGAAAAGTGGTTTCCGGGGGGGTCGGAGACCTATGCGGCTCAGCTAAAATCGGCCAAGGATCAGACCCGCGCTATCTCCACCGAAGCCAGCCTGCTGGCCAAGAACCCGGAGAAGCTGTCGGCCGGCCTTCAGTTGTACTTTCGCTTCGAGGGGCTCGAAATCATGATCGGCTCTCTCGAAGACGCCACGCGCAGGTATCAGAACGCAGCCTTGGCCCAATCGCTAACAGCTACATTCGCCGAGACGGGAGCCAATCGCGACCGTTTCCGCAGCTACCTGATCCGCCTGGCGGCGGAGCGCGAGCAGCAGTTCGAAGTCATGGACCAGGAGGCCCAGCGCTGCCGCGCCATGCTGTTGGCTACGCCTCCCACCCAAAGGAAAAAATGACCGCCACACCCGTTTTCACTTGCAGCATCTGCGGAGAAGGCTCCACCCGCATCTGTGCCCGCTGCACGAAGGATGCCTGCGATAACCACCTTTGCGAAAAGTGTTTCTGCTGCAGCGACTGCTGCGAGTGCGAGCAGGTCCTCGCCGAAGCCCCACGTACGCAGGTGCGAACTGTGGTTGAACCGCACGTCGAGCCGCAGCCTCACGCCGAACCCGAACCGCCGCCGGTCGCGAGCTACGGTCCCGTGCCGAGCCCCGTGCCTGAAACGAACGCCGAGCCCGAGTCTCCCGTCGAGGCGGATCAGCCGCCCCCAACCGATCTTACATAAACCACCCGCTTGCCGTGCGCTGAATAATCCACCTGCCCGCACTTCGTCCCCTGGCAATAGTCGACCGTTTGTCCTCCCAGCTTCACCTGTCCGTTGTCCGCGACGACGCTCGTATCCCCGTACCTGTGCTCATCCGCCAGCAGCACATCGGCCTCGGCGCTTCCCATCGCGATTTCCTCGCCAGCCGTGCTCTCGCGCTGCCCGCCCGCCGTGAAAAACACCGCGTCGAAGTGATCCCGGTCCCGGGAGACCAGCGCAAGAAATCGGTCCCCCAACGCATCGAACCCCACCAGCCGCAGCACATTCGGTATCCTGGCGATCTCTTCTGGCGCACCTGCTGTCAGCCCCATGCGGACCAATTCTTCCCCCCGCATCGCATAGATCCTGTCCGTACCCGGCTGCACGATCGGCCACCCGTACGCGCCCTTCGCCCGCGGGCTCGGGTCCGGCCCGGTCTCAGCCGGACCCGCAATCCAGATGTCGCCCCGCCGCGCATTTTCCGTCCCGCCTTTCAGCCCCAGCGGTGTCAGATTGAGTCCGGCAATCACCCCGACTTTCTCCAGCAGCGACCCGCCGCCGCCCGTGCGGGCACCTCCATTCTTCGCTTCGAACACCACGTCCAGCAGCGACTCGCTGCTTGCCATGTCCAGCCGATCCACCAGTTTCCACGGCGCGGACACGATGCTGATCGTGCCCGCGTCGCTCTTCAACAAGTAGCTGACGCGGTCCTTCCCTTCGCCGAGCACCCAGGCCTTCTGCCCATTCGGAACCGCCGTCTTGCCGATCATGCCGGTGCGCTGCACGTCATAAGGCGCCAGCAGCGTCCCATGATTGATCGGCAGCAGCAGGATCATCATCAGCACCATCGCTGTTAACGCCGCCGCCATGGTCCGGTCCCGCTCGGTTGCGAGTCCGGCGCGTATCGCCGCCGCCAAGAGGGCAGTCACAATTGCGGTCGTCAGCAGCAGACCCGTGAAGAACAGCGACTGTACCACCTCATCGCCCCGCAGCACGCCCACTGCCCACGTTGGCCCGGGCACTGCAGTCCAGAAAGGAATCGGCCTTCTGATCACTGCAAAACACGCCCGCATCACCCAGAGCACCATGGCGAACGACAACGCCAGTCCAACTGCCAGTACCACCCACGCGCGCGACAGCGCAGACCGCCGCGTCGCTGGCAGGCGCAGCCAAACCAGGTGGCATACTCCCCATATCGCCGCAGCCAACAGTCCCGCGTAAGGCAGGCAGCTCGCCACGAACACCAGGAACCGCGCCCCCGCGAACAGGTAGCGCTCGTCCAGAACCGCCAGGTCCGTCGTGATACCGAGCGCGGTCTGATGGAATCGCAGCGAGAGATAGCCCAGCAGGTAGAGCAGAAATGTGCCGATAGCGCTCGCCGTAGTCCAGTCCTTGATCACCTTGCCCGAAAATCGCAAGAACGCGGGAACTTTCGTGGAGCGGCTCATCTCACCTTGGCTTCCTTCCGGCTGCGGCTCACCTCCCGGCGATCCTCCGGCGCCAGCGCCGCCTTCGCCGCCGCGCCGTAGTCCCGGCGCGCGTCCGCATCGTCGCCGCGCGCGTGCGCCAGTTCGGCTTTCGCCAGCCACACTCGTGCATTCTCGCGATCCGCCGCATCGATCAGGTCCAGCTCCTGCTGCGCGCGCGCCAGCACCTGCGCGTCACCCGCCGCCCTGGCGATGTACAGCCGTGCGATCTCCACGCGCGCCGCCAAGTACCCGGGCCGCACCAGCAGGACGTGCCGGTACTCGCTGATTGCATCGTCGATCTTGCCTTCCTCCCTGAGCGTTCCGGCCAACGCCACCAACGATTCGAAGTAATCCACGTTGTCCCGCAGCAGGGTTTCTCTTCGCTCGCCCGACTCGAGCAGCGCCAGATTGTGCCTGGCTTCGGGCATCCCGGGCAGTGCCGCCAGCGCGTCCCGGTACCTCTGCCGCGCCTCCGAGTTCCTGCCCCGGGCCGCCGCTACCGTCCCCAGAACATTGTTCAGCATGGCCCGGTTCGTCCCGGCGAGTTCCTTCCTGGCGTCCAGGATCTTCGCCACCTCTCCGTATTCGCCCGCCGCCTTCTTCAGATTGTTGGTCTGCTGGTAGACCAGCCCGAGATTGAAATGCAGGTACACCCGGTCAGGCGTGTGAGCGATCGCCTCCCGGTACTGCTCGATCGCGTCCGCCGGCCTGCCCAGCCGCATTTCCGTCAGCGCCAGGTTGTGCCGTGCGTAAGCCCACTCAGGGGCTTCGCTGATCGCGTCCCGTAGCGCCGCGCGAGCCTCCGCCGGCCGGGCCATTTCCATGTACCCGATCCCCAACGCGTTCATGACGTAGCCGTTTCCGGGATCGCTTTGCTGCGCCGCGAGAAGGTGCGGCGCCGCTTCGCCGAATATGCCCGGCTTGTCGGCTTCCGCCGCGGTGATCAGATCGAACAGGCGCGCGCGCCCTGTGTTGAATTCCGCCCGCGCCTGCAACAGTTCCGAGTCCGGCAGCAGCTTGTGCGCCAGTCCGTAGTAAGTCGCTGCCGCCCGAAACTCAGCCTGATCCGGAGGTGTTTCGTCCCCGTTCAAATAGCCCAGCAGGATTCTCTGCCCAGCCTCTTCCAGCGCGACCCGCACCGCGGCCGTGACTTCGACGTCCGCGTCAGGCCGCAGGCAGCACGTGGCCGCGGTGCTCTGCGCCACGGCTTCGCTGATCCGCTCCGGCGCCAGCCGCCACTGCAATGCTCGAATCACGAGCCGTTTCAGATCTCCGGCGCTAAGATGAGGCGGCTGATAGGCTACGGGTTGGAGACGCAGCGGTCTCAGCCAAGAAACAGGAGGCTGGCTACCTGACGGGACTCGCATCAAAGGCGTGAGCGGCTGATCCGTGTGCATTCCGCCGGTCGCCCTAGGCACCTGCCGTATACCCAGCTTCAATCCGTGAATGCGCTCGCTCACGCCGTCGGTCAGCGCGTCTCCATCGATTTCCCGCCGGCGTTGAGTATCGTGCAGCGTTTCCAGGAGGGCCCAGGAAAATGCGCCGTGCCCGAGATTTGGCACCTCGGTAGAGGGCCGCCCTGGTCCCGCCGCGAAGAACGCGAACAGATCTTTGAGCTTTGCCGGATCTACCGAGCGTTTCACCTGGCTCGCCGCACTGACCTGGAACTTGCTCTCCGCGTTATTCCGGCAGGCATCGACGAAAAGATACGACCGTCCTGTGCCCATCGCCGCCAGAATCGTCTCCACCCCGATCGCGCTGGCCCCCTCCGCGGTCCGAAACGCGTCATACGGCAGCACGTACGCATTTCCGTTCTGTTCGGCTCCATGAGTGCTGATGAACACCACGGCCGTGGCCCCCGCCGCCGCCTGTTTCTCGAGCATCGCCAGTTGCTCGCGAATGCTCGAGGCCGTGGCTTTATCATTCGTAAGCGGTTGCGCCTGGATTCCAAGTTGGTTGAGGTAGTCCGCAAAAGCTAACGCGTCGCTATGCGCGAAATGCAGATTGCTGAAATTGGCGGCGGGCTTCAGGTAAGTCGAAACGCCGATCACCAGCGTCGCCGTACGGCTCTTTTCGCCGCCCGCAGTCGCTTGCGCCAGCGCATGCACTTCTGTCAAATGGTATGCCAGCCACGTCGCGCTCCAGTTCGCCGCGACCTCGGCGAATCGTCTTTCCGCTTCACCGAAGTTGCGCGCGTTCTCCAAGTCGCTGGCTTGCTGCAGCTTGCCCAACAGTGTGTCGGCCGAAATCCCCGGCGTGGGTGACGGTTTCTGTGCCTGGCCATGGGCGATCAGTTTCACCTGCTGCTCTTGCGCGTTCAACGTCCGCGGTAGCAGCGGCAGCCGGCACACCGCCGGAGTGCATCCCGTCAGGTCCTGCTTCAACCCTCCGGCTTCGTATTTTCCGCTGGCGCCGATCCGGCACCGCTGCGGCCGGTCGCCGTTACACCCCACCACGACCTCGGTCGAAGCACCGGTAATCGTGTCGCGCGCGAACAAGACTTCCCCCGCGGCAAGCGGCAGGAGACTCTCGTTCGGATATCGCTGCATGCGGGCGCCCGCGGAAGGCGCGGTGACAATCGCCGCCGGGGGTTCCCGTGCAGCGGCCTTCCCTGCATCCGCCGCCCCTGCCCCTGCCGGCAAAAGCAGAAGCAACGATACCAACCCTCGATTGGCGCGGATGCCTGCGAACACTGTGCTACATTCTATACGATCATGCGGGGGGCGGTCCTGGTTTTGGCGTGCGGTCTGCTCGGCCCCTTGATGCCTCCGGCTCCAGCCCAGACCTCCTACAGCATGATTTCCGGCATTGTCATAGACGCGGCCACCGGAGCGGCCGTGCCCAACGGCCGAATCGAATGCCTCAACCTCTCCACCGGCATTCGCGAAACCTCCCCCTCCGATGACGCCGGCCGCTTCACCTCGTCGCTGCTGTCACCCGGCATTTATCGCGTCACTGCCTCCGCGCCCTCCTACCAGGACCGCATGGCCGACCAGCTCGATCTCGCCGTCGCCGGCCACCTCGACCTCCGCTTCGAAATGTGGAAGCTCTCCGACCCGTGGCACACCGCCGGCCATCGCACCATGACCATGCCGAAATCGCAGGCCGTCACTCCTTTTTACGGCCCCGACATCAACATCGGCCGCTCCGATAGCTTTGCCCCTCCGTCCTTCAACGCGACCTTGCTCGAGGCCGCTCGCTCCTACGTGGTCAGCCGCGACCTGATCGCGGCTCTTCCACTCTCCGGCCGCGACGTCTACGCCGCTCTCGCCGTCGAACCCGGCGTAGTCGGCGGGACCACCACCGCGCGCGGTCTCAGCATGAGCGTCAACGGCCAGCGGCCTACCTCGACCGAGTTTCTGCTCGACGGCCTCGAAAATGACAATTACCTGACCACCGGCCCACTCGTGCCGCTTGGTCCGGAGACAGTGCAGGAGTACCGCCTCTCCACGGCCAACTTCGCCGCGCCCTACGGCGACGCCGCCGGGTTCGTGGCCAACGCCATCTCCATCCCCGGCGGCCCCGCCTGGCACGGACTCGGCTACTTCTACCTACGAAATCAGGCGCTCACCGCCGCGGACCCCCAGCGAAAAGCCGAGTGCGGCGCCCAGGCGCCCGCGCTCTGCGTGCCCCGGCCACCCCTGCACGAGCTCGAATCCGGATTCCGCGCTGCCGGTCCCCTTTGGCGACAGCGCCTGTTCAATACGGCATGGTTCGATATCTACCGCTACCGCAGCGCCAACCAGCCGCAGTTGGTTACCATTCCCGCGGCGCCGTTCCTCCAGCGCCTTGCCGCCACACCATCCTCCGAAGCTGCCCGATGGATCGCCGGATCCGGACTGCCGGTCTTTCCGTCCACCTCCGATACCGTTACCTTGCCGATGGCCGCCCCCGTTCTCCTCGACCGCATCAGTTGGCTCGACCGCATCGACTACACTGCCGGCACGCACCGCCTCTTCGCCCGCGGGGCGCACCAGCGCTCGGATCAGCCGGGCTTCGTCTGGTCGCCCTACCCGGCCTATTCCATGCCCCTGGTGCAATCGTCCCTTCTTCTCGCTGGAGGCGACACCTGGCTTCCGCGTCCTTCTTTCGGCAATGAGTTGCGGGCGGCATTTGGGAGTTCCACCCTGCGCCTGGAACGTACGCAGGGGGTGCCGCAGCTCGAATCCAATGACGGGACCGTGCTTCCCGGCAGTCCGTTCTTTTACAGCTTTCGCAACAGCGGGCGTCACGCCGAAGTGCGCGACAACGTCACCTGGATTTCCGGAAGCCACATCCTGCGCGCCGGCGCAGGGGTCCTCGAGCGGTGGATTCAAAACCGAATCGACATCGAGGGCGAAGGCTATTATCAGTTCCAGAGCCTTGAGGATTTCGCGAACCTGGCCCCCGTCCAGTACCGCACGGCGGTGGATCGCATCGCTTCCCTCGCTCAGTTTTACACCCCCGCTCAGCCCGATCGCAGTTACCGTTACGCCCAGGCGGACGCCTTCGTGCAGGACACCATTCGTCTCACGCCGCGCCTTGCGCTGAACCTCGGCTTTCGCCTGGAACACTTCGGCGGTGTTCTCAACACCGGATCGACTCCGGACACCCTTCTCGTCCTCGGCTCCGGCGACACCCTGGAACAGCGTATCAAGAATTCCACCCTGCATCTCTCTCGTGCGGCCGCGTACCCGGGTACGTGGAATCCGGCGGGACGGCTGGGACTCGCATGGGCAGCGCCTTTCGGCGCAACGTTACGCGCGGGCTATGGCATTTATTACGATCGGCCTTTCGACAATCTCTGGATCACGGTTCCGGTCAACGCCACGGCCCTCGCCGCGGTCAACCCCCTACCCGGAAATACCTGCCATCTTGATCTCATCCCGCCCCCGCTCGACGCTACGCCCTGCACACAGGTAAGCCTGCAGTTCCCGAGAATTACCTGGGTGGCCCCGGACCTGAAGGCCCCCAGAATCCAGAGCGCTTTTCTTTCGCTGTCGCGTCCGTTTGCCGGCGGCCTCACGGTCGAACTCACGGCCCTCGGTTCCGAGGGACGCCGCCTGATCACCTCCAACGTGGTCAACCGCCAATTCACCACCACCGATGATGTTTCCTTCGGCCGCAGCCAGACCACGCTGCCGGACATCGTCTATCGCGCGAACCAGGGGAACAGCGATCACGTGGAGTTCGGCGGCGCCGTCAGCTACCGTTTCGCGCGCGGGTACCTCCAGGCCGCCTACACCCTCAGCCAGACGTTCGACAATCAGAGCGACGCCGTCTCCGGCGATTTCGATTTCGGCTTTACCGCTTCAAACGCGCTGTCCAGCGCCCCTATTGCCACCTTTACGGAACAGTTCGACAGCCGTCCAGATCGCGCACGATCCGATCTCGACCAGCGCCACAACTTCGTCTTTCTCGGCACATGGAACCTGCCCAACCCCTCGCGCCGCCCGATCTCCGCCCTCCTCAGGGATTGGACCATCTCCGGACTGCTGGCGCTCCGTTCCGGCCTGCCATTCTCTGTCATTGGCAACAACGGCTACACCACGCTGCTCAACAATCGCGCCGATCTGATCGATCCCGCGCATTACGCCGTGCACGCCCAGGCGGCAGGCGGCGGAATTCAACTTCTCGACCCCGCCGCCTTCAGCGATTCACCTTGCGTTACGGCCTCGTCGATAATACACCCGATGCAGTGCGCGCCCGGCACCTCGGGACGAAACGCTTTCCGCAGCCCGGGCCTGTTTAGCGCGGATCTTTCATTGAGCCGGACGATCCCGATCCGCGAGACCATTCTGCTGGTGTTTCGGGCGGACGCTTTCAATTTCCTGAACCATCCGAATCTAGGCCAGCCGGACAATTATCTCGACAAGAATTTTGGAGTCGCGCCTTATGGCCGCCGCGAGCTCACCAACGGCTTTCCCGGACAGGTCCCGTTCGTCGAATCCCCGCGTTCCATCCAGATGATGGTGCGCCTCGAATTCTAAGGCCGCGCCGTTCAGTTCTGCACTGTCATTGTCAGCCCGCTCGGCGAGCGCACCCCGTTAACCTGCACCATCACCGGCAATTCGCCGTTCGGCAGGCCGGTGGGAAGCACCAGGTTGATCTGGTACACGCCCGCGAACTGCGTGATCCCGGCGAAATCCGCAGTTACGGGCACATTGTTCACCAGGACCGTGGTAGTCGACGCGTTGTAGAACTGCCCCGGCGGGGGCACGATTCCCTGCGGCAGTTGAGGCGTGGTGGGCCCCAGTCCCGTTGCGTAAAACGATAGCCGCTCACCCGGCACAGCGGGCCGGTAGGCCGGCCCCAAGGAGGTTGGGCCCGCGATCTTGCCGTCCGGAAATACACCCGCCGCACGCGTCGTCCCGTTCACAAAGTAAGTGAACAACGCCGGGGAGTAGGTCTGTAAACTGGTCGTGAAGACCGCACTGGCGGCGCCTCCCGCGGTTACCTTCACCGGAACCGGACCGGTGGCCGGATCCGCCGGGGACAGTACGTTCAGTTGCGTCGGGCTGATGTAGTAGACGTAGGCCGCTTTGCCGTCGATGTTTACCGAGACGCCGTCCAGCATGATGGGCAGTGCTCCATTGACGATCTCGTCACTGCGCCAGGTCCGCGTGGTGGATGCAAGATTGGCACCTCGTACGGTAACCCAGGATTGCGGGCCGATCCCGCTTACAAAGCTCGCCCCGTTCTGAACATCGGTAATCACCGGGACAGTTCCTGAGACCGACAGGTTCACATTTACGGTCGCGGGACTGTTCAGTGTGCCGGCGGGACCGGTAACCGTGATGGCACCCTGTAACTGGCCGGCGGTGGTCAGGCCCGAAGGGTCGATGGAGACCGTCACGGTCGAGCCGGAAGCGCTCGCCTTCAACCACGGCTGGTTGGAACTGACCTGGTAGGATCCGCCGCCCGTGAGGTTGACGGTGAGGGTCTGCGCCTGGGGCGCCTGTCCGCCCAACTGGTAACTGAAATTCAGCGGCCCGGGTGGAGAGACGCCAAGGGAAGGCGCGGCGGGTTGCATCGTGAGGGTCACGCTCACGTTCGCCGGGCTGCCGAGCGTACCTGGCGGACCGGTCACGGTGATCAAGCCCTGGTACTGCCCGGCGGTCGCGAAGCCGGTTGGGTCGACGGTCACGGTCACGGTCGAGCCGGAAGCGCTCACCTTGAGCCACGGCTGAGTGGAAACGACCTGATAGGATCCGCCGCCGGTAAGAGTAACCGAGAGCGTCTGCGCCTGCGGCGCCTGCCCTCCCAGTTGAGCGGTGAAATTGAGCGGCCCTGGTGGAGAGACACTGAGGTTGGCAGGTAAGGACTGCACCGCCAGGCTTACCACGGCGATATCGTTTCCGACCCCGGCGCCCCCATCGGCCGTGACATATGCCTGATAGTTTTGCGCGCTGAGGTTCGCAAGGTCGAGCGTGATGGTCACGGTCAGCGGAGTCATACCACTTGTGGAGGAGATGTTCAGCCATCCGCTGCCGGTCTTATAGGCCACGCTCATTGTGACGGGGACGCGTGTCGCCTGGTTAGGATTGTTCGGATCGATGCTGGTCACGTTCACCTGCGTGCTCAAAGCGCCAGGGTATTGGAAGGGGATGTTCTTCGGGGCCACCATCAGGGCAACCACCCCTATGGTGACATTGAAGGTAACAGAGATTGTGATGCTGGAGGTGCTGGAGGTCAGGGTGATTAACGCGACATAGTTGCCCGGCTTCAAATTGCCGAGCACGGCCGAAATATCGATACTCGAAACAGCCGGCAAAGTGAACGTGGCGGCAGCGTTTGCGACTCCGTTGAATGTTTGGCTTCCGGCCCGGAGACCCAGCCACGGGTACCCGCCCGTGGTACTGGCCTGAAGGTTCACGGTGGTCCCGTTGGGCGCGGCAATCTGAACAGTCACCGGACCTGGACTGTTCGAGGACAGCGTGACATTATCCTGGCTCACGCTCAGAAACTGACCCCACCCGCACGGCGCCGCGAAAAACACCAGCACCGCCGGAATCACCCAGTGTGCGAACTTGCCAGACAGCATGCCATCCAGATTACCCCGCCGGCCAAACCGCCGCCAACTGTTTTCGCACGAACTCCAGGTCTTTGCGGATCGCCCCCAGTTCGTCCTTGGCTGGATACTTCACTTCGATCGTCACTGGCCCAGTGAAGTGCAGCTTGGCCAGGGCCTCGAAGAACTTTCCCCAGTCCACCATCCCCTCACCCAATGGACACGGCGTCGCCTTCCAGGTGCCGCCGTCCTTCGCCCAATAAAAATCCCTTACCATGACCGCCTTCAACCGGGGCAGGGCCAGCCGCAGCGCCGTGCTCCATCCGCCCCCGCCGCCTTCTTCCGTCGCATAGCCCGGATCGAAATCGTACCCCACCCACCGCGGATCGATCCCGCGAAACATGGCGCTCAGCTCGAATAGGCTCGCCCCTACGTTGTCGCCCGCCATGTTGTGCACGGCCATCGCCACGTTGTAGGCCCGCCCGATCGACGCCAGGCCCAACATCTCCCGCTGCACTTCCGCCTGCCGCGCCTCGATATCCGGGGCGTTTCCGTAGTGCCAGTAGCCCGGACGGAACATCGGGACTCCCATGAACCCGGCGATGCTCAGGATCATCCGCCCGCTGGGATCGCCGCCGTTGGTCACCGCGGTCGTAAGTATCGGCACTTCCAGGCCGACGCCGCTGACCGCCTCGATCGCCCGCATCAGGTCCGAGCCAGCCTTGTCCGGCGGCACGTGCCCGCCCGGGATCACCGCCAGGTCGCAGCCGTCGAAGCCCAAATCGCGCAGGACCATGCCCAGGGAATCGTACTCGATCCTGATCAATTGCTGCGAATACAGACAGACCGCCGGGGCGGTGCGCGGCTTGGGCGCCCCACGTGGGCGCGGCACCCGCGGACCATCCGGCGGCGGCTGAACCGGCCCTTGCTGCTGTGCGGCGCCCACCGCGGCCGCGGCCATACCAGCCAGAATGTCGCGTCGGCTAATCGCCATCCACTGCCATTGTCGCCTACTTGCGCGTTTTCGGCGGCGCGGCCATCGCCTTCTTCAGCGCTGTCTCCCGATCGCCCTTCTGCCACTGCGCTTGAAGGTCCGCATCGGGAATCTCGGCGATGCGGCCCACCAGCAGGAAAGCCGGCAGCGCATAACGCAGCGTCTTCCAGCGCGCCATCTCGATCAGCGCCGGCAGGGCGCGCTCGCGTACCAGATCCAGCGCCCCGGGGTTTGGCTGGTTCGTCAGGATCAGCAGTGCCTCGGCCGACCGGAGTTTGTCGTTCAGCACCAGCGAATTGAGCATCTCAACAAACCAGGTCGGCGAGACCTTCAGCTCCAGCTCCGGACGCTTCTGCGCCAGGACAGCGATTGCCTTCAGCGACCGCACCGCGTTAGCTCGCACGCTTTCGTCCGCGTCCTGCAAGGCGTATTGAAGATCGTTCAGGGCCTGGTCCTTCTTTGGCGCGTACCCGATCACCGTAGCTGCCACGGCACGCTGCTCGGCTTCACTGCCGTTCCGCAGCACGTCGCGCAGCAGGTTCAGATTCTCCGCGGCGAAAGCGCGGAATCGCTCCTCGAAAAGCCGCGCCGCCGGGTCGTCCGTCCGGGCCTCGCCGCTGGTGTAGTCCTCGGCGGCCGAACCCCGGCTTGCGGCTCGCTCCACTGCGCCAAGAAACTCGCGGTAGTCCGCGACCAGGTCCTCCGGCAGCACCGCATTGCCCGATGGCGCGGTTCGGGTCTCGAAATGCGGCCCGCCCCGCTCCTCAATCCCGATGAAGACCGTGACATTCGAGCCCTCGCAGCAAAGCGCCTCCACCCGCGCCGCCACCACTCCCGGCACCGCCTCCAGCCTCTCCTCGAGGTCGCCCTTAGAGGGTGGCAGAGTCCCACCGGATTCCACGCCAGCCCCTTTCAACAGCCGGTCTGCCGACAGTCTCCGCAGCCCATAGAGATTGATGTCGCCGATTTTTGGCGGCTGAGCGGCGATGCACATCGCAGCCAGGCACAGCGCGGCTACGGACCGAATCACACTACTCTGACGCGCGCCACCGCTTCGCGTTTCACGTAGTCTATGCGCCTTAAACCCGCGCCTGCTGCTGGGCCAGCGGTCCGATTACCGGCAATACCACCGTCTTGCCCTGGTATGCCTGGACAAACAGGTAGACCCACGCCAGGAAAACCGCCAGCCGGACCAGCCAATACAGCGGCCAAATCGCCCAGAATCCTACCACACCGGCCACGATGCTTAATACGATACCCATGCCGATCCACAACACGATGCAACAGAGGTCGAAGAAAAGCGACTGAAAGGCGTGGAAGCGGACCGTCGGATTCCGGTTGTAGGGAGCGATCACCAGGAAGACGATATTGACGATGAAGATGTAAGCCAGAGCCGAGGCCACGTTGTCGGCCATCGGCGCAGATGCCTGCATGACCGGCGGCGGCAACGTACCTCCTCCTGCAGGAGCGGGCCCTGTCGGAGCCGCCGAACCCCCGGCGGCGGGCGCCGCCGCAACCGGGCTTCCGCACTTCGCACAGAATCGGCCTTCAACTGGAGCACCGCAAGTCGCACAAAAGGGCATTCTTGTTTTTTCTCCCTTTGTTGACTCTAATGTGCGGAAGGCCGGCGATCAAGACCAATTATGGTTGATGCCGTACCAGAATCACCGTCCGGGAGGACCGAGCAAAAACTGCGGCACGACCGCCCCCGCCGCCGCGCAAATCCACAGCGCCGCCACACCGGCTCCGAGGTAATCCGCCAGTAACCCGGCCAGCGCGCCGATGCCCGCGCCGACCACCGCAATCATGATGCGCTTCGCCACCTAATGCGTCGCGGCCCCGCCTGGCTCGCCCACAATGTACGACTTCTCATCCGGCTTCAGCAGCTTCAGCCGCTTGCGAATCTCCAGTTCCTGCTCCGCCGGGTTGTCTTTCAAACGGTTGACGTGCTCCTTTTTGCGCTCCACTTCCTGCGCCAGCACGGCGTTGCGCTTTTCCATTTGCTGGATCTGATTCTGCTTCTCCTGCCACGCATGCATGCCTTTCGGGTACGCAAAAAATGCATAAGTCACCACGATCAGAAATACGATGACATATGCAAATCGCGTTAGCGGAGCTTTCATCGCGAGAGGAGCCTGGAAGATAATAGTAACATCGCGAGCCGGCAGTACCTCGCACTTTTTTTCAAATGACCGACAAGATTGTTGTCCTGAGCACCTGCGCCGGCGAGGCCGATGCGGAGCGTATTGCCCGCGCGCTCGTCGAAGGCCAACTGGCAGCCTGTGTCAGTGTGGTTCCGGGGTTGCGCAGTTTCTACCGCTGGCAGGGTCGTCTCGAGAACAGCGGCGAGGTCCTGCTGCTGATCAAGACTTCCCGCGATCTTTTCCCGGCGCTCAAGGCAGGGCTGGAAAAAATCCATCCCTACGAGGTCCCCGAAATCCTCGCCCTGCCCATCGTCGAAGGCGCCGAGAATTACCTGGCCTGGATGAACTCCGCCCTGCGGTCCGAGGAATCGCGGACGTGACCGATTCCCCGCGCTCCGGGCCGGCTCTGATCTTCGATATGGATGGAGTGCTGGTGGACTCCAATGCCGCGCACAAGGAAGCATGGATCCGCTTCAATCGCCGCTATGGAGTCGAAACCACCGACGCCATGATCGAGCACATGTACGGCAGGCGCAATGACGAGATCGTGCGTGACTTTTTCGGCAGCGATCTTCCGTCGGAGGAGGTGGCCGCTCGTGGCAAGGCCAAGGAATCGTTTTATCGCGAAATGATCGCCGCTCATCTGGAGCAGATGCTCGTTCCAGGAGCCGCTCAGTTCCTCCACAGGTACCGCGATCTCCCGATGGCGGTCGCCAGCAATGCCGAGATTGAAAACATTGACTTTTTGCTCGATCGGGCCGGGCTGCGCCCCTACTTTCGTGTGGTCCTTTGCGGTAGCCAGGTAGCTCGTCCGAAACCCTATCCGGACATTTATCTCCTGGCGGCGCAACTACTTGGCGTTCAGCCCCAAAGCTGCGTGGTGTTCGAGGACTCGCCGTCGGGCGTGGCGGCAGCAACGGCTGCGAGTATGCCAGTAATCGGTCTCCGTACTACCTATGTCAACTTGCCTAGTACGTCCCTTACCATAGATAATTTCTTTAGCGGGGAATTGGAGTCATGGCTTCAAGCGCAGTTGCGTTCGGCCTGAGGGGTTGGCGCAGGGCGGCTCTCGGTGCCGTCTTGCTTCTGAGCCATTTCCCTGCACTCGCCCAGAAGCGCATCTCCCTCACCGAGCTCAACCGTCGCGATACCGCCGACTATTCGCCGGTCCATATCGGACAGCCCGTAATCGTCAGCGGCGTCATGTCCGCGCCCGCGTTCCATGTCCTCGACTACATGATGGTGGCCATCCAGGACGAGCACTACGGCGGGGTCATCAAGCTGCCGTCCGGCAATTCCGCGCTGGAAGCACTGCATCCCGGCGACGAGATCGAGGTACAGGGCAAGGTCGCGATGCAATACGGTCTTGCTGTAGTCGAGCCCGATTCCGTGGCGGTGCTGGGGCACCGGAAGCCCCCGGCGCCGATCCGCGTCTCACCCAAGGATTTGCAGGGGTTCGCCTACTCCGGGAGGCTGGTTGCTGTCGAAGGCTCTGTGCTGGACGATTTCTACAACGCCGGCGGCGCGGTGATCATGATGGGCAGTGCCAAACAGCCGCTCAGGGTCTTCATCCCACAGGTTCCCGGACACCAGAGACCGACTCTCAACCACATCTTTCGGGAAGATACTGTGCGCGCCACGGGCGTCGCCATTCAATACTGCCCCACACCGCCCTACAACAACGGCTGGCAACTGATGGTGGCCGAGAGCAGGGACGTAATTGCTATCGGCCGTCCCAGCTCTCTTTCCCTGCCGGCGGTTGGCGGCGCCGTCGCCGGACTTTTGCTGCTTGGCCTGTTCCTGTGGAGCCGGGAACGGCGCCTGCGCAGCCAGCGCAAGAAACTGCGCAAGACATACCAACTTGGCGAAGAGATTCTGGGCGCATCCTCCTCACTGACCATACTGCAGCGGATTTCCGAAGCCTTGCCCGGAATTCTCGGAGTTACCCGCGTACAACTCTACGTCCATAACCGCACCGGCAAGACCCTCGACGCCGTGGTCGACGAGCGGGGCTTGCCGGCATCCATTTCCCTTTCCTCGCCGCCGGGCGGCACGCCAGCCGGCGCCGTCGCCTGCTTCCACTACCGCACCCTGCTGGTCATCCCCGATATCGACCGCAGCCCATTCCCCATTGCCGGAGGCGCCGGCGAGCGCGCTCCCAAGAGTCTTCTGTTCGTGCCCATGATGGCGCAGAACGAAGTGGTGGGCGTCCTCGAATTGGACCAGGACGACAAGGTTCGCGATTTCAGCGCCGACGTCCAGGCGCTGGCGCAGCACCTCGGCAACCAGATCGGCGTGGCCATCCGGCTGCTTGACCAGCGCTCCGTTCAGGAGCAGCTTTTCCGCACCGAAAAGCTGGCCGCCATCGGACGCCTGATCTCCGGCGTCGTCAACGAGCTCCAGGTCCCGCTGGCCCACATCAAGGATCTCGCCCACAAGGCAATCGACAAGGT
The DNA here is from genome assembly GCA_035499435.1 of Candidatus Acidiferrales bacterium. GTDB lineage: Bacteria > Acidobacteriota > Terriglobia > Bryobacterales > Bryobacteraceae > Solibacter. The sequence continues at coordinate 19,841 of DATJYW010000305.1, read as the reverse complement.
TCACAGCGGGTCGGTGGAGCGCGAAATTTCGGCCATCGCCAGCGAAGCGGCCAAAGCCTCCAACATGGTTTCCCGCCTGGTATCCTTTGCCGCCGCCGAACAACTGGAGGCCCGGTCGGTCGATATCAGCAGGCTGGTGGCCAACCTTGTGGAGTTTCGCGAAAGCGATCTGAAGGCCTCCGGCATCCGCGTGCGCAACCTGGTGTCGCCCGAGCCGATGCTCGTGCTGGGCTCTCACGGGCAACTCGAACAGGTCTTTCTCAACCTCCTGATCTACGCCGAGCAGGCGTTGGCGCGCGCCGAGCAGAAGACCATTACCGTGCGCACGAGCCTGCTCGCCAGGCGCGTGCTCGTCGAGATCTCGTTCACCGCGCCGGCCGAGTTGCGCAGCACCGAAGAAACCGCCGCCGTTCTTGGTGTCACCCGCGGCGTCATCGGCGGACACGGCGGCGAAGTCCGCCTCATCGACAAAGGCAACTCCGATCCCCGCTTCGAAATCGAGCTCCCCGCTTCCGTCCGCGAACGTTCTGCGCCGGCGGCTGCCGCCAGCACACCCTACGATTCCTCGCGCCGCATGACCGCTCTGGTGATCGAACCCGACGAAGCCGCGCAGCGGCAGGTCCTCGCGCTCCTCTCCGGCCGCGGCTTCCGCGTGGTTCCCGTCAACAACACCGATACTGCCCTGGACATGGCCCAGCGGATGAAATTCGATGCCGCCTTCTGCAGCCTGCATGCTCCCGGTCTCAACTGGGTGGAGCTTTCCGAGCGCATGCACTCGCGCGTCGGCGGTTTCATCCTGCTCTCCGACGGCTACGACGCCGAACTGACCAACGATTTCGAAGGCGACCGCCGCTTCGTCATTCCCAAACCGATTCAGGAAGACGAGCTCGACCGCATCCTGCACTTGATCGAGCCGAAAGGGGCGCAGGTGATTCCGTTCAAGACGGGGACGGCGTGAGCAAGCCGTCAGCCATCAACAATCAGCCTTCAGCCGCGGGTAGGGTTTTGCTGAAAGCTGATGGCTGAAAGCTGATGGCTGAAAGCTAGCAGCTACACGATCAGCATACAGTCCCCATACGAATAAAACCGATACTTCTCCATCACCGCGTGCCGGTACGCGGCCAAGGCCAGTTCCTTTCCCGCAAAGCCGCAGACCAGCAGCAGCAGGCTCGTACGCGGAAGATGAAAATTGGTCAGCATCGCTCCCGTCCGGAGGAAGGGCACCCCGGGGTACAAGAAGATGTCCGTCTCGCCTTCCAGCATCCCGCTCCGCGCCGCCGTTTCGATCGTCCGCACGCTGGTCGTACCCACCGCTACCACGCGCTGCGCGCGCGCGATCCTAGCCGCGCTCTCGTCGCCGATCGAGTACCGCTCGCTGTGCAATCGCACGCACTCCACTTGCTCCTCGTGCAGCGGCTGGAACGTGCCCAGGCCTACGTGCAGCGTCACCCGGGCTATCGAGGCGGAGTCGCAGCGCGCCAGGATTTCCGGCGTGAAGTGCAGCCCCGCCGTCGGCGCCGCAACCGACCCGCGTTCGCGCGCGAATACGGTCTGGTAGCGTTCGCGATCCGCCACCGTGTCTGCGCGCCTGATATAGGGGGGCAGCGGCACGTGTCCGATCCGCTCGAAAACAGCATAGAGATCGTCGGCCCCGTGAAATCGCACCGTGCGTTCCCCGAATTCGCCCCTCCCGATGATTTCACCCTCCAGCCCGTCGCCGAACGAGATTCTCTCGCCTGTGCGCATCTTCCGGCCGGGCCGCACCAGTGCCTGCCAATCCCGGCCGTCTTGGGAAACGCACTTCACCAGGAAGACTTCCACCCGCCCGCTCAGATGTTCGCGCCGTTTCGGATTGTGCTTCCCCACGGGCAGCGACCCTACTCCCGCCCGGTGCCCGTATAGCCGCGCTGGAAACACCCGCGAATCGTTCAACACCAGGCAATCGCCGGCCCGCAAGAGCTCCGGAAAGTCGCGGAACTGCCGGTCCTCCCACCGCCCGCCCTCCCGGTATACGACCAGCATGCGCGAGGCGGCGCGGTCCGCCAGCGCTTCCTGCGCTATTAACTCTTCCGGCAATTCATAGTCGAACTCCGCGAGCTGCATCCGCCTTCATTTTCCCCCACAGCCCCGTCCTCGCCCGCGAACAACTCCATCTGCTCCTCCTCCGCCCACAATTCCGGCCGGTATTCGATCACTCCACGCGCCAGCCCATACCGTTCCCTGATCCGCCTGACCCTTTCGGCGAGCGCATCCTTGTAGGCGCGGCCCAAGTGAATGCTGGCCTCGAAGGCCTTGCGGTAGCGCTCCGCGAGGTGCGGAAACTCGCGCTCTACAAACGGCAGAAACACCTTCTGCGCCGCCACAGGCAGGTATAGCGGTCCGCGCCCGAATGTCAGCGCACCGTGATCCCGCGCGGCCCGTGCCAAGCTGTCCAATGACCTCTCACTGTCGGTGATCCCCGGCATGATCGGATTAGGATTTACCCCCACGCAAACGCCTGCCGACCGCAGCTTCTGCACCGCCTGCAGCCGAAGTTCGGGGCGTGGCGCGCGCGGCTCCAGCAGCCGCGCCAGCTTCTCATCCGTCGTGGTCACCGTCAGGTGTACGTTGAGCACGTTGCGCTGTGCGATCTCGCTCAACAGGTCCAGATCCCGGGTGATGAGGTCGCTTTTGGTGATCAGCCCCAGGTGCCATCCGCGCTCTTTCGCAAAGACCTCAAGGATCTGGCGCGTGCGTCCGAAGCGCCGCTCTGCCGGTTGATAGGGATCGGTCGCCGTCCCAATCGCAATCCCATCGCCTTTGGGGGTCCGCGCCAGTTCGTGGCGCAACAATAGGGCGGGCGATTCCTTCACGTAAATCTTGTCCTCGAAGGCGTGTGCGTCCAGCTCCATGAACTCGTGCGCGTAGCGCGCGTAACAGTATTTGCAGCCGAATTCACACCCGCGGTACGGATTGATCGTCCAGCGGAAGGGCATATTCGGTTTGGTCCGGTTGAGCAGCGAGCGCGCGGGAATCTCGAAATACTCTACCGTGCGCTTGGCTTCGAGGAGCTCGCTCTCGGCAGCCATTCGCGCAATCCCAACGAGTGGCATAAGTGCATTTTCGCTTTTTATTCGCCACATTGCAACCGTAAATTTTACTGCAAGCGCGTGCCGGGCACTTTGGGAAGCGGCACCGCGTCAACGGCAACGGCGGCGACGCGCCTTGCAGTTGGGAGTTAAGATCAACTTCTGATCACGACTCCTCACAATTGCAGCCGCCGGGATTTCCTGGCGACTCTGGCTTGGGCGTCCGCGGGATTCGCCGCGACGCCCAAGCTACCCAACATCGTTTACGTCCTGGCCGACGACCTCGGCTGGGGCGACCTCGACTGCTACAACCCCGATTCCGCGATCCCCACCCCATACGCCAATCGGTTCGCCACCGAAGGTGTGCGCTTCACCGACATGCATTCCCCATCGTCGGTCTGCACCCCCACCCGATACGGCATCCTCACCGGCCGCTACTGCTGGAGGTCACGGCTGAAGCAGGGTGTTCTGCAAGGCTATTCTCCGAGCCTGATCGAACCCGGCCGTCTCACCGTGCCTGCCATGCTCCAAGAGCGCGGCTACTACACAGCCGGAGTCGGCAAATGGCACCTCGGGCTCGGCGACCGCGAAAGGACCGACTACACTCGGCCGCTCCATCCCGGGCCCGTGGACCGCGGCTTCGAATACTACTACGGCATCCCGTCCTCGCTCGACTTCGAGCCTTATCTTTACTTCGAAAACGACCGCGTCGTCGAGCAGCCGACCTCCACGACCAAAGGCGCAACCCAGCCGCCACGCGGCGTCTTCTGGCGCCCCGGCGCCATTGCCCCTCACTTCGAGTTCCCGCAGGTGCTTCCGACTCTGACCGCAAAGGCGGTGTCGATCATCCGGGAACGCGCATCCCACCCCGGCCCCCCGTTCTTCCTCTATTTCGCGATGCCCGCGCCGCACACACCCTGGGTCCCGATCCCGCCCTTCCTCGGCCGCTCGAAAGCCGGTCTCTACGGCGATTTCGTGGCCCAAGTGGACGACTCGTTCGGCCAGGTCCTGGCCGCGATCGACCAGGCGGGAATCGCATCGGACACCCTGATCATCTTTACCAGCGACAACGGCGCACACTGGACTCCCGAGGACAAAGCAGCGTGGCCGCATCGTGCCAACGCCAACTGGCGCGGCATGAAGGCGGACATCTGGGACGCGGGCCATCGAATTCCCTTCCTCGCCCGCTGGACCGGCCGCATCCGGCCAGGCACGGTCAGCAGCCAGCTCGGTTGCCTCACCGACCTGATGGCCACTGCCGCGGCTCTCACGCGATTCCATGTGCCCCATGATGCCGGCGAAGACAGCTACAACCTACTTCCGGCGCTCCTCGGCACTGCCCGCCGGCCCATCCGCCAGGCCGTCGTGCATCATTCCAACCAGGGCATGTTCTCGATCCGGGAGCGCAACTGGAAGCTGGAGCTAGGCCTAGGCTCGGGTGGGTTCAGCACTCCGGCCCATATCGATCCCGTCCCCGGCGGTCCCGAGGGCCAACTGTACGATCTGTCAAAGGATCCCGAGGAGACCGTGAATCTCTATCAGCAGCACCCCGAAATTGTCGCCCGCCTCACCGCTCTGCTCGAGCGTTACCGGCGCGAAGGCCGCAGCCGCCCGTAGGAAGCGGCATTATGCACAAATCTCACGCGTGTTCAGCCGAATCACTTCCATCCCCCTCTCCATCGCCATGCGCACCATTCCCGACGTTCCGCCCGGAAGGCCCGCCTCTCCCGCCTCCGTCAGGGCAACGAGCACGGTCCGGCGCGCATGATCTTCGTGCGCACGCCGCAACTGCCACTCATGATCTCGCAGCCATACGTCGCCCGAGACGGGGTCAAGAGTCTTGGCAGTATGCGTTCTGAGCAGGCGGTAAAAGCGATCGGTCCACGAGGCGTGAACGGAAGTGCCGACATATTGGGCCGCGGGCAGCGCGAGGCACACCTCCGACGGAATGCCCAACTCCTCGCAGACCTCGTGGAAAAGGATGTCGCCGCCGTCCGCCGCACCACCGATTCCCAGCACCGGTCCCTGGCTCTCGCCGACGATTCGCTGCATCACGCATCGGATGGCGAGGCGGGCCTTCTCCTCACATGCCGGGGGAAAGCGCGGCGGGGCTCGCTCCGCCTGATCCACCCGGTGTCCCGCGAACAGCACCACCGTATCGGTCATGTGCCCTGCAGCGCGGCATTAAGCCGCCGAGCCGAGACTCTATTCTTCCACAGCCAGTTCAGCCCACCCCGGCAGCGTCGCCGGCTTGTTGTTGAGGAACACAATGCGCCGCGTCTTCGGAAACGGCAGATTCGTGGCCAGCGCCCGGTTGTAAATCTGATACGCCTGCAGGACCTGCCGGTAATCCGGATTGGTGGTATCCAGCCATGCGCTTTTCGCCGTGAGCCCGCCGCCCCATCCCATCGACACGATACACCGGCCGCTCCCCCGCGCCTGGGTTAGCCGCTGTTCGAGCTCTTCCAGGCTCTTATCCAGTAATCCCAGGCCTGCCATGGACGCGTACTGCCGCTGTAGGGCGAGCAGTCCCGCGGCGTAGACGTTCACCGCCTCGAACACCTTTCCCCGGTCAAACCCCTCGGGCCATCGCACACTCCGACGCACCTCGGGCTGGAGAAAGAACTTCTTCTCGATCCAGTCGCCGCCGAAAGTCGTTCCCGGCGTCGCCATCTCAGCGAACACCGGCGTGCTTTCCTCGGGGCGATTACCGTCCACCGCGCCCCTCGGACTTTGCTTCCAGCCCAATACAAGCCCCGCACCCCGCGGTTGCAGGGTAGAGGTGCGCAGCAAGTAGATTTTGAAATCGCCAGCCGCCACCGTGGCCGAATCGCCAGCCGCGACGTAGCGCATCCGGTTCACGCCCGCGTTGCCGAGCGCCTGCTCTTCCACCGAATCCGCGGGCTTCCGCGGCGGCCTGTCACCGCGGGTGCGCCCCGCCACCTCCTGTAGCATACCGTCGCGCCAGTGCGCGAACACCATTCCCGTGCGCAGGGCGCCTTTCACCGCTGTGCCCGGCAGATAGGGCCCCGCGGCCCCGCTGGCAAAGGTCGGAATATGCAGGCTGTCGCCCATCGCGCGATTCCAGTAAGCCGAATACGCCGGGCTCTCGAACGGTATTCTCCGTCCCGCGAAGTTCTGTGCGAAGCCGCCCCAACTGGCGAAGTCCAGCTTGTCGGCCTTCTTGAGCTGCGCCAGGTATCCATCAAGCCGCGGACCTTTGGCCAGCAGCCGGAAGATGCGCCACTGGTCGAGCACATTCACATGATCTTTCCAAACCATGTAGTCGATGGGACTGAGCCTGCGGCCGTCCCCAACCAGCAGCGGCGTCAAACATGTCAGGCGATAGCGCATCAGCGCACCTCCGGCAGCGGCACGGAGAGCGCAAACCCCGCGCGAAACACTGGGTGCGCAAAGCCGTCGGGCGCCACATCCGCCGCCGCGCCGCACGGCACGCGCTCCGCATACACGACGCTGCCCTCCGCCACCATGCGGACCTGTTTCTTCAACTCGCCGCTGCCCGCCGGGCTCTCCACGCGGCCTCCGCGCGCCAGCACGACATAGTTTCCGCGCGCCCAATCAACCATGTCTTCCGCGGCAGGCGTGAATAGCGAAAGCAGCCAGTGCGCTTGAAGACCGGGGGGCTCAACGGGGGTCGGGGGCTGGGGGTCGGGGGCCGGGACCTCGGATTCCGGCTGCGCTTCGGGCTCGGCCAGAGGCTCGACGACGGGCTCGGTCACCTGCGCTTCCACCACGGGCTCGCCTTCCCCGGCCCCCGGCCCCTGGCCCCCGGCCCCGGACTCTGTGACCTGCGCTTCCAATACGGGCTCGGCCTCCCCGACCCCTGACCCCTGACCCCCGACCCCCAATTCCGCGGCCGGCAGGTCGGAAACCTGCCCCACGATCAGTTCCGGTAACCGCGCCTCGACAAACTCCGGGCTTTCCGCGCGGCCCCACCCGCGCGACCGCTCGCCGCCGAAACCACTATCCGCCAGCAGCCGGAACGCCGCCTTCACCGGCTCCGTCCATCGGTCGCGTGCCGCCTCGTCCGCAAAGCTCGCCACCGTCCACAACCCCGAGCCCGCCCGGAACTCGATGCAGGCGACCCCGTGCCGTTCGCTCGCCCCGCTCAACCGGTCCACCGCCGCGCTCCATCTTACTCCCGTGCGAAACGGCCCGGGACGCCCCACTGGAACCAGGCACGCACTGCCGCCATCCACGGACCACTGGTCCTTGTCCAGCGCCTGTCCGGCCAGCATGGCCTGGACAACCTCGAGCGGCACAAAGCGCGCGCTTTTCCACCGTACCGCGGCCGACATCAGCGAAGGCGACATGGGCGGCCACAGAGTGCGGGGCGGCACCACGAACCGGATCTCGTCCAGGAACGGGAAACACGAGCTGAAACACACTACCGGAGCCGCCGCCCGCGCCGTCGCGTCCAGCCAACCCTCCAGCCCGCCCAGGCGCGCCATCGCCGCCGTGACCGCGCTGTACAGCGAGTCGCTGTGATAAATCACATCGACTTTGTTGCGTGCCCCGGAATCCGGGCCGATGCGCCACGGGCCCGCAGGGCGCAGCATGATCACCAGTCCCGGGTTCATTACTCTTCTTTCAGAAACGAAAATGCGGATTCGTTCACCGCGGTCTGGATTGCGGCCAGGCTCGCGCCCGCGGCGATCTCCTTCTCCGCCGCTCCGGTTGCGTAGTAATTCTTGCTCCGCCACACCAGCCGCAGGTTGGCGAAACTCACCCGCCCACTGCCGCGCGAGCCTCCGCCGCCGAGGGTATCGTCTTCCAGCAGCCGCAGTCCTTCGATCACCCGCAGGAACAGCGGGCCGTCTTCCTCACACAACACATCCATCACCAGGCGCGTCCTGAACCGCGCCCCAGCGGGAACGCGCTCCAGCGTGCGAGGATTGGCCAGAGAGGTAATGCGGTCGATCGCGTTCTCGCTCTTGACCTCTGTCAATTCATCGTCCAGGTTCTCGCGCATCTGTGGCGTGATGCTCTCCGGATCGAGCGGCGCGTCGAATACGCTGAGCCGGGCCGGCGTGGCTTGCGTCGTGTCCAGCGCCTCGCCCTGCACGCGCTCCATCCGCCCCGGATTCCGCCCGAACAGCAGGCAGATGTCGTCATCCGGCCGGTCGCTCTGGTGGATGCGCACTTCCTGTCCTTTGCGCCGCGAAAGGTACACCAGCTCCGAGGGCACGGCCAGCCCGCTCGACTGTTCCAACAGAGACCGGATTTTTCCCCGGAGCGAACTGCCCGGCACGTACGGCCGCCCGAACGCGTCCTTGACCACGGGATTGTCGCTCCCGCCGATCTCCAGTGAGCCCTTGCCGGCGCCCACGTGCAGGCCTGTCTGGCAGAGCATTTCGCCCTCGAGAATCAGCTTTCCGATCAGTTTCAACTCAGTTTGGGAGGTGTGTGCGCTCATGCTTTACTCGTTGTAGGCCACGATGGCCTCAAATAGATCCTTGAACCTTTCGTATCCCCGGATGTCGTTCTTCCGCGTCACCTGCAGCAGCAGCTTTTCCAGTTGATCCAGGCTGCGCAGCCCGTGCCGCGCGATCGTGTACGCCAATCGCGCGCGCAGCATTACGAACTCATGCTGCCGCTCGCCTTCGGGCGCCCGCACCGCCCGCCGCACCGCGCTGTACAGCCGGCGCAACTGGCTCTTGGTTCCGCTGTCCATGTCGCGCATGCGGCTGACGATGGCGTGGGCCTGGTTGTCCAGGTACAGGCTGTCACCGATGAGCTTTTCCAGCTCGATCTCCGGCGGACCTTCGAAGCGCCGGTCGCCGCGCTCTCCCCGGTCGCCGCGCTCCCCGCGCCTCTCGCCGCGGTCTCCGCCCGGACGGTCTCCCCGCGGTCCGCGATCTCCGCCCGGTCCGCGCCCGCCTCCGCCGCCCTCTCTCGGGGGACGGCTCTCCTTACGTTGTTCCTGCTCTTGTGCCATGTACGAAACCCCTGTCGCCGGGAAGGCCGCCAAGCCCGCCCCGCCTAAACCTCGGTCACCAACCTGGCCCACTCCAGCGCTACCAGTCCCGCCGGCCGCAGCTTCACTTCCGCCGACTTCTTGCCAGCCAGCTCGCTGATCAGGTGCGATCGCAGCTTCTGAAACTCGCGGTCCCGCGTGCCGCTCAGGATCCGGTTGAAGCGCCGCTGAAACCGCCACGTGCGCTGGAGCTCGACCCCTTCTCCGTAGGCATCGCGCCGGTAGAAGCTGCGCAACTGGTAAAGAAACTGTTTCGACATCCGGAAATCATGCACCAGCCGCGTCACCGTATCCTTAAGGTCCGCCGCGTCCGCCAGATGCCGCCACTCCAAAATACGTCCCAACAGGTAAATGCAATCCTTGTCCGCTGATTTCGCCAACTCCAGGTTGCGCCCGGCCTCCTCGTAGACCGCCGCCAGCGGAAAGTACGTCTCCGGCGCCAGCGCGATCGCCATCGATATCGTCTTACCTTCCGCGCCGGGATATTCCTTCAGATTCTCTTCGGTGAACCGGTGAAACAGGCGCTGCACCTCGCGCGCCAGCGCGATCAGCGCGTCCCACGATCCGTACACGGCGAAATCGTCGCCCCCCGAGTAAATGATGCTCACCTTGCGCCAGAATTCCGGCATGGAACAGAGCACTTCCAGTTCGCCCGCGAAAAACTGCTTGTATAGGACACTGAGCGGCACGTGCTCCTCGATCGAGTGCACGCGCCTGAGGCGCAGTCCGAAATTGTCCACATCGCCGCGCAGCACGCCCCAGATCGAGCGCCCCTGCGCCCTCCGCGCCAGCGTCTGCACCGGCGCCGACTGCTTGGCGTCGTCGCTCGGCGCGGTGTGCCTCGCCACCATGATTCCGTCCGGCGAGAGATTCGACGTCAGCGGCCAGGAATGCTTGCCTTCACCCGGGATCACCTTTCCGGGATTCTCCGGCGACCACCCGATCTTCGACGCCTCCCGCACCTTTGCTCCCAGTTCCTTGGCGAAGTATTGGTCCGCCAGGTTGGAGGAAATCCCCACATAAGGCTGGAACGCCCCCATGCCCGATTCTGCGAGCGGCGCGTCGCGCTTGCGCAACAAATCATCGTTGAGGCGCTTGCGGATTACGGCCCAATCTCCCAGGTTGTCAGTCACAGCCCAAGTCAGTCTTACGATCCCGGCACCGAGCTCATTCATCTGGCTCGCCGCGGCGTTCAGAAAATTCTCAGCGGCTTCGCGGAACTCTCCGGGCAGCACAATCAGGAACTGCCCGCCGCCGCTCGAACCCAGCAGAATCCGGGCCAACCCCAGCTCGGCCAGCAGCGCGCGCGGAAGCACCTCGCACAACAAGGAGATCCACTGCGACTTTCCGGCCACGAGTTCTTCGCCGGCGGAGCGCACCGGGCGACCTTCGGCGGGACCTGCCAGAAGGAACTCCTCGGTGCCCAGAATCTGACCTTGTAGCAGGATCTGTTCGGGCATTTGTTCCAGTCACGCGCGCATCGCACGCGTGAAGCCGTAAGAAAAACTCACTGTAGCACAGAATCCTGAGAAGAATGCGCAACTTGGGCGACTGTATAGATTGCCTTTATGCGAAAGCACTGGTCCGTGATTCTGGCCTGCGGAGCCGCAATTCTTTTAGCCTGGCCCGTCTCCGCCCAGGCGCCATCCACACACCCGCATACCGCGCCCGGCTCCACGGGGTCGCCTGCGAAACCCAAGTCTTCGGCTCAACCCAAGGTCAGCGATGCGCAGCTTGAAGCCACCATTCGGGCCAAGTTTGCCAAGTCGAAATCCGCCAACAAATTCAAAGTTCACGTGCAGGGCGGCGTGGCCACCATCGAAGGCAACACCGAGGTGGTCCAGCACAAGGCCGCCGCCACCCGCATGGCCAAGGTGGCCGGCGCCGTGGCTGTGAACAATAAGGTCGTGGTGAGCGATGCCGCCAAACAGAAAGCCGCCGGCAACCTGGAAGAGGGCCGCCGCCGCGTCCAGGTCAAACGCAGCGAGGCCCGCAGCCAACCTTAGACCTCGATCCGGTCTCCTCTGGTAAAATGAGGGTTCCCACCTTGGCGGTGTAGCTCAGCTGGCTAGAGCGAGGGTCTCATAATCCCTAGGTCGGGCGTTCGAGTCGCCCCGCCGCCACCAAACCCTCCACAACCAATCCGGGAACTCCCGTCGAAGAATTCGGCACTCGCCGCCACACGGTGCATAATCATAGCTAAATATCCGAAACATTCGCGCGAGATTCGGGGTCTGGAATCTCTAAATTATGGATTATAAGGTCTGTTTATTATGGAACAAAACTTGCGTAGTGCTCGCGGGGTGTTTCTGCTCCGGCGGAATGCCTGCCCGTCTTGGACGGAAAGGAGACGAAATGAAAAGCATACTTGGGGTGACGGTTCTAGCCTTATTATTCGTGGTAGCCGGCGTTGCGGATACTCTGACCTACAATCCGGCCACGATTTACGTGATCAATCCGGCCCTTACCGGGTTTTCCACCTTCGGAGACCAAATGGCAGGCATGGTGGTCACGGCCTATTTCGGGAGTACGTCCTTCTCTGCAACCTGGGCCGCAACCGGCAGTGGCGCTGGTGGGGCATCCGTGACCAATGAGTTCTCGCTCACCGAGAGCGGCGACACGTTTACGTCGCTCTGGACCCTGACCAACGACTCCTCGGCACGTCTCACCCGGCTCACCATCGCGGCTGCTCCGGGCAACGCGGTTTTCGATATCTGCCTGAGTCCCAGTCCAACTTGTGCTGCCGACAATTCCGAAGGAACTCCTGGGTCCGCTCGCGGTTGGACCTTCGATCGCCAGGGCGGGTATGCGGGTACGATTGACGTGACCTATTTCAACGAGGTGGAGTTGATCGGTAACTCGCCAGTTGGGGATCTGTGGGCCAATCTCGATCTCGCCTTCGCCGATGCCATAGCCCCAGGCGGTAATCTGACCTGGATCTCGGATACAGACTCGGCTCCATCCACCGGGTCGATCGCTCCCGTACCCGAGCCAATGTCCTTGATCCTGCTGGCCACCTGCGGAGCCTGGGCTCTCAGCCGGATTCGCCGCCGGGCCTAGCACGGTCTCGAAACGCCCCGGGTCACTCGGACCTGGTGCTGAAAAACGGGGGCGGACCCCTGCGCGCGGGCCATTGGCCCCCGTCGCCTTCCCGCTCCGCCCCCGATAGCTCTTCGCGTCAACCCCTCATATTTCTTCCGGTGCATCCGCAACACTGCCAGCCCAAGCAACGCCAACGCCACTCAAACCGCCGTGGCAGGTTCGGGAGCGCTGGTGGCAAGCACCACGTTATCCAACCACTGCGTATCGTTCGTAGAACCCGCTGTGAAAAATAGATGTTGCTCAGGGTGCTCAACATTGTCTGCATATCCGTGGAACGCAGCCGCCGATCCGTTGCGGGGGTTGATTGTCCATCCGGCCGCGCTTGACGGCACGCTGAAGGTGGCCCACGCGCCATTCGGCGTGCCGGAGAGTTGGTGCGCCAGCGTCAGTCCTCCGCCGGTCAGGATTTCGATCCCACCGGCGAAGGGGAGGTGCTCGTCAGGCTGGCCCGCTTCGAGACTGCCATCCGGCAAAGCGGCTTTGCGCCGCTACACCGTTCGCCGCCTGCGTAGCCTGTAGACCATCAACACAGCAGGCGCGAGCAGCCAGAGCGATGCGGGCTCAGGCACAGTCGAAGTCTGCGGCGTACCGAGAATGACGTCGAAGGCATAATGCAACTCGTACGATGGATCAGTCTGGTTCGTAGAGCCAGTGGCGTCCAAGCTGCCCGCCCCGGTCAATCCATCGGCGAGGGTCCCGATTCCATAGTTCTCGGCATAGGACAAATCGAAATACGCCGAGATGACGATCTGATAATCGCCGGATGCCAGAGTTCCGCCATCCAGCAGCGCGTCATAGCAGTTGCCGCTCACCGAGTTGGGATTCGCGCCTGCCGGGCAGTATGTGCCGAAGTAGGTCGAGCCCAGGAAGTTGCCACTGGCGTCGAACAGGCTCAGATATGGCGCGAATCCGCCCTCCGAGATCGCCGTTCCTTGTCCGTTGGTTCCACCGCCATAGCTGAACGTAATCGCCTCCATGCTGCTCGCCACGCTTACCGTAAACGTCGCAGCGAAACCGGTGAATTGGGCGAATTCCTGGTCAGTAAGTGAAGGGTCTAGCGCGACGCCTTGATGCGGACTGGCGATGTTCGCGTTATCTCGCAAATTTCCGACGAAGGACAGAATATCGGCACGCGCAACTCCCTGCCATGCGCCGGTAGACAGCATGAAAGCTGTTAGGGAAACCTTCCAAAGGCCTCGTCTCATACAAACCCCGTTTTCGCTTCTACGCTATTGGGTCAGATCCACCAGATATCCGATCAGCATCACCCGCTGATCACCGAACGTGTCCAGATTCCCCCCGCTCGTGTGGAACGTGAGTCTCGGAACCTGTCCGGCCTCCAGATACCAACGGAGCTGCTCGTTCTGTACATAGCTCCGCGGGGCGTTGACGGCCAAGTTGTCTCCGGGGTAGAGGAAGGGGTTGTACTGCAAGGTATACTGGCTCAGAAAATTAAACGCATTGTCCAGGACATAGAGCTTCACATCCTCCACGGTGGCCGTTGAATCCGGCACGAACCGCACCGAAACGTTGGTCACGGCGAGCCTCTTGTTGGCAGGCACGGCGGGAAAAGCGAAGTCGCAGAAATTCAAGCCACAAGGACTATTCACGCCCACAGAACCGTGGACGTAGGCCTGGTACTGCGAGCGCGCCGGCTCGTCGACGTTCTTCACAAGGGCGGCCCTGATCGTCTGCGCCACAGCCTTGGGAAGGTTGATGGAACTGCAAAGGGCGGCGATTGCCAACAACCCCGCACCGAAAACAAGAGAGTGCTTCACTCTGCGCACGAATTCCTCCTCGGGGCCGCGTGCCGAGACTACTCGGGGCGCCGGCCTTCTGATTTACGGATTTGTCACCCGGTCGGCAAGAGCTAGCAATTCCCGCGCCACACCCCTGGGACAAACCGCCACGGGGAGGCAAGTTCTTCACTTGTAAAGACATTGGGGATCCATGGAGTAGATGGAGAAGCAGACACCCGGCTGCCGTTTGATAGCAAAGATCCCAAAATTTCCGGAAACCGGACTCCGAATTTACCGCGCCATTCCCCCGAAGATCGCTTGCATCAGTCCCTCCACGTGCTGCGGCGACCCCGTGAACAACCCGCGGGGGACCTGCCGGTACTTCAGCATCTCCCGATACAGGCGGTCCTCCATCGTCGAGTTGATCCCCCACCCACCCAGGTATTGCAGCCGCAGATCGCCGTCGGTGTTCAAGTCCGCGCCGGCGCTCCACGCTCCCAGGTCCGCGTTCTGTCCCGCATACGTGGAGAGCAGATCGCTGATCGAAGTCACACCGATCTCGAACAGCGACTGCACCACCGGCTCGTAATCCGGCCTCTGTAGCCGCGCGATCACTTCGTCCACGTTGATGACCGGCTTTTCCAGGTGTCCCATGAACACCATGTCGTACCCCTGCCCGTTCACCGTATTTGCCCAGATCGTCGAATGCGGGAAGGCCGCGAAGAACGTCGCCAGCTCGCTCTTGATCGTCCGCAGATCGGTCTCGTACAGCGGTACGTACAGCGTGAACATGCCCCCTGGATTCAGATGCTGCTTGACCGACTCGAAATATTCCTTCGAGTAAATCGCGGCCGTGCCCTTGGCGAAGATATCCAGCGGATCGCTGGCGATGATGTCGAACTTCTCCGTCGTCGTGAGCAGGTAGTGCCGCGCATCGTCGAACACGACCCGCGTCTTGGGATTCCGGTACACCTCGTAATTCTGCTTGCCGAAAAATCGCGTCGAGGTCGGCGGGATCACCGGCTCGATCTCGCAGATCGTGATGTGCTCAATCCCCGGATAGCGCGTAAACGTCCCCGCGCTTACTCCCGCTCCGAACCCGATCCCCAGCACAGATTTCGGATTCGGATGCAGCACGGCGGGCAGGTGTCCCACCATGCGCTGCAGCTTCATGTCGTAGGTCTCGGTGGTGGCTTCCACGTGCCCGTTCACGTCGATTTCGATCGCGCCGTCGTTCCACCGTGTGATCGCCACCGAGGAGTTGCGCCCCTCTACCGTGTACAGCACTTCGCTCTTGCCCGTGTTGATCACCATCCGTCGCCCGTACGCGATCAGCTCGCCCGGCACCGCCTCCATGTTCGCCGCCAGCCACGCCGCCGCCACCAGCCCCGCCGCCAGCCCAGCGGCCAGTCCCGTCGATTTCGTCGCCCGCACCTGCGGCCACAGCATGATCAGGCCGCTCGCCGCCGCCGTCCACAGCATCACACGCTGCGACTGCAGTGTGCCAATCCAGGGAACCAGTGCCAGGCTCACCAACAGAGCTCCCGCGATGCAGCCCAGCGTGTTCGCCGCGTACACGCTGCCGACCACGCGCCCCGGATCCTCATCCGGCCGCGCCAGACACCCCACCGCCAGCGGAAAACTCGCGCCCCAGAGGATTGCCGGCGGCAGGATAGCCCACAGGCACCGCACCATGTCGAGCTGAAACGTGTGCCACGGGCTGATCGTCAGCAGCGGATTGATCGGCCAGTACGGCAGTGATTTTGCAATGATCCACGCCGTCCACGCGATTCCCGCCGTGAGCAGCATCTGACACCAGCCCAGGGCGAGCCGCGGCCGCACCGTCCGCACCAGCATCGATCCCACATAGCTGCCGATCGCCAGGCCGATCAGAAACACCGCCAGAATGATCGAAAAGATGTAGACCGTCAGCCCGAGCAGCATGCCCAGCAGTCGCGTCCACACCACCTCCGCGCCCAGCGCCGTTGCCCCCGAGAGCCCGATCGCCGCATACACCGCCCATGCCGGACCGCCTTCATCGGCCACAGCGGCGGGCGCGCTTTCCTCTACTTCGGGCGCTACCGCCTGCGCCGGCACGCGGGTCGAGAGCGCGAAACTGATCCCCGCCACGGCGAAGTTGATGGCCGCCGCCGCGAACGTCGCGGTCGTCATGTTGTACAGGCGCAGCAGGTAGAACCCCGCCAGCAGGCAGCCGAACACCGCCCCCGCCGTGTTGCCCCCGTACAGCAGGCCCCACCACGACACCCCGCCCGGCGTCGCCTTGAGCCACCGCACGATCGAGGGCAGCGATGCGCCCATCAGAATCGTCGGCGGCAGCAGGCACACCGCCGAGATGAACCCGCGCAGCAGCATGTTCGGCATGCCGTGCTCCGCCCCCGCCACGTACACGTAGTTGACCAGCGGCACCGCCAAATGCACCACGATCGCGCACAACCCGATCGCCGCTTCGATCATTGCGTACACCCGCAGCGGATGCCGCCCGCCCAGGTCCAGCCGCGGAAATGCCACGCTGCCAATGCACAAACCGCCCATGAATGCCGCCAACAGAAATCCCAGCGACACCGAAGTCGATCCGATCGACAGTTGCAGCAGTTGATACCAAGTGGTCTCGTAAATCAGCGCCGAGCATCCGCTGCCCGCGAACAGCAGGAGAACGATCGGCAGATAGCGCGCACCCGCGGGCGCGGCTTGGGTTTGCCCGGTCATAAAGTTCGTGAGAGCATATCTTATCCCGATTATGACCCGCCGTCAGGCTCTCCTCTCACTGTCCGCCGCTGCCCGGGCCGCCGCCTCGCCAGCCGGCCCGCCGGATGTCGCGCCGCGCATCGTCGAGCGCAACGATGCCGCCGCCGAAAATTACCTTCGCTCCCAGGTCACCGATCCCGCCAGCCCCTGGCTCGGGAGCGTCCCCGACGATTACCTGCTCCACCACGCCGGCTCCGCTGCCGGCCTCCTCGAGACCCTCGCCGCCTCCCTGCTCCATCCGCGCTCGAAGCACTACCAGGAGAACCTCCTGGTCGAGCGCATCCGCCTCGCCACCGGCTGGCTGGAGCGCCGCCAGAACGCCGAAGGCAACATCGATCTGCTCAGCACGAATTTCAATTCCTCTCCCGATACCGGCTTCGTCGTCCACAACGTTGCTACCGCCGCCGCCATCGCCAAACTGTACGCCAACGACACCGTCCTGCGCCTCCTCCGCCCTTTCCTGGTGAAGGCCGGCGCGGGGATGGCCTCGGGCGGCATCCACACGCCGAACCACCGATGGGTCGTCTCTTCCGCTCTCGCCCAGGTCAACGACCTCTTCCCCAACCCCCGCTACGAGCAGCGCATCAACCAGTGGCTCGCCGAAGGAATCGATATCGACGACGACGGCCAGTACATCGAACGCAGCACCGTCACCTACAACACCGTCTGCGACCGCGCCTTCACCGTGATGGCCGCGAAACTCAAGCGTCCCGACCTGCTCGATCCGGTCCGCCGCAACCTCCGCGCCATGTTTTACCTGCTTCACCCCGATGGCGAGGTGGTCACCGAAGTCTCGCGCCGCCAGGATCAGTTCGTCCGCGGCACCATGGCCGGCTACTGGTTCCCGCTCCAATACCTCGCGGCCCGCGATTCCGATGGCCAGTTCTCGGCGCTCGCGCAGCAGCTAGCCCCCGAGTACGCGCGCCTCTCCGCGCTACTCGAGTATCCGGAGTTGTCCGCCACGCTGCCCGCCCCCGCACCGCTTCCGGAGAATTACGAGAAATCCTTCCCGCTGGTCGGCCTCGCCCGCATCCGCCGCGGTCCGCTTGACGCCACCATGGTTCTCTCCGGCAGCAGCCGCTTCTTCAGCACCCGCCGCGGTCCGGCCGTGATCAACGCCGTCCGCTTCGCCACTTCGTTCTTCGGCAAGGGCCAGTTTGTCCCCGCCGCCGCCTCCCATGAAAACGGCGCGTACGTCTTCCGCCAGTCGCTGGACGCGCCCTACTACCAGCCGCTGCTACCGCCCCAAAAGGTGACTTACAAAAACTGGAGCGCGCTCCGTGAAGCCCGCCGCAAGACCCAGATCTGCCGTCTCGATCAATCGGCTGCGGTTGCCGAGCATTCCTCGGGCTTCGAGCTCCGCATCCAATCCGCGGGTACCGATGGCGTGCCCCTTGCCGTCGAGATCAACCTGCGCGAAGGTGGTCAGCTCTCGGGCTGCCGTCCCGCGCCGCACGCCGATGGCGCCTGGCTCCTGGAAAAGGATCACGCCGTCTACCGCATCGGCGGCGCCGAGCTGCGCTTCGGTCCCGGCGCCGCTCCGCATCTGGAAACCCAGCTCCGCGGCGCCGAGCCGCGCCTTCCCGGCGTCAGTGTCTATATCACCGGCTACACCCCGTTCGATCACACCATCCGGTTCGAGTTCCAAGGGTAAGATCGCACGATGGAGATCTTGCACTGCGCGATCATTGTACCCGAAGACGGGGAATCGCTTCTCGCCGGGGCGTTGGCCGGGATTGGAAGAGGCGAGCCCTCAGGCCCCGGATACCAAACTCTCCGCCACTGTCCGCTCCGCATCGGCCACCGTTGCATACCTGGTAAACACGCCCTCGATCTTGCACATCCGAAAGAGGTCCCAGATGCGGTCGTTGACCCCGGCCAGCAGCAGGCGCTTGCACCCCTGTTCGAAGGACACGTATAACCCGATCAGCACTCCCAGCCCGCTCGAGTCGACATACCGCAACCGGCTCATATCGATTACCAGGGCAGAAGGAGAATGCTCGCGCACCACGTCGCGGAAGCGGAACGCGGTTTCCGCATTCAACACGCCTACAAGCACGATCACCTTCTCGCCGGGGCGGGAACCTTCGATGACACTGATTTGCAGCCTGTCGTCTGCCATAGCATCTGGGAGTCTATCACCCCGCGCGCTCCTCCGGAAGCGACTGTGCGTGCCAACTCTGCCTCCTCCGGTACAATTGCCAGAGCTGCCGCGCTGCCTGTTCGGTCCCCTCCTCGCGATTCCCCTGCCGATCCATGCCCAAACGCTCAACATGTCCCGCGATCTGCTCGCCAACGGCATCGCCGCCGCCGCTTCCGATTCCCTCCCTCTCTTCGAAGCCGCGGTCTCCTATGCCGGCCAGAACGGGCCTGGACCAGGTCAACCTGGTGATTCCGCGATCCCTGGCCGGCGCCGGAGAGGTGCCGGTCGTGCTCACCGTCGACGGCCAGACCGCTAGCGCCGTCACGGTGAACTTGAAGTAGGCCGGGCCCTTCGACTACCGTTTCACCAGCGCTTCGATCGCCTCGAGCTCCTTGCCCGCGTCGCTCCACTTCCCCTGCGCGGCGAGGTCGCGGTATCTTCGCAGATGCTCCCTCACCTGCTCCAGCCGCGGATCGCTCCCTGGTGCCTGTGGAGGGGCTGCTGCTGCCGCCGGTGCCGGCGCAGTGGCTCGCGTGATCAGCTCCTGCGCGCCGCCGGACAGTTGCCCCAGTGCCTGCTCGTACGTGTCCGCATAGATCAGCCGGCTCCCCACCGCCAGGACTACCTTTTTCAACTGGGGCATCTTGCCCTCGGTCGCCTGAATGTAGATCGGGTCCACATACAGGAAGGTGTCGCCGATTGGCAGTACCAGCATTTGGCCCCTCAACACCTGCGAGCCCTGCTGGTTCCACAGCGAGAGATCCTTCGAAATCACCTGGTCCTGGTTGATCCGCGCGCCCACCTGCATCGGGCCGAAAATCAGCTCCTGCTTGGAAAGCAGCAGCACCACCATGTCGCCTAAAGCCTGGCCGTCGCACCGCGCAGCCATCAGGCCGATCAGGTTGTCCTTGCCGCGCGGCGTGAACGGCAGCATCAGCAGAAATTCAGCCTGGTTCTGGTCCGGCAGCGTCGCCACGACGTAGGTCGGCGACATGCTTTCGGTGCCGCCGGCTTGCGCCGTGGCG
>DATJYW010000304.1:0-2168 GCA_035499435.1 Candidatus Acidiferrales bacterium | reverse complement strand
GCGGTTTTGCAGGACAGGTTCAGTACAGGCGGTGCCAAATCAAAACGGGGGTGAAATCATCCATTTGCCGCTTGCAGCTATCCTTGTGCCGCGGCCGGAGCAGCTTAGCTGGCAGGTTGCGCTTTGCGCGTGTAAGGCACGTAGACAGGCTCCCAGATATTCGCTAGAAGTTCGCGGTCCAGGTCCGCTTCCGCGATCTGTGCCTGCCCCTCCTCGATGGCTTGCCGCGCCACGGCTTCACCGATATCACGTGCCAATTCGCGCGCCTTTGAAATAGGCGGCAGCAGGCTCGCATTCTTGTCCATGCGCGTGGGCAGATGGCGCACCAGTTCTTCGGCCGCAGCCTTCACCATTGCGTCGCTCACTCTCTTGGCCTTCGACGCAACGATCCCCAGCGCCAGTCCCGGGAATATGTACGAGTTATTGGTCTGCGCGATATGGACGGTCCTCCCTCCTACGCGCACCGCGCCGAACGGGCTTCCCGTTCCTATCAACGCCCGCCCCTCCGTCCAGTCCATCAAATCCTGGGGCGTCGCTTCGCTGCGTGAGGTCGGGTTCGAGAGCGGAAAGATAATCGGCTGCGCCGCGTGCCTGGCCATTTCGCGCACGGCTTGTTCGCTGAATGCGCCCGCTTGTCCGGAGACGCCGATGAGCACCGAAGGCTTCGCATTGCGGACCACGTCCAGCAGCGTAATCCCGCCGCCCGACTGCTGCCTCCAGCTCCTTACCTCTTCCTCGCTGCGGGCGTAGAGCATCTGCTCCGGCCGCATCCCTTGGGTCTTATCGGTAATCAGGCCGTCGCGATCGATTGCATAGAAACGCTTGCGTGCCTCCGCCGCCGTCACACCCTTGTCCTGAATGAACTGCGCCAGTAAGTTGGCGATCCCGATGCCGGCGCTTCCAAACCCCACCACCACGAACCTCTGTTGCTCCAGGGGAACGCCGGTCACGTGGATGGCTGAAATCACCGTTGCCGTTGCCACGGCCGCCGTGCCTTGAATGTCGTCGTTGAACGTACACAACTCATTTCGATAACGCGCCAACAGGCGCGCCGCGTTCGCGCCCGCAAAGTCCTCCCATTGCAGAAGAACGTGCGGCCAGCGCTTCTTCACGCTCTCCACGAAAACGTCCACGAATTCATCGTACTCGGCCCCGCGCACTCGTTCATGTGCCCAACCGATATAAATCGGGCTCTTTAGCCGGTCCTCGTTGTTCGTCCCCACGTCGAGCAGCACCGGCAGGCAATGTTCCGGATGGATTCCGCCCAGCGCCGTATACAGCGCCATTTTCCCGATGGGGATCCCCATTCCTCCAGCCCCCTGGTCGCCGAGCCCCAGGATTCGCTCCCCGTCGCTCACCACGATGCATTTCACGTCGTCGTAGCGCGGGTTGCTCAAGATGTTCCCGATCCGCTCCCTGTTTGGATAGCTCAGGAACAGCCCCCGCGGCCGCCTCCAGATTTCGCTGAAGCGCTGGCAGCCCTCGCCCACCGTGGGCGTGTACACCAGGGGCAGCATCTGTTCGATATTGCGGACCAGCAACGCATAGAAAAGCGTCTCGTTGATGTCCTGCAGGTCGCGTAGAAAGCTGTATTTCGTGAAGGGGGTGGGTTCGCATTCGAGCGCGCGCATGCGGCGCGCCACCTGTTCGTCGAGGGTTCCGACGTGCGGCGGCAATAACCCGTGCAGATCGAAAAGGTCCCGTTCGTGATCGGTGAATGCCGTTCCCTTATTCAGCCGCGGAGAATTGATCAGGGCAAACCCCGCCAGAGAAACCTCCAGCGTCTCTTGGCCTCCGGCAGTTTCCGATGGGTAGTTCATTGAGGTCTTCCGTGAATCTGCGGCGATGACGATGAGTGCGCTCTCGCCCGGGAGGCGGCGGACGCCTGCTCAGGCTGAAAAGTCCGGCGCCGGCTTTTTGCGGCAACCCAGTTGCTGCAGTTGCAGCGACAATTTCCGTCACCAACTGTGTGACAACTTGCCCCGCAACCTGGCCGAGCCTGCTTATACGCCGAGCACAGTAACGAGTTCGCGCACCGAGCCGGCCGACTTATCGAGAGCGGCCTTCTCGTCGGCAGTGAGTTTGATTTCGATGATCTGCTCGATGCCCCGCGCCCCCAGCTTCACCGGCACGCCGACAAAGAGGCCGTTAATTCCGTACTCGCCTTC
>DATJYW010000303.1:0-20417 GCA_035499435.1 Candidatus Acidiferrales bacterium | reverse complement strand
TTCTCCCAGGCAAGGCCAATCCGCCGCGCCAGTTCTTCGCTGTCCATCCGCGCGGAGACTCCCGTCACCAGGCGGGATGCTTTCAGCTTGGCCGCGGTCTGCACCATGGCGTCGAATGGGTCCACGCCCGGGACAACCAGGAGGTCCGCGGTCTTGCCCTGCTTTTCGGCCATCGACACGACCCGGGAGAGCAGCTCCTTCTCGTAGTCGGAGAAGAGCTGCTGATCGCTCAGCTCGTACTCGCCGGCGCCCGCGGAAACCGGCCGCACGGTCATCACCACGATATCGTGCCGGCGCGGATTGGTCTTATGGAGCACGCTCTGCAAGTGCGCCATGTGGTTGTAGTCGCGGACGGCGACCAGCACGCAGCCGGGGCGGGCATGCACACCCGCGGGAGTGACGTCGGGCTGCATGTCCAGATTGAACTCTTCCAGGCCGTGCTTCTTATCCGCCATCTTCCTCGCGTTGATGCGCTCGGAGATGGTGAAAATGACAAAGAAAACCGCGGTGAACGCGACACCGCTCTTGGTGGCGACTTCCTTGGAGAACAGGTTGGCGATCGCCACCAGGAAAAGGGTGAGCGAGGTCACGGCCAGGCCGATGGGCAATTCGCGGCCGCCGATGTGCAGGTTGAACGGTACTTTGTATTCCTGGTCGTGGCGGTGGTAGCGCAGCACCAGTACGCCGAGCGACTTCAGAAAGAAACTCCAGACCACGCCGAACGCGTAGGCCTCGCCGAGCAGGTAGACGTCGCCGCGGCTGAGCAGAATGGTGAAGATCTGCAGCAGGACGATCAGGTTGATGATGCGGAAGGTCGTGCCGAAGCGTCTGTGAGGCTTGCGGAACCAATCGATTAGAACACCGTCCTCGGCAATCCGGTTCATCACGCCGTTGGCGCCGATGATCGACGTATTCACGGCCCCCGAGAGAATCAGCGTGCCCACGATGACCACGAAGATGTGAAAACCGAGACGCAGGTACGCGGGGCCGGCAAGGTGCATGGCCAGTCCGCCGAGCAGGTTGTCCACGTAGGCGGCGCGCTGCGCATCGGGGATGATCATGCCCGCGAACAGGGTGATCACGCCGGTGCAGAACACGGCATAGATGCAAACCAGGTTGCCGGTGTAGCGCAGGTTCTTGAGCTTGGGATAGGCAATTTCGCGATAGACCTGGGCCAGGGTTTCAAACCCGCTCATCGAGAGCAGCGAATGGCCGAAAGCGATGATGATCGCCACGGCGCCGATCTGCGGCCAGAAGGTTCCACGGAACCATCCCAGCGCCTCGGGAGCGAAATGGAAATTGGCGGGCGTGGGTGACGGCGGCAACGTCACCTTGGGCATGAGCAGGAGGGTGATGGGGCACCAGAGCAGAAAGGCGACCACCATTACCGTGGTGATCTGCATGATGCGCAGGGCGGCGCTGCTGGATTCGTGAATGCCTTCGATGTTCTTCCACCAGAACCATATGGTTACGACCACGGCGAACCCGGCTGCGAAAAGGTTGGTGTTGATGTGCGGCCCCAGGCTGGTCATATCCGACACCTCATTGACGAGGTGCCCGATGTATTGACCGGCTGTAACCACGCTGATGGGACCGGTGAGGATGTAGTCGAAGATCAGCGAGGAGACCGAGATCCGCGCCACGAAGGGGCCCATGGCGTCGCGGACCACCACGTAGACGCCGCCGCGCACGAACATGCTGCTCGATTCCATATACACGGAGCGCACGGCGAAGCTGAACAGCATCACGCCGAGAATGAACCACGGAGCGCTCTTGCCGATGGCGTGCTCGGCGATGCCGCCGGCGTAGAAGGCGGACGATGCGAGGTCGCTGAGTACGATGGCTGCGGCACGCCAGAAAGAAATAAATGAGAGAGCAACGGTGGTCGCGACCACTACCTTAGCGGTAGTGGACCGTGGCGTGTCAGCGGGCATACGGTTCCGATTTCAGTTTAAACGAGAGGCGAGCCATTACCGAATCGAAGAAAACGGGAGCGGGGTGACCAGGTAATTGCTGATATTCGAAACGATCTCGGCATCGCTCAGGCCGGGAGTGACGCGCAGTTTCTGCCATTCCGGGTCGGCGCCGAAAGCCTTCCAGACCTTGTCGCGGCCCGCGAGGTCCTCGTAGGAAAGCATGTAGGTCAGGCTGGGTTGGTTGGGTCCGGCAATGGTTTCTCCGAAGAAGACCGGCTGGCCTCCGGCGCGTTGGAAGGCGCCGATTTCGCCGTCGTTGAACATCTTGACCTTGCGGCGCAGGGTGGACGTGTTGTTCGATTCGTAGGTGCGCACCTCGAAAAGGCGGGCGGGGCGTTTGCCGTCGTTCGGAGGGGAAACCACTGCCGGGTAGCCGTCGAAAGCGCGCAGGAGGCTGCTCTCCATGCGTTCGTAGTTGAGGCCGGGCTGGCTGTTGAAGGCCTCAAGGGCCTTCTGGTAGGCGGCGTCGGCGGCAAGCCTGGCGTGAATCTGTTCGATGGCGCCGAAGGAAGGGTAGGTAACAAGTGTAAGCAGGAACGGGCCGGCCGGTGCGATGCTAGAGACCCATGCGCCGGTAGGTCCGGCTTCGGCGCGTTGAAACGCGGCGAGTTGCTCCTGGAGGAACTCCGTGTTGCGCTGCCGCTGGTTCTCCGGGGAGTTGCGGAGTTGGATCCGTCGCAATTCAAGGATGGCGTTCTTCGGCGCGTCGGCGGCGCGGGCGAGGATGGCCGCTCCGGCGCCGCTGGAAAAAAAGGCTCGGCGGTTCATAGAATGAGCATGTTATCAAGCTGGGCGACCCCCTATGCGGTGGCTTAGTGCCCCGGCTCCTGGACTTCGCGGATGATATCGTCCAGAACTTCCTGGGCGCGGGCCGAGTTCAATTCGGCATTCATGCGCCGGAGCGCGACGCCGATCACGTCGCGATGGTGCAGCCGGGCGCCCGGTCCGCGGGAGCTGAGATCGAGCCAGAGCTTGTGGGCAAGCTCGATGTCTTGGGGCCAGAGGCGCGGCGGATGCGGGCCGAGGTTGAAGAAAACCACGTCCTTCTGGTTCTCGAGCACGATCTCGAGTGAGAGCGATGGGCGCGGCTCGGGTAGCGATTCCCAGTAGACGCCGACCTGCGCGCCCTGCTCGGAAGGCGTCAGTTTGGGCGAGAGTCCCATCACAATGCGTGAACTCTGGAGGCGTGCGGCGGTCTGCACCACGGCTTCGTAAGGATCGCTGCCCTGCACCACCATCAGCTCGACGTGCTTTCCGGCCTTTTCGGCCAGTGAGACCACCTCGGTGAACACTTGGCTTTCGGCGTCGGCGAAAATCTGGGCCGTATCCAGACCAAACTCGCCGCTGGCAGCCTGGGTCACGCTGCGGACACTGAGCACCAAGATATCCATCTTGCGGGTGTCGGTCTTCTGCAGGATGCGCGCCAGGTGCTGGAGCCGGTTAGGATTGCGCACCGCGACCAGCACGTTGCCGGGGCGGACGTTCACGACTTCTTTGTTGACGTCGTCGTGCGTGTCCAGGCGGAACTTTTCCATCTCCTGCGCGTGCCCGGCGCGATGTTTCCGGTTGTAGAGATCGCTCACCTCGAAGACGACGAAGAAGATGACGGCGAAAGTGAGGCCTGAAATCGTGGCGACTTTCTTGGTGAGCACGTTGATGACGGCGAGCGCGAAGAGAGCCACCGTGATCAGGAACAGTCCGACGGGTATCTCCGTCTTGCCGATGTAGAAGTTCAGCGGCACCTTCCACTCGCGGCCCGCGGGCTGCCGGTAGCGGAGCACCAGCACGCTGAGCGCCTTCATGGCGAAGCTCCAGACGACGCCGAAGGCATAGGCTTCGCCGAGCATCACCATGTCGCCGCCGCTGATGATGATCGTAAAAAGTTGCAGGCCCACGATGAGGTTGATCAGGCGCGACGTGGTGCCGAACTTCTTGTGCGGGTGGCGGAACCAATCGGGTAGCACGCCGTCTTCGGCGACGCGGTTGAGGACGCCGTTGGAGCCGATGATCGCGGTGTTCACCGCCCCGGAGAGGATGAGCGCTCCCACGAGCACGACAAATCCGTGGAAGAGAAGACGCAGCGACACCGGCCCGATCAGGTACATCGAGAGCCCGCCGATCAGGTTGTCGAGGAACTGCTGCCGCGGCTGGTCCGGAATGATCATCACGGCGAAAAAGGAGACCAGCGACGTGAACAGCATGCTGTAGATGAAGATCACGAAGCCCGCACGCTCCAGGTTCTTCAGCTTCGGGTGCGCGATCTCGCGGTTGACCTGGGCCAGGCTTTCCTCGCCGCTCATGGCCAGCAACGAGTGCCCCAGGCCGATCAGGATGGCGATGGCGGTAATGGACGGGGCGACCGTTCCCTTGAGCCAGCCGAGCGCATCCGGATTGAAGTGGAGGTTCTCCAGCGTGGGCAGCGGAACCGGCTGATAGCCGTTCTTGAGGATCGTCGCCAGGCACCAGACGATCAGGATGACCACCATGGTGGTGGTGATCTGCATGATGCGCAGCGCCTTGGTGCTGGATTCGTGGATGCCGATGATGTTCTTGCGCCAGAAATACAGGGTGACCACCACGGCGAAGCCCGCGGCGAAGTGCGGCGGGTACACTTTCAGGCCGGGGTTGTGGATGTGCTCGCCGAGCTCGTTGATCAAGCCTCCGAGGTACAGACCGGCGCTGACCGCGCTGATCGGACCGGTGAGCACGTAGTCGAACATCAGCGCGGAAACGGAGAACTTGGCGAGGGTTCCCCCGAGAGCCTCGTGAACAACCTTGTATACGCCGCCGCGTACGAACATCGAGCAGCTCTCGATGTAGATGGCGCGCACGGCGTAGGAGAACAGCATGATCGCCAGAATGAACCATGGCGCGGCCTTCCCGATGGCGCCCTCGGCGATTCCGCCGACATAATAGGCGCTGCTGGCCAGATCGCTGAGGACGATGGCGGCCGCGCGCCAGAAGGAGATGAACGACAGCATTACGGTGGTGGCGACTACCACTTTGACCGCTGCCGGCCGCTGCTCGGATGTCACGGACTTGACTCTCCCGGTTCACCCATGGGGGTGACTTTCAACTGCGCCCGCGAGGTTAGCTGTCGGGCTGGAGCTTGAAAGTACTCCGTCCGTTGCGGACTGCGCCCCAAAATCTCGGGTCCCCCGCCTCCAGGTGGAGTTCGGCGCACTTAGTTTAGCATGGTGCCCGGTCACACGCTGAGGTGCGTTCGCACCACGTCGTCGGTGAGCTCTTCGATTGACCCGGCGGCGACCCGCCGGCCTTTGCCGAGAATGCAGAATTCGCTGGCCACGCGACGGGCGAAGGGCAGCTTCTGTTCCACGAGCAGCACGGTGAGTCCCTGTTCCTGGTTCAGCTTCAGGATGATGTCGCCGATTTCATGGACGATATTGGGCTGAATCCCCTCGGTGGGCTCATCCAGGATGAGGAGCTTGGGCTCCAGCACCAGTGCCCGGCCGATCGCGAGTTGCTGCTGTTGGCCGCCGGAAAGATCCCCGCCGAGACGCTTCAGCATCGTCTTCAGAGCCGGGAACAGATCGAAGATCCGGTCCGGGATGGAACGCGGACCGTTCTTGCGAACGCCGAGGCCGACGCGCAGATTCTCCTCCACGGTGAGATGCGAAAAGATCTCCCGCCCTTGAGGAACATAGCCGACGCCCAATTGCGCCCTCGCCTCCGCCGGACACTTGCGAAGGTCCGCGCCCTCAAAGCTGATACTGCCGGAGCGGACAGGCTGCAGCCCCATCAGGCATTTGAGGAGCGTGGATTTTCCCATTCCATTCCGCCCCATCAGGCACATTCGGGAACCGGCACGCACATCCAGATCCACGTCCCAGAGAGTGTGGCTGCCACCGTAGAAGTGATTGAGGGCGCGGATTTCCAGCACGCTCATTCTCCCAGGTAGACCTCAATCACTCTAGAATTGGCCTGGACGGCATCCATGCCGCCCTCGGCGATGACGCTGCCCTCGTGGAGCACGATCACGCGCCGGGCAATAGAGCGAACGAAGGCCATATCGTGCTCGACCACCACGACCGAGTGATCGCCCGAGAGGGAAACCAGCAATTCGGCGGTCCGCTCGATTTCCTGCGGCGTCATGCCGGCGACCGGTTCGTCCACGAGCAGGAGTTCCGGATTCTGCATCAGCAGCATTCCAATCTCGAGCCACTGCTTCTGCCCGTGGGCCAGAACTCTCCCCGGCACGTTCTGCTGCTCGGTAAGGCCGATGATGCCGAGCACCTCTTTGATGCGCGCTCTTTGGGCGGGTGACGTGCGCGCCCGTAGTGCTTTGAGAAAGGAACGGTTCCCGGCCAAGGCCAATTCGAGGTTCTCGGCGACCGTCAATTGTTCGAACACGGTCGGCTTCTGGAACTTCCTCCCGATCCCCGCGGCGACGATCTGGGCTTCGGAGAGGGTCAGCAGGTCGATTGTGTTGCCGAAAAACACCGTGCCGGAATCCGGACGGGTCTTGCCGGTAATCACATCCATCATGGTGGTCTTGCCCGCTCCGTTGGGACCGATGATGCAGAGCAGCTCACCGGGATCGACGTACAGCGACAACTGATTGAGCGCCTTGAAGCCGTCGAAGCTGACTGTCACTTCATCCAGGTACAGCCTGTGGTCGTGGGTGCTCATTTATTCTGTACCCGGCCCGGGGAAAGACCCACCAGGGCGCGCTTCGGCGAACCCTTCTCACCGTTGCGCTCCGCCCGGCCGGGCAGCAGGCCGGCGAGCCCGCGTGGCAGCAAGAGCGTGACACACACGAACAGGGCCCCGAGCGCGAACAGCCACACCTCGGGAAACGCGCCGGTCAGATAAGTCTTGGCATAGTTGACCAGTACCGCGCCGGCGATGGCTCCGTATAGAGTGCCCCTGCCTCCCACCGCGACCCAGATGACGGCCTCGATGGAATTGATAGGCGCAAACTCGCTCGGGTTGATGATCCCCACCTGGGGCACATAGAGCGCGCCCGCGACTCCGGCAATCGCCGCCGACAGAACAAACGCCCACAACTTGTAAGATTCCACCGGGTAACCCAGAAAGCGCGTCCGGCTCTCGGCGTCCCGGATGGCGCGCATCACGCGTCCGGCGCGGGAACCGGTCAGGTAGCGGCAAAGGAGATAGCTTCCCGCGAGCGCCGCCACGGTGAGGACCAGCAGCACCACCCGCGTGCCATCGGAATGCAGGTCGAAACCCAGGATGTCCTTGAAGTCGGTGAACCCGTTGTTCCCGCCAAATCCCATGTCGTTGCGGAAGAAAGCCAGCATCAGCGCGTAGGTCAGTGCCTGCGTGATGATCGAAAAGTACACGCCGCTCACGCGCGAGCGGAAGGCGAACCACCCGAACACCAGCGCCAGCGCGCCGGGTGCTGCTACCATCATGATCAGAGCATAGGGGAAATGGTTGAAGCCCTGCCAGAACCAGGGTAGCGATTTCCAGTTCAGAAACACCATGAAGTCGGGGAGGATCGGATCGCCGTAGACGCCGCGCGGACCGATCTGCCGCATGAGATACATGCCCATCGCGTATCCGCCCAGGGAAAAGAAGGCCGTCTGGCCGAGGCTGAGAATTCCGCAGTAGCCCCAGATCAGATCCACCGACAGCGCCAGCATCGAGTAGCACAGGTATTTTCCGATGAGCGTGATTCCGTAAGTGGAAAGATGCAGGCTGGAGGTCGCGGGCACGAACAGGTTGAGGACCGGTGCGGCGAGGGCCACCAGTGCGAGCACCGCCGCAAGCCAGACCTCACCGCGTTCCGCCGCATGCCAGAGGCGCGAGCTCACTACTCGTCCTCCGCCGCCCGGCCGGTTTGGGGAAACAAGCCACGGGGCCGCACCTGAATGAGAAAGATCAGCCCCACGAGCAGCAGGATCTTGGCGAGCACGGCCCCGGTGTAAGGCTCGAGCAGGTTGTTCACAAGTCCCATGGACAACCCGCCGATGAGTGAGCCCCAGAGATTTCCCACGCCGCCAAACACCACCACCATGAAGGAATCGATAATGTAAGACTGACCTAGGTTGGGGCCGACGTTGGTTAACTGGCTGAGAGCGACTCCGGCCACGCCGGCGATGCCCGACCCCAGGCCGAACGTCATCGCATCCACCCATTCGGTGCGAATCCCCATGGCCTTGGCCATGGCACGATTCTGCGAAACGGCGCGGATATTGAGGCCCAGGCGCGTGCGCTTGAGCGCCAGCACCACCGCCAGAAAGACGATCAGCGTGAACAGGACGATGTAGAGGCGGTTGTAAGTGATGGCGAGCGCGTCGTTCACTCGCAGGGAGCCGCTCATCCAATCAGGGGTTACTACCGAGCGGTTCAAGGCCGAAAAAATGGAGCGGACGGCTTGCTGCAGAACCAGGCTGACGCCGAACGTCGCCAGCAGGGTTTCCAGCGGCCGTCCATAGAGAAAGCGCACGATCGAGCGTTCCATCAGGATGCCGACGAGTCCTGAGACCAGGAAGGCGGCCGGAATCGCCACCAGGATCGAGATGCCGATGTGGCCGGGCATGGCGGTCTGCACCACGTAGGTGGTGTAGGCGCCGAGCATCATGAGTTCCCCGTGGGCCATGTTGATGACACCGATCACGCCAAACGTGATGGCCAGCCCGATGGCAATCAAGACCAGCACGGAACCAAGGCTCAGACCGAAAAACATGGTCTCGATGGCCCCGTAAAACCCGCGCCAACTGTCGATTTTCGCTACTGCGGCGGAAGCGGCGCTGCGCACCGCTGCGTCATGTTCATCATCCACCAACCGAGCGAGACGGTTGCGGACATCCTGGTTCAAACTGCCGCTGAGACTGCGAACGGCTCTGAGACGGGCCTGCGCATCGTCGCTGTCCAAAGCTCCCATCGCCAGGCTGACGGAGATTTCCTTCCGGACGCGTGCATCGGTCTCCACGGCGTACCGGTCGCGCAGGAGGAAGAGGGTGTTTTCGTCAAGCGATTGCGAGATCTCCCGCACGGCGTCCAGGCGCACCGAAGCATCCGGGCTCGCGAGCGAATAGCGGGCCAGGGCGGTACGAAGCGTTCGCCGCAGGGTGTTGTTGGTGCCGACTTTGGTGATGGCATCGGCAGGGGCCTGTCCGGCGTCCTTTAACGTCAGCGGATCGATCAAGACCGCCGGATCGCCCTCGGCCGACTTCAGGATAAACGCGCGATTGTCCGAGTTTCGAAAAGCGAGACGGTCCTCCAGCAGGGCCGTCAGCGTAGCCCGAACGCGGGGGTGGCCGGTGTTGATCAGCCTCTCGGCGATGGCTGTCTTGTCGGAATACGTCGCTTCACGCAACTCGGCGACGGCCGCCAGGAAGGCGGCATCGTCGGTCTTTTGTGCACGTCCGGGAACAACCAAAAGGGCGGGCAGAAGGAGAAGATGCCACCGCCCGCCAGTCCACCGTTGCCCTATTTGTAGTTTTGGCCCGAGCACTTCTTGGTTATCTTATTGTAGTTTCCGCAATTCAGGGTCACCCAGTCGGCCTCGATGTCCTTGCTGCCCGGCAGGTAATCAGACCAGGCATCTCCCGGCACTTCTCCAGACGACTTCCAGACCACATTGAACTGCCCGTCGGCCTTCACTTCGCCGATGAGAACCGGCTTGGTGATGTGGTGATTCGGCAGCACCTTCGCCGTGCCGCCGGTCAGGTTCGGAGTCTCCAGGCCCGGAAGCGCGGCGATCACCTTGTTCACGTCGGTGGTCTTGGCCTTTTCCACGGCCTTTACCCACAGGTTGAAGCCGATGTAGTGAGCTTCCATGGGATCGTTCGTGGTCCGCTTGTTGTTCTTGATGAAGGTATGCCACTGATCGATGAAGGCCTTGTTGACCGGGTTGCTAACGCTCTCGAAGTAGTTCCAGGCGGCCAGGTGGCCCACCAGCGGCTTAGTGTCGACACCCGACAATTCCTCTTCGCCCACCGAGAATGCGACCACGGGAATATTTTCCGCGGAGATCTTCTGGTTGCCAAGCTCCTTGTAGAACGGCACGTTGGCGTCGCCGTTGATGGTGGAGACCACGGCAGTCTTCTTGCCCGCCGAGCCGAACTTCTTGATGGCGGCCACACGCGTCTGCCAGTCGGAGTAGCCGAACGGCGTGTAATTAATCGAGATATCGTCTGGCTTGACGCCTTTCAGGTGCAAATATGCTTCAAGGATCTTATTGGTAGTACGGGGATAGACATAGTCGGTGCCCTCCAGGACCCACCGCTTGACGCCGACCTCCTTCATGAGATAGTCCACCGCCGGGATGGCCTGTTGGTTCGGAGCCGCGCCGGTGTAGATGACGTTCTTCGAGGACTCTTCGCCCTCATATTGCACCGGATAGAAGAGGAGGCCATTGTCCTTCTCGAAGACGGGCAACACGGATTTCCGCGACACGGAGGTCCAGCATCCGAAGACCACAGCCACCTTATCTTTTTCGAGCAGTTGCGCCGCCTTTTCGGCGAACAGGGGCCAGTTCGACGCTGGGTCGACCACGACCGGCTCCAGTTTCTTGCCGAGCAAGCCGCCCTTCTTGTTTTGGGCGTCGATCATCATGAGGATCGTATCCTTCAGCGTCGTCTCGCTGATGGCCATGGTCCCCGATAGCGAGTGAAGGACACCTACCTTGATCGTATTCTGGGCCAGGGCGGCCGTCGAGAAGACAATGCCGGCCGTCAGCACCAAAGCGATCGTTGCTCTAGGTTTCATGGGTAATTTGCCTTTCGTAATCTGCCTTGCGATAAGTTACATCTGGAGCTGCAGGCCCACTCCCGCCTGCCAGGAATCAGGCTTGCCGTGATTGAAAGCTGTGTGCTTGTAGAAGGTCATCACGCGAGCGTTGAACTCCTTGATGAGATAGTTCAGGTTCACCTCGGTGGTCTTCTGGTTGTAGCTGGGGAGAGCGCCGCGAGTAAAATCGGCCTTGGCGTACTTGCCCAACAGTTGAACTTTTCCGGGACCCACGGCCTTCGGGAATATGTAGCTGGCCAAACCGTATTCGCCCTGGCTCTTGGGATATCTCGGATCATAGCCCCCCAGGCGGTTGTAATTGGCATATTCACCTTCGACGGTGACCACGCCCATGTTGGAGAGTTTCCGCTCCATCACGAAATCGACAGTGGTCGCCGTGGCGCCGGATTGCACCTGGGTGGCACCGGCAATAGCCAACAGGTTCTTATCGCCGTAGTAAGTGCTGTTCAGGTAGTAACCGTCCTCCTTGTCCCAGAAATCCAACTGGGTGCGGAACGCGCCGATGACACCCGGCCTGCCGTCGGCCGACTGGCCGTCAAAGGCCCCGGCGGATACCTTCATCACCTTATTCAGGAAATCGCCCCAATAGACTACGCCATTATCGCGGCCCTGGAACACGGAAGGGTGGCCGTTCTGGATGCCGTCCGTGTACACGGCCCAGTGGTTGTTGAAATACGGTCCGGCCAGATTGGCGCGATCGCTTGGCGGCAGCACCCGGCCTGCCCAGATGTTGAAATGGGGAGAGAACTCGAGACGCCCTACGGCGTCCAGTACGCCGATCTTGTTGGTGGCGCCATCGTATTCTGTGTTGAACATGATCTTGATCTGGTCGGTAACGGAGCCGTTCACATACAATCGGGCGCTATCCAGGCTGAACTTGTCGGTGGGATCGCCCGAGTCCGGTTCGGTGTGGGTGTAATCGGTACGCAGCCCTCCGCCGATGGTCACCGGCCCCAGTTTGATCTGCGCCGTTAAGGGAAGGACCAGAGTCGTCAGGAAAAAAGACAAAAGCAGTTCTCGGCTATGAATCCTCGTCACTATTCCTCATTTCCGGCAGCCGAAAGGCTGCCAGCGGTGATCTGCGGGGCTTTCACCCAGTGCCGGCAGATCCCGAATCATGCGGGCGGCAGACAGAGCCAGATCAAGCGTCGCTACTGACGAGGAGCGGCTGAATTTACGGGGGGGTCGGTAAACCCTCGAGTTTTGGTATGGGAGTAGACTATCACGGTCCGTTACAAATCAGTCAACAGATCTTCTGATACCCGCGCCAAAAAATTTTTATAGGGGAGAGGTCTTAACAATCCGGGATACCATGATGGAGTGTTGCTCGAGCTGCTTCAACTGGCGGACTCCGCGTTGCCCGTGGGCGGCGCGTCCCATTCGTTCGGGCTGGAAGCACTGGTGGAAGAAGGCATTCTCGAGCCCCACAACCTGACCGCCTTCCTCTGCGATTACCTCGCGGAAGCCGGCCGCATGGAGGCCGCGTTCGTTCGCGCGGCGCGGCGCGGCGGCTGCCCGGAAGTGCTGAGCGCGGAACTTGGCGCGCGGCGGCCGGCGAGAGAGTCGCGCGAAGCGTCCTTGAAGATAGGAAGGCGATTTGCCGGGTTGTTCCAGGCGCTCACCGGCGTGTGCCTCAGCCCGGAGCTCTACTATCCGGTCGCATTCGGCGCGGCGGGCGGGGCGCTGGCGATTCCCGAGGAGCCGCTCGCACAGGCCTATCTTCAGCAGTCGGTGACTGGGCTGGTTTCCGCCTGCCAGCGTCTCATGCCGCTCGGCCAAGTGGCGGCCGGGCGATTGATCTGGAATCTCAGACCGGCGATCCTGGGTGCCGTGTCAAAATCAGAGGGACTCGAGTGCCCCTGCTTTACTCCCCTTCCCGAACTGGCCTCGATGCGGCACGCGTGGATGGAGACCCGCCTGTTCATCAGTTGAAGGCGCGCCTGGAGCTTCGATTCGAAACTTCCCGCGGCAAAACGCGGCTGCGGCTCGGCTCGCAGGAACCGCCGTGGAGAGTCATTCGCGCCTTCCCGCTTGCCGACGGCGGCGCGCTGGTCCACCTGCACAACGTCTCCGGCGGCGTGCTGGCGGGAGACACTCTGTCGCTCGACGTTCATGTGGCACCTGGCGCGCGCGCGCAGATCACTACCACTGGCGCCTCCAGGCTGTACCGGCACCGCCCGGGTCTGGCCGATTCGGAGCAGCAGGTGACGATTTGTGTGGAAGAAGGAGGACTCGTGGAGTATCTTCCCGATCCCGTGATTCCATTCGCCGGATCGCGGCACGCGCAGCGAACCAGCATCCGGCTGGCGGAGCGCGCGGCGCTGTTTGCGTGGGAAACGATCGCGCCGGGCCGCCAGGCCATGGGCGAGCAGTTCGCCTTTGAAAGCCTGCGGCTGCGAACCAGGATCGAATCAGCTCAGTGCCCGCTGATCTTAGAGGACTTCTGCCTCGAACCAGAGACCGCGCCGCCCGACTCCCCGGCTCGCCTGGGCGGCTACACGCACATGACGAGCTTCTATGCGATCCAGGTGGGCCGGTCCGCCACGGACCTGCTGCAACTCGAGCGTCAGCTAGGGGAAATCGCGATCCGCGAGTCACGCCCGGGATGTACCATATGGGGAGCTAGTGCCCTTGCCGCGGATGGAATCATAGTTCGGGGCTTGAGCACCACGGCTAGTAACGTACCGGCCACACTCGCTGGATTCTGGAAGGCAGCCAGGCGTTTTCTCACCGGCGAAGAGGCAGTGCCCCCGAGGAAACTCAAGTAGGAGATGGAATGCATCTGACCCCGAGAGAGCAGGAGCGGCTGCTGATCTATGTCGCCGCCGATGTCGCGCGGAAACGCCGCGCGCGAGGCCTCAAGCTCAATTACCCGGAAGCCATCGCTGTCCTGACGGCGGAGATCCTCGAGTGGGCTCGCGACGGCAAATCGGTAGCCGAGATCATGACCCTGGGAACCAGGATTCTGGCCGGCGACGATGTGATGCCAGGCGTCGCCGAGATGGTCCATGAGGTTCAGGTCGAGGCGACCTTCCCGGACGGCACCAAGCTGGTCACCGTCCACGATCCCATTCAGTGAGTCCATACCAATGAAACCAGGCGAATATTTTCTGGAAGCGCAGGCCATCGATGCCAACGTGGGCCGCCCGACTGTGAAGGTCACCGTTCGCCAAACGGGTGACCGTCCGGTTCAAGTGGGCAGCCACTATCACTTCTTCGAGGTCAACAACGCCTTGCAGTTCGACCGCGCCCGGGCGCGCGGCATGCGGCTGAACATCGCCGCGGGGACTTCCGTGCGATTCGAGCCCGGCGAGGAAAAGGAAGTCGAGCTGGTGGAATTCGGCGGAGAGCGCCGGATCTTCGGACACCAGGGCAAGGGAAACCAATGAGCCTGTCCATCCCACGGCGCGTTTACGCCGATCTATACGGGCCGACCACCGGCGACCGGGTGCGCCTGGCCGATACCGAGCTGATTATCGAGGTGGAAGAGGATTTCACTTCTTACGGCGACGAGATCACCTTTGGCGGCGGCAAGGTGATTCGCGATGGCATGGGGCAGAGCGCGCGGGCCACGCGGGCGGAAGGCGCGCTCGACCTGGTCATTACCAACGCGCTGATCATCGATCACTGGGGAATCGTCAAGGGCGATATCGGCGTTCGCGACGGCAGAATTGTCAAAGTGGGCAAGGCGGGCAATCCCGACACGATGGATGGTGTCGATCCCATCCTGGTGGTGGGTGCTTCGACCGAAGTAATCGCGGGCGAAAACCTCATCGTCACGGCCGGCGGCGTGGACAGCCACATCCACTTCATCTCGCCGCAACAGGTCTACGAGGCGCTCTCGAACGGCATCACCACCATGATCGGCGGCGGCACGGGGCCTGCCACGGGCACCAATGCCACTACCTGCGCTCCCGGGGCGTGGAACATCGCCCGGATGCTGGAGGCGGCCGACGCCTGGCCGGTGAACTTCGGATTTCTCGGCAAAGGGAACGCATCCACGGAGCCGCCCCTGGAGGAGCAGGTCCGCGCGGGCGCCTGCGGGTTGAAGCTCCATGAAGATTGGGGCACCACGCCGGCGGCGATCGATGCCTGCTTGCGAGCGGCCGACAGGCTCGATGTGCAGGTGGCAATCCATACCGACACCATCAACGAAGCCGGCTTCGTGGAGGACACGATCGCCGCCATCGCCGGCCGGACGATCCACACCTACCACACGGAAGGCGCGGGAGGCGGCCATGCGCCGGACATCATTCGCATTGCGGCGCTCCCCAATATCCTGCCGTCCTCGACCAACCCCACCCGGCCATACACCGTCAACACGATCGCGGAACATCTGGACATGCTGATGGTTTGCCATCATCTCAATCCGCTGGTGCCGGAGGATGTTGCGTTCGCGGAGAGCCGCATCCGGCCGGAAACCATCGCGGCCGAGGACATCCTGCACGACCTGGGCGTCTTCAGTATGATCTCGAGCGACTCCCAGGCCATGGGGCGTATCGGCGAAGTGGTGACACGAACCTGGCAGACCGCGCACAAAATGAAGACCCAGCGCGGCGCGCTGCCCGAGGACTCCGCGCGCAACGACAATTTCCGGGTGAAGCGCTACGTCGCCAAGTACACCATCAACCCGGCCATCACGCACGGAATCGCGAGCGAAGTCGGCTCGATCAAACCAGGCAAGCTGGCCGACCTGGTGCTCTGGAAGCCCTCGATGTTCGGCGTCAAACCCGAGATGATCGTCAAGGGAGGCTTCATCGCGTGGAGCGTGATGGGCGACGCCAATGCATCCATTCCGACGCCGCAGCCCGTGCTCTACCGCCCGATGTTCGGGTCCTTCGGCCGCGCAACGGCTTCAACGTCGCTGACCTTTGTCTCCAGGAGCGCGGTGGACGCCGGGATCCAGGCGCTGATGAAGAAGCCGGCGGTTGCGGTGCGGAATTGCCGCGGCATCGGCAAGCGCGACCTGATCCACAACTCGGCCGTGCCGATGATCGAAGTGGATCCGGAAACCTACGAGGTTCGCGCCGATGGCGAACTCCTGACGTGCGAACCCGCGCGCGAGCTTCCGCTGGCGCAGAGGTATTTTCTGTTCTGAGGAGAGACCTGCATGACGAGGGCATACCGTGTGGGGATCGCAGGGCCTGTGGGTAGCGGCAAGACCGCGCTGGTGGATCAACTTACCAGGGCGCTGTGGCCACAGGTCAACCTGGGCGTGGTGACCAACGACATCTACACGAGAGAGGACGCCGAGTTCCTGATGCGCCAGGGGACGCTTCCGCTCGACCGGATCCGCGGCGTGGAGACCGGCGGCTGCCCGCATGCGGCCATTCGCGAGGATGCTTCCATGAATCTGGAAGCCATCGACGATCTGGAGCGCGCGCACCCCGGGCTCGAGTTGGTCTTCGTGGAGAGCGGCGGTGACAACCTGGCCGCGGCGTTCAGCCCCGAACTGGTGGACACTTCGATGTACGTGATTGACGTCTCCGGCGGAGACAAGATCCCCAGGAAGGGCGGTCCGGGTATCCGCCGCAGCGGATTGCTGGTCATCAACAAGGTGGACTTAGCTCCGTACGTTGGAGCGTCGCTCGAGGTGATGGACCGCGATGCCCGCCGCATGCGCGGCGATCTGCCATTCGTGTTCACGAACATGAAGACAGGCGAAGGGCTGGCGCGGGTGATCGAATGGCTCGACGCGCAGCGAGCGCTGGGCCTGACTGCTTCCGGGCGCTCCCACCCGGCACCGCATTCACACAGCCACGGCGACGGCGGCCACCATCACGAGCCCGGTGCACATCCGCACTCTCACTGAAGGCCCTTCGACAGATTCCCCAGGTTGGCAAAACGTGCGTCTGCTCCGTATGATGAAGCATGGAGCCCGAGGCGCTTGCCCGCCACGTGATTGACAAGTTGCGCGGCGCGGGACACCAGGCCTACCTTGTGGGCGGCTGCGTGCGCGATTTGCTGCTGGGCGTGAAGCCCAAGGACTTCGATATCGCCACCGACGCGCGCCCGGACCGCATCATGGACCTCTTCCCACGCTCGGGCCGCGTTGGGGCGCACTTCGGCGTGGTGCTGGTGCGCGACGTCTTCGACCAGGTGGAGGTGGCCACCTTCCGCAGCGACCACGACTATCTTGACGGCCGGCATCCGGAGCAGGTGCGGTTCGAAGCGGATCCGCGGGAGGACGTGCTCCGCCGGGACTTCACCATCAATGGGCTCATGATGGATCCGGACAATGGGCGGGTGCTGGACTTCATCGACGGGCAGACCGATCTGAAGCGCGGCGTGGTGCGAGCGATCGGCGATCCGTACGCGCGATTTCGCGAGGACCACCTGCGGCTGATGCGTGCGGTGCGGTTCGGAGCACGGCTCGGATTCACAATCGAGGCGGCGACCATGGACGCGATCCGGAAGGATCATTCTCTGATCTTGAAGGTGGCGATGGAGCGCGTGCGGGACGAGTTGACGCGCATTCTGACCGAGGGCGGCGCGCGGCGCGGGTTCGAGCTGCTGGACGAGAGCGGCATACTCGCCGACATCCTGCCCGAGGTGGCGGCGATGAAGGGCGTGCAGCAGCCGCCGGAGTATCATCCCGAAGGAGACGTTTGGACGCACACGCTGATGCTGCTGGAACAGTTGGGCAGCTCGGCAAGCTGCCCCACCATCACGCTGGCGTTAGGGGCGCTGTTGCACGACGTGGGCAAGCCGCCGACGTTTCGCGTGGCCGAGAGAATCCGGTTCGACGGGCACGTGGAGGAAGGCATGCGGATGGCGGAAGTGATTCTGAACCGGCTGAGGTACTCGCGCGTCGAGATCGACCAGGTGGCCGCGCTGATCGCCAATCACATGAAGTTCAAAGACGTGCAGCACATGAAGGAGAGCACGCTGAAGCGCTTTTTGCGCATGCCGGAGTTCGGCGAGCACCTGGAACTGCATCGCATGGACGTGATGGCGAGCAACCGGAAACTGGAGAACTACGAACTTGCGAAGCGGAAGCTGGAGGAGTTCAGCGAGGAGGCGCTGAAGCCGGAGCCTTTGATCACGGGCACGGATTTGATCGCGGCGGGGTACCAGCCGGGGCCGGAGTTTTCGAAGATTTTGCATGCGGTCGAGGACGCGCAGCTCGAGGGGCGGATTGCGACGGCCGGAGACGCGATGGAACTGGTGCGGGAGATGTTCCCGCGATAGGATCGGCCGCCGTTTCGGCGCGTGGGACTGGTGGGACGAGGTCGAGTGACCTCACGGAATAATGGCGGGCGCGTCGAATGCCGCAGGGGGTTCGACATGCGACTTCACGGAACGTCTCGGGTGTACCTGATCCTGCTGGCCGTGCTGCCGGCTGCGGCTCAATCGCTGGTTATGTCCCTGCCGCGGCAGAGCCAGCGCGCGACGGTGTCCCAGCGGATCGCGCTCACCGATGTCACGATCACATACCACCGTCCGCTGGTGGGGGGCCGGAAAGTGTGGGGCGCGATGGTGCCGTACGGGCAGGTGTGGCGGGCGGGCGCCAACGACAACACCACCATCGAATTCAGCGACCCGGTGCAGATCGAGGGGCAGACGCTCGCCAAGGGCGTTTACGGGCTGCACATGATTCCGGACAAGGATTCGTGGACCGTGATCTTTTCGAAGAATTCGACTTCATGGGGCAGCTTTACCTACGACCAGAAGGAAGACGCGCTGCGGGTAACGGTTAAGCCGGCGGCGAGCGAGATGCACGAGGCGCTGACTTACGAGTTCGACGAGGTTAAGCCGGATTCTGTGGTGGTCACGATGCTCTGGGAGAAGGATGCGGTGCCGTTCCGCGTAACTGCCGATAAGGAAGCGACGCTGGCGAACATCCGGAATCAGTTTCGGAGCCTGCCCGCGTATAGCTGGGACGGCTGGAACGATGCGGGCAAATGGTGCCTGGACAGCAAGACGAACCTGGAGCAGGGATTGAAGTGGGTGGACCGGTCGATCGAGATCGAAGACCGGTTCGACAACGAGATGACGCGCGCCGGGCTATTGAAGGAGCTGAAGCGGGATGGCGACGCCGCGTCTGCGCGGAACAAGGCGGTTGAGTTGGGAAATCCGGTGCAGGTTTACAGCTTTGGCCGGCAGATCCAGATGCAGGGACAGAAGACCGAAGCGATGGAGTATTTCCGCGTGGTGGTGAAGCGGTTTCCAGAACACTGGTTGGGCCACCTGGCGAAGGCGCGGCTGTCGGTAGCGGGCGGCGATTTTGCCACGGCTTTGAAGGAAATTCAAGCGGCGCAAGTGGGCGCGCCGGAGCAGAACAAAGCAGCCCTGCAGGCGCTGCAGAAGCGGATCGAGAACAAGGAAGATATAAACGGTTAAGCGCGGGCGGGCAACCGGGCGACTTTGCGCGCGCGACGGAAGACGTCGGTCAGCATCTTTTCGTTGAGCTTGCCGGTAGAGGTGTTCTGCTGGCTAGGGTGGTAACTGGCCAGAAGGCGAGGAAGGCCGGGGGCAGTGACGTATTCGCAGTTGTGTCCGAAACGGAATGGCGCGCGGCTGGCAATCGCGCCGCGAGTCTTGAGGATGTCGAGATAGACGTCGAACGCGATTTTGCCCAAGGCCACCACCACGCGGATGTTCGTTAGAAGATCGAGCTCCTGTTCCAGGTAGGGGCGGCAATTGCGCAGCTCCTCGGGCAGGGGTTTGTTGCCCGGAGGGGCACAGTGGGCGGCAGCGGTAATATAGATGCCGCGTAGCGTGAGGCCGTCATTTCGGGAGGTGCTGGTGGGCTGGGAAGCGAAACCAGTTTTGTGCAGAACCCGGTAGAGCATGTTGCCGGAGCGGTCGCCGGTGAACATGCGGCCGGTGCGGTTGGAACCGTGGGCTCCAGGCGCGAGGCCCAGGATAAGGACGCGAGCTTCGGGATCGCCGAATGAGGGCACGGGACGGCCCCAATACTCCCAATCGAGGTAGGCGCGGCGCTTGGTCTGCGCGATCTTCGCCGTGTGTTCGCATAGGCGGGGGCAGCGGCAACATGCAACGATTTGGTCCTGGAGAGTGT
The DNA here is from genome assembly GCA_035499435.1 of Candidatus Acidiferrales bacterium. Classification (GTDB taxonomy): domain Bacteria; phylum Acidobacteriota; class Terriglobia; order Bryobacterales; family Bryobacteraceae; genus Solibacter. Next base: position 674 of record DATJYW010000303.1, on the reverse strand, counting down.
CTAACATGCAGGGTGGCTGGACAGGCTGGAGGCTGTCTTACACCCAGAATATCGGAAATTTGCTTGACGCAGCACCGAAGCGGATTGGACAATAAGGTTGTTCGGCGGCTCCGGCCGGACAGCTCGCCTGCTCTGGCACTTATTCTCGTACATTCGCCGATGAGGTGAGTGGCACATTAGTATGACTTGGGTTTCCCGGTCGCCGGTATGGCGACACCTTACCTTCGGTTTCCTGCTGTATTCCCTTTTGATTGCGGGCTTTAGCGCATCGGCTAACACCACTACCGCCGCCAAGAAGCGCCGCAAACGAAATCCCGCGGCGGCCGCAGCAGCTTCTCCTGCTCTTAAGAAGCCGGCAGTCACGGTTGCTCATACGGCGGTTCCCAGGATGACTTCAGGCCCTCTGGGGGTGGTCGCAGGCGGGCCATGGACGGAACCGACTTACGCCGATTCCACGTTTGGCGACAATGTGGATGGCGAGGACCTGGAAATCCGCCGCATGGCGGTGGAGTCCTTGGGACCATACAACGGCAGCGTTGTGGTAGTGGATCCGGAGAACGGGCGAGTCCTGTCGATGGTTAACCAGAAGCTGGCGCTTAGCTCCGGATTTCAGCCATGCTCGACCGTGAAGGTTTCGGTGGCGCTGGCGGCATTGAGCGAGAAGGTAGTGCAGG
>DATJYW010000302.1:0-2426 GCA_035499435.1 Candidatus Acidiferrales bacterium | reverse complement strand
GCGGGCGGATGTTACTGGTTACTGGAGGGTGAGGGGCACGGGAGCGCCGAGTAGTTCGAACGCGCGGCGCTGGGTGGGCGTGGGGTTGGTGAGTTTCTCGATCCGCTGCCCGCTGAAATTGATGGTCTGACGGTCGAGGGTGGATAGGTGGTCGAGGAGATCGCCGTATTTGCGTACTGGCAGCCGGTCGGTGTTGTGTCTTGCGCCGTCTTTGCCGCGCGCTTGGGCTGAGCGGCGGGCGGGAGCGACCGGGTCGGCGTTCGCGGGAATGTCCTCGTCGGTGAAGGTGAGCTCTGCGAGCGCTTGGCGTAGGTGCCAGGTGAGGTAGGCGGCCAGCATGCACAACAGAACGTGGGCGCGGACGCGGCTGGCGAGGTAGTGGTAGATGGGCCGCAGGTCCAGGTCGCCGGCCTTGGTTATCCGGAAGTCACGTTCCACGTATTTGAGGTTCTTGTAGGCGGTGATGGCGCCCGCGGAATCGATGGTGTCCTTGCTGACGCTGGTCCGGATGACGTAGATCCCGTCGAAGCTGGCCTCGGCGTTTATCTTCTCCTGGTCGCGGTGGAAGGTGAACGCGGTATCGGTGATCTCGCAGAGGAAATGCTTGCCGACCTTGCGCTTGTTGATGACCTTCCCGGCTCGCTCCCCGATTGTCCCCGCGCCTTTCAGCCGGCCGGATGCCACCGATGCCTGGATTTTCTCCAGGTCTTTCCCGGTGGCGGCCAGCAGGTCCTCGCGCTCGCGTGCCCGGTCGGCGGCCAGGACAGGGTTCTTGCAGCAGATCAGCCGCTCCCCGGGATAATCGGGATGGGTGATCTCGGCGAAGCCCTGCCTATCGAACAGCGACATCTGCAGCGGGCCGTCGTCCCTGGCCAGCGCCGCGATCGCCGGCGCGCGCAGCGCGGTGATCCACTCCATGCCCTCTAGCGTCCGCAGGTCGGCTATCCGCGTACCGGTGATCATCCCGCGGTCGCCGACCATGATGAGCCGGCCGATTCCGAAATCGTCACGCACGCGTGTGATGGCGGTCTTCAACGACGTCGGGTCGGAGGTGTTCCCCGCGAATACCCCGACCGCGACCGGGCGTCCTTCCGGGCAGGTGAGCAGCCCGTACTCGATCTGCTTGCGGCCGCGCTTCCCGTCGCGGGAATGGCCGAACGCGGCCAGCTCGCAGGACGAGCCTTCCACCCATGATGAGGACAGGTCAAACATCGCGATCCCGCCCTCGCGAAGGTGCCTGCCCGCCAGCTGCTTCTCGATTTCGCGCTGCCGGGAAACCATCCAGTCCATCGCGCCATAGACCTCATCGGTGCTGGCGTCTGCCACGCCCAGGTCAGTTCCCACCGTGGTGTCTTCCCCGGCCCACCAGCCGGCGGTGGACAATTTGGATTCCGGCCGCACCGCCCGGGAGAGGATGAGCGCATAGGCGATATCGCGTTCCCGGCACGGCCGGCCCAGCAGGCCCGCAAGGCCCAGCTTTGATGCCATCACGTGCGCGGCCGCGGCATTCCCGTGCGGCACCGACCGCTCGACCTCGAACGCGTCACCGGCGTCGACCAGCGTGGCGCCTGTGAGCATCTTTCCCAGCGCCTCGATGGCGTGATTGGGCAGCGCCGAGAGGTTGGCCAGCGTCTCGTTGCGGGGCTTGCCGTTCTGGTCACGGTAGGAACGGCGCAGCAGGTAGCAGCGGGAGGTGCGCCGCTCGCCGCCGGCTGTCTGGTACTGGCGACTGGCGTTGTCGATGTGCATGCTGCCTGAAGTACGAGTCACCTGCTCATTCTAACGAATATGATCAAGGAATGTCTACTGTTGTTCTGGCTACGTTTTTTGGTGTCTGAGAGGTGCGCACGCAGGTGGAGGGCGCAATCAGATATCCAAGATCACGCAAGTTCGGCCTAACGGCTGCCGCGGGGTGCGCGACGTGGGCAGGCGGCCCGTGGCAGGAGCGTATTCCGCTTTTGCTGTGGCGTTCGCATCGTATTTCGAGTGGCTACCAAGCCTCGCCGTCAAACGCTTCCCCTAACCGGCCCGGACACGCGTGCCGGGGCCGGTTACGGGAAGATCGAGGTACCACGCACGAGCCACGGCGATGGCCTGCAGGGGTGGGCCTTCGCGGTGGGCCTTCGCGGTGGCCCTTCGCGGTGGCTGCGGGCAACCAGCACCGGGCCGGGGCTTTTCCGCCGGCACCTGTCAGCTGACAACGCGAAAGGCCGTAATCTTACCCAGATCAGTTGATCACAGGGATCGATACCAGAGCCTTGAATGAAGAAGGTACAAGATGCGTGACGCGGTGATCTGTGAGCCGGTGCGGACCCCGATCGGGCGTTTCGGTGGCGCCCTGCGGGACGTGCCCGCGCATCAGCTTGCGAAAGCGGCCGTGCGCGCGGTCATCGAGCGGACCGGGCTCGGCCCTGCCGACATCGACG
>DATJYW010000301.1:0-26251 GCA_035499435.1 Candidatus Acidiferrales bacterium | reverse complement strand
GGCGGAAGCCGCTTTTGCGCAGACCGTATGTTCTGCTGGCGGCGCTCATGTTGGTGGCCATCGCCGTGGTTACGGCGTTCATTATCTCCCGCTCACGGAATGTTCCGGCGGAGCGGGCGCTGGGCACGGCTCGAGTCCGTGCGCCGCGGGCGGATCTGCTGGAGGCCCCGCGCGCTGGCGCCAAACGGGTGACGGCCTTCGAGCAGGGTACTCCGGTCAACGTGGTTGCTAAACTTACAAATCCCGATCAACGATTTATCCGCGTCCAGTTTGTGTCACCAAAGAAGAACTCGCCCGCCGGGTATGTACGAACGGCCGACTTGGGCGACTGGAGCAGCGACGACCCGCGGATCGCCTGGCAGTTTCTGGCGGTCGACAGGCCCGCGGCAGGCGCCGGCGAGCAGCAGCGTCGCGAGTTTATCGACAAGCTGCGGGCACTTGCGGCGCATTTCCCTGGAACGCCAGAGGCGTGTAGGGCCGAAGGCGAGAGGGCGAGTCTGCTGATGGATCTGGTGGAGGAGCGCAAGAAAGGCGGCGCGCCTCCAGGGGAAACGGATGATGATTTGACGAGGGCGAAGGAGGCTCTGGCGACACAGGGATGTCCAGTCGACCCGGCCGTACTTACGCGGGCGGAGGAATTAGGCAAAGGTCCGCCATCGATTTCGCCACCGCCGCCGCCTCCAACAGATCCCGCGCTAAACGCGCTGGTAAAGAAAGCGTATGCCTTTTACGGCAACGGTGAGTACGAAGAGTTGGCTAAGGTAGTCGACCAAATGGAACCCCTGGACCATAAGGTGGCTGCCAGGTGGAGAGCAGTGTGCGACAAAGTCTTTGGGCTGGTAAATCCCAAGAAGCAGTAGTTGCTTCGGATGGTGGATGGTTCATGAAAAAGGCAGCCGTATCCCTGACCGCCCTATTGCTGGTCGGGCTGGTTGTGTTCGGCCAGACTCGGACCCCAAAATCGCAGGGGCCGCCTGGACCGTGCCCTCCGGTGTCATTGAGTGCAATTACAGAGTGGCTCGATGGGTCGAAGCACGACGCGAAACTCCTGAATCCCGACTCGCTGGCAGCCAGGATCAGGCGTTGCGGCATCTCATTCGAACCGACGGATGAGTCTCGCGCTGAGGTGCAGAAGCATGGCAATTTTCCCAAGGTGAACGAGGCCATAGAGCACGCCACCAAACATGTTGAGCCGCCAAAGACTCCCCCGGCAACGCAACCGCCTCCTCCGCCGCCGCCCCCGCAGGGACACCTCACCGTGACCTGTCAGCCGCCCGAATGCGAGGTGTCGGTGGCGGGTGCTTCAGTCGGCACAACTGTCGGCGGCAAGCTATCGCTAACTCGGGAAGAGGGACCGGTTACCGTCTCGGTGTCCAAGACGGACTACGAGTCCGACAAGGGTCCACAGGTGGCCGCAATCAGCGAGAAGTCACCCGCACTGGTCGAGTTCAAATTCAAGCCTTCGGCAGCCGCGCTGGAAGCGGCGGCCGGGAGGATCTTCCAACGGATGGTGGACGCTCTTGGAGGCGATGCCGGCCTGAAAGCAGACGCCTTTATAAGAGGCACGGGAACGCTCACCTGCTACCGCGACGGCAAACCGACAACGTGGGACGTCACCGTGCTTCTGCGAGCGCCGGACAAGGCCAGGTTCATGATACGCAGAACAGGTCAAACCTACGATGTCACACAGACCAAGACAGGGCTGATGTGGCAGAAGCCACCAAGAGGCAACGACGGCGAGGATTTGGAATTCCCGTTGCGGCTCCTTCAGCAATATCAGATCTCCGAAGTGGTTGGACATCTGCGAAGCGCAAACTTCCGCCTGATGACCGAACGCCTGTCGCCGGGTCCAGGCGAAGACACGGTCTTACACGCCACCGCGGGCAGTGACCGGACCGCGGTTACCCTGGACCCGGATTTTCGCCCGAAGGAGATTCTGCTCGAATCCGCAGGATTGGATACCGGCCGGAAGATTGTTTACTCGGCCTACTTCCAAAAAGCGGACGCCTATTATCCGAAGACGATCCAGTTGATTCTGCCGGGAGCCGGCTCAAACGGCTTCGAGTTGAAATTTGCGGATGTCGAGCTAAGCCCGTCGAACGTGAACGACGCTGACTTTGTGCCGTCGAAGTCGGCCAAGCCGATCAAGCAACAGGCAAAGAAGAAATGAACCGGTGGTTCGCTTAATCCTGGCGGTCGTCCTGACGGCGATCGCGGCGCCTGATACCGGCTGGTCTCAAGAGAAGGATGCCGCGCCGCATCCGGATCTTCGCGTCCAGCCGGTATCACTTCAGGGCCTGTTGCGATTCTTCGAGAGCTACAAGGGCGGAACGGTTCCGGAAGCGATCGTGATCAAGCTCATCGAAATCTACGGCCTGGATTTCCGGCCGACGCCGGAGGATCTGGCGAAACTCAGAAACGCCTCCGCTTCCGACGACCTGCTGAAGGCGCTGGAAGCGGCTCGCAAGCCGCCGCCTCCGAAACCCGCACCCACGGATGGTTACCTGTCGGTGACGTGCGAGCCGGTCGATTGCGAAGTTCGGCTGAATGGCGAGATGGCCGGGACCACGAGCCACGGGCTGCTGCCCTGGATCAAGCGCCCGCAAGGCGCCGTGACGGTGACCGCCGCCCGCGACGGCTACGAGGCGGCGCAGGGACCGCAGGAAATCCGCATCCAGCCGAACGAGATCGCTCGCGTGGAGTTCGTACTGAAGCCAACGCACGCCGCCCTGGTCACCGAGGGCGCCGCGCTTTTCAAGAGGATGCTCGAGGCTCTCGGCGAAGGACCGGAGATGACGGCCTTTCGCGCCACAGGGATCCTTTCTCTGCAGGCGGCCGGCGGGCAACGCGCCGAGTGGTCGGTCGCGGAGTGGCTGCAATTCCCGGATATGGCCCGGTTCGAGATCAGCCGGCTGCGCGAGAAATACCAGATCACCCGAACCGATTCCGGTTTCGTATGGAAGAAGCGTCCGAAATCGCGAGACACCCAGCACGAGGTGGAAGAGAGCATCCGGCTGGTCATGGACGGCCGCCTGACCACGCTGCTGAAGCAATTGCGGGAGCCCGGCCTGACGATGGCGGCGGAGAATTTGGTCTTCGGAATCGACAACCCCGCCACGTTTCGAACGGAGGGAGGCGCAAAGACTTATACCGTGACCCTGGACGCCAGAGACCGGCCGGGCGAAATCCGGGTCGAGTCTGCCGACCGCGACGCAGACCTCAGAATTCTGTATTCGGATTACGTCACACAGGCAGGCGGTGCCTATCCGAAGACCACCCAGATCATTCGTTCCGACGGGGCCAGCGGAGTGGAGTCGCGCCTCGAGATGACGCCGATGGACGCTTCTCAGAATCAGAGGAATAGCCATAAGCCGTGGTTCCGGCGCTAGACCGAGCCAGCGGGACTAAAAGTCCCGCGCGGGCTGAAGCAGCGCCCCACAGCCGCGGACTTGGCTAAAATGAACACGTGCAAGCCGGCAGTGGGGGGTCTCTTGCCTTCGTCGCAGCAGTCTTCTTCGTCTATTGGAGCTGCTCGCGATACCGGCTTCTCCGCCTGGCGCTGGTGCTGGCCGCCAACTATCTTTTCTGTGTCCACTTCGGGCTGCTCTATGTCGCACTGATTCCGGCGTGCTCCGGGCTGGATTTCCTGGCCGGCCTGGGGCTGGTGCGGTTTCGCCGCCGCGGCATCCGCCTGTCGCTGGTGGCGCTGAGCGTAGCGGTCAACCTGGCTCTCCTGGCCGGATCCCGACACATGGCGCTGCTCGTTCGCCTCGCCGGCTCCGCCACAGGCTGGGACTGGGTTTTTCCGCTGGGCCTCTCGTTCTACTCGCTTCAGTCGCTGACTTACACGATCGAACTCTATCGGCGCGACGCCGAAGGCACGACGAGCCCGCTGACTTATCTCGCGGCTGCGTCGTTCTTCCCGACGCTACAGGCAGGACCGATCACGCGGCTGCCCGACCTGGTCAAGCAACTGGCCGCGCGGCCGCATCTCAGCCGCGAGGATGGGGGGCGGGCATTCTTCCTGATCGGACTGGGCCTGCTGAAGAAAACCCTGATCGCCGACTACCTGGCACTAAACCTGGTCAATCGCGTTTTCGATACCCCAAACCTATATAGCGGACTGGAAGCTTTGATCGCGGTATACGCATATTCCCTGCAACTTTATTATGATTTTTCGGCCTACACCGATATCGCGCGCGGCTTCGCCCTGTTACTCGGGATCAAGTTACCCATTAACTTCGACCGCCCTTATCAATCGGCCAACCTTACGGAGTTCTGGCGCCGCTGGCACATCAGTTTCTCCAATTGGCTCCGGGACTACGTCTATTTCTCTCTGCCCGGCAATCGCACGAGGTTGATGCCGTACGTCAACCTGGTCATCACCATGGTGCTGGCGGGCCTGTGGCACGGAATCACGTGGCCCTTTGCGGTGTGGGGCCTCCTGCATGGCGCCGGGCTGGCCGGCACGCGCGCCTGGCTGCGATGGCGCGGCCAACCCGGCCCGATCAGCAAGCCGTGGCGCCGAACGATCGCGGTAATCTGCACGTACCACTTTGTCTGTTTTACCTGGCTGTTCTTCCGCTCCCGGAGCCTTTCCGACGCCGCGGCCATGTTGGGCCGCATCGCTTCGCTTACCCCGGGATTCGAGAATATCTCGCTTACGATCGCGGCGGTAACCCTGGTTTCGGCAGCCGCGTTGTGCGTCAGCCGTCAAATCTATACGCGCACAATGGAAGCCTTCGCGCAGCGCCCGTTCTATGTCCACGCCGTGGTCCTGGTCATCGTCGCCGCGGCAATCGAGTTAACGGCAGGACGCGGCAATGCACCATTCATTTACTCGCGGTTCTGACAAAATGCGCGACTTTCCCCTCCAAACCGCACTTGCGATTCTCGCCTTCGGGTTGCTGCTTGGCGCCGCTGGAATGGTGGTGCCCGGAATGAGAGGCCCCGAGCTGTCCCAGTTTGCCGGCATCATCCCGATGCCGTCCGTACCGGCGCCCCCGGCACGCGTAACCCGAAGTGAAACGGCACCGGCCCCGGGATCGGCGCCAAAACCCAAAGAACCGCCGGTTCTGTTCGACGACTCCCGCGGCTCGCTCGACCGGTTTTACCAGGCGCTGTTGCGCTGCGAGAGGCGGGAGCCTGGCGCGATCACCCGGATCGTCCACTACGGCGATTCGCCTACCACCGCCGACCTGATCACAGGCGACGTGCGGTCGCTTCTTCAGAAGCAGTTTGGCAATGCGGGGCACGGTTTCATCCTGGCCGACAACCCATGGTCGTGGTATCGCCATGCCGGGATGAAGATCTACGCCCATGGCTGGGCAATGCTGCCTGCCAGCCGCTTTGACGCGGACGACGGCATGTTCGGCCTGGGCGGAGTGACGTTCAGCGGTTCGCCTCCCGCGCGTACCGCGATTGTCTTTGAACGCGGAGGAGCGTCCCGATTCGAGATATGCTTTCTCCAGCAGCCGGATGGCGGACAATTCACGGTTTCAGCGGGTGGGCAGGCGCTGGGCACGACGGACACGAGCGGCGATTTGAAGTCCGCTTTTGCGGCCTTCGAGGTCGAGCCTGCCGCGGCGGAAGTGGATGTCCAGGTGACTCAGGGGAAGGTACGATGGTTCGGAGTCATCGCCGAAGGTCCGGGACCGGGAGTTGTGTACGACAGCCTGGGACTGAACGGCGGCTCGATCACGGTCCTCGCGCGCATGTTCAATCAATCCCACTGGAGCGAACAACTGCGCCACCGGCGTCCCGACCTGGTGATCATCAATTACGGCACGAACGAAGCCGGGTTTGCCGACTTTATCGAGCATGGATACGAGGACGAGCTTCACGAGGTCATCCGGCGGATCCGCCGCGCGCTTGGGAACACCCCGGTGCTGATCATGAGTCCGATGGACCGGGGGCAGCGAACGGCGTCCGGCGAGATCGAAACTATGCCCACCATTCCGAAACTGGTGGATATCCAGCGACGCGCCGCCAGGGATACCGGCTGCGCTTTTTTCGATACGTTCGATGCCATGGGCGGCGAGGGAACGATCGCCCGCTGGTATGGCGCGGATCCGCGGCTGGTGGCCGCGGACCTGATCCACCCGTTCGGCGAAGGGGGCAGGATTGTCGCCAGCCTCTTTACCAAGGAAATAATTGCGGGGTTGAAACGGTTCAAACTACGGCAGAATGAAACGGACCACTAAATGATCCAAACGCGGCCCAGACTCGCCGGCGGCTTCTGGCTTTACCTTGCAGTGACCGGCCTGTTTCCCCTGCCCGCGGCACAAAGCGACGGCCGTAGCGAGTCTTCATCCTCGCCGCGTGTCAGCTCCGCCGTACGGGTTGCCGCCCTGGAGAAAGTCGCGGGGTATTTGCGATCCGCGCCTGGCGATATCGAGCAACCGGCCGTCCTGGCGCCGTTTCTCGAGCAACTCTACCGGATCGACGGGCTCAAGCTTCACGAACCGGTTCACATCCTGCACTTCGGCGATTCGCATACCGCTGCCGACGAGTGGACCGACGGTGTCCGCCGCCTCCTAAAGGAACGATTCGGCGACGGCGGCCCCGGATTTGCATTCGCGGGGCACCCTTTTCCGGGCTATCACCGGTTCGACGTGCGCGCGGGCGGCGGCACCGGCGCCTGGCGCGCGGAGGGACTGCGCCTGGCCGAGGGAGACGGATATTTCGGCCTGGGAGGCGTCAGCATTTCCACGCAGCGCGCGGATCAGTCGGTGTTCATCGAGACGGAATGCGACGTCCTGGAAATTCACTACCTACAGCAGGCCGACGGCGGAACGCTGGCCTTGTACGACGGCGACGAGCTGGTGGAGAAGTTCTCCACGGCCGGCGAGCTGGGTGCGGCATTCAAGCGCTACCAGACGACTTCGGGCCAGCACCGCTTCACGCTCAAGACGCTCACCAACCGGCCGGTTCGCCTGTTCGGCTGGGCGGCCGACAGAAACTCCGGCGTCACTTACGAAGCGCTGGGCATCAACGGCGCGGAGGCATCCGTCATCCTGCGCTGGAACGAAGACATGCTCGCTACCTACCTGCGGCTCCGCCAGCCCGCGCTGATTGTGCTGGCGTACGGCACCAACGAGGCAGTCGAGCCGAGGCGAAGCGTCGAGCCCTATCAGACCATGTTCTCGACGCTCCTGGAGAGGTTCCGCCGCGCGTGCCCGTCAGTTCCCATTCTGGTGATCGGTCCGCCGGACGGGTATGTGCGTTCCCACGGGAGATGGCATCCGCTGCCCGATGCAGACGGCATTATCGCTGCGCAGCAGAATGCCTGCCGCCGGACCGGCTGCGCCTTTTGGGATATGCGGGAGCGTATGGGCGGAGCGGGTGCGATGAGGGACTGGGCCTTCGCGGGACTCGCTCAACGCGACTATATTCACTTTACCCAAGCCGGTTATCACCGGCTCGCGGAGATATTAGTTACGGACTTATTGAAGCAATACGACCTTTTTAAAAAGGTAAGGTCGCTGTTGATGGATTCCGGCTTACATGGACAGACAAATCAAAATCATTGAAATACTGCGCCGCATCGCGCCCAAACCGATCGATCCTTCGCCGGAGGAATCGCTGTTTGAATCCGGCCTGCTCGATTCGTTCACCCTGGTGGACCTGGTGGCCGCACTGGAATCGGAATTCGCGATCAAGATTCCCGATTCCGACCTCACGCCCCGGAAATTCGATTCCGTCGTTTCCATCGAGCGCTACATTCAGAGCAGGCTTTGAGCATGGCTTACCTGCGGGCTTTCGGTTCTTACCTGCCTTCCCGGGTGGTGGATAACACGGAGCTTGCGACTCTCGTAGGCGCCGATGCCGATTGGATTCTGCGCGGAACCGGAATTCGCGAGCGGCGGTTCGCGGCGCCGGAGGAATCCGTGGCGAGCCTGGGAGCAAGGGCGGCCCGGGATTGTCTCGAATCGGGCGGTTTGAAGCCGAACGACGTCGGCCTCGTGCTGGTTGCGAGCGGCTCGGGTGAACGCTGCTTCCCCGGACCGGCGACCGCCATCGGCGCCAGCCTCGGAATTGGCGGCGTCCCCGCCATGGACCTGCCGATGGCGAGCGCCGGCTCGCTGTTCGGCCTTGCCCTGGCCGCCGATCTGTGTCCGCGCTACGGCAACGTTCTGGTGGTGGGAAGCGAGATCATGTCGCGCGCCATCCGGTTGGACGCGGCCTCCCGCGACACCGCCGTGCTGTTCGGCGATGGCGCGGGCGCCTGCCTGGTGAGCGCGGAAAGGGGTGCCGCCGAGATAACGGATTTCCTGCTGCGGAGCGACGGCGAGTTCTCGGAGGCTCTTCACATGGACCAGGCTTCGGGCCTGCACATGGATGGGCGGACGATCATTCTGCAGGCATCACGAAAGCTGCCGCGCGTCATTATTGAGCTGCTGGAGCGAAACCGGTGCAGACCGGAGGATGTGGCCGCTTTTCTGATGCACCAGGCCAATCTGAATCTCATCGTCCGGGTGGCGCAGGCACTTGGCGTGCCGGAGGAGAAATTCTTCCAGAACGTGGATCGCTACGGCAACACCTCGTCGGCATCGTTGCTGATCGCGGCGGCCGAATGGCGGCGCGGGTTGGAGGGCCGATTGAGCCAACCGGTGGTACTCGCCGCTTTCGGCGCCGGACTGAACTGGGGAGCGATGTTGGTGGGCGGGGGGCATCGCGACGTGTAATCAGAGAACAGCCATTCTTGGCGGCACGATGTCGTCTTGGGATGACCGCTAATGGCTGGATGCCTTCTTCAGGTCTGCGAGAGCCCAAGGAGAGTTGGTACGCCGGTAGCTCCCGAGGGCTCTACATGAGCTTGAACTTTCCGCCTCGGGTTCTAAACTCATGCCGCAGAATTTCCATGGCGGCTTCATTTTCGCCGGCCCAGACGATCCTGCCCGACAATACCAACTGCAATTGCACGCCGCCATCGAGCAGCACCGGCCAATGAATGGCAAGTTCGACTTTGAGCCCGGCGACCAGTGGCCGATCCGCCGTGAAACGCACGCCCGATCGACTCAGGTCCACGACCCGCCCGCTACCGGTTCTATGCGGATATTGCGCGGATCGCACCGTGTATTGGAGGTCCAGACCAAGCGGATAGCGGGTACTGGCACGCCGCTCGCCGGAAGATCTCCCGGGACGGAACCGACCGGCCGACGATGGCATAAATCCAGTGTCGGAGACGGGGCTCCTGGGGACCAGTACTGGCGGCACCGTTAGCGTACCGGGCGGGTACCACGGAGCGAAGATATTTTGGATGGGAAGCTCTGAAGGCGGCTCTAGGTGGCAGCACGCCGATCGGCGATTCCCCGGCGGCAAGCACCGCTGCCCGACAGGCGATAGTATAGGGGTGGTGAATTATGGTCAAACGGGTTCTGTTACCTGTGATGGCGGCCATCCTTGGATTGTCGGCCTGCTCCGAAGTCCCGAAACCGGAGACGAAGAAAGAGGGTGAAGCGAAGAAAGAGCCTGTTCAGGCGCCACAAGCTGTCACCGCTCAATTTGCCTTCTATGAGGCATACAAGCCGGCGCGCGCCTGGGCGACCGATCTGCTGGCGCTCAGCGTGGTCAGCGGCGAGGTGCCGGGCATCAAGAACGATTGCGGAAAAGCCGGGCTATGGACTGTCACGTTCGTTTCCCCGAGCCGCAAAGAGGCCCGCATCTTCACGTACGCGGTTGCCAATAGCGGCGCCGACATTCGAAAAGGGATCAACATAAGCGACGCCCTGCCCTGGGGAGGCGCCACAAAGGAAAGCAATCCGTTCGCGAACAGCGAATTCGCGGTGGATTCCGACGCGGCGTGCAAAGCCGCCGAGGAAAAAGCGGCCGACTGGCTGAAGAAGCATCCGGACGAGAAGGTGACGTTGCGGTTGGGCAACGCATCACGGTTCGCGGCGCCGGTTTGGTACATCATGTGGGGAACCACGAAGAACGGCTATGCAGCATTAGTGAATGCCGTCACCGGCGCGGTTCTCAAGTAGAGCGCGGCCGCGGCCAAAGAGCGCGATTCGGGGATGGCCGTGTCAGTGCCAAGACAGGGTCTAGGCCACGGGTCCGTTGAAACCTATGAAGCACCTGGTTTTGTGGGCGATCCTGGCCGCGCTGCCGGCCGGCGCCTCCGCCAAGGAACTTCACGTCTCCGTGAACGGAAGCGACAGCGGCGATGGTTCGGCCGCCCGGCCTTATCGAACCATCTCCGCCGCCGCGCAGGCGGCGCAGCCGGGCGACACCGTCACGGTACACGGCGGAACCTATCGCGAGCGCGTGACACCGCCGCGGGGCGGGGAGTCGGACGACAGGCGGATCGTTTATCAAGCCGCGCCTGGCGAACAGGCGATCGTCAAAGGCTCGGAAGTGGTTCGCGAGTGGAAACGCTTCAGCGGTCCGGTGTGGAAGGCCGCGGTGCCGAATACGCTGTTCGGGAAATACAACCCGTACAAAGACCTGATCGCCGGCGACTGGTTCAACGACAAAGGCCGGCCGCACCACACCGGCGAAGTCTATCTCAACGGCAAGTCGCTCTTCGAGACCGACCTGCTGGAACGCGTGCTCGATCCGCGGCGGATCATCGACATCCGCGACGTGGAGGGCTCGACCTATACCTGGTTCGCCGAGGTCGATGACAAGTTCACGTACCTCTACGCCAATTTCCACGACAAAGACCCGAACCGCGAACTGGTCGAGATCAACGTTCGGGAGAGTTGCTTCTATCCCGATGCGCCGGGGCGGAACTACATCACGGTGCGGGGCTTCCGCATGGCACAGGCGGCGACGCAGTGGGCCGCGCCGACCGCCGAACAGATCGGGCTGATCGGCACCCACTTCAGCAAGGGCTGGATCATCGAGAACAACGTGATCAGCGACTCCAAGTGCGCCGGCATCAGCCTGGGGAAGGATCGCGTCACGGGCCACAACGTGTGGACCAACGATCCGCGCAAGGACGGCGCCACGCACTACAACGAGGTCATTCTGCGCGCGCTGGCGGCGGGCTGGTCGCGCGAGAACATCGGATCGCACATCGTGCGCCGCAACGTGATCTTCGATTGCGAGCAGGCCGGCATCGCAGGCAGCCTGGGCGGGGCGTTCAGCGAGATCAGCGACAACCACATTTACAACATCTGGACCAAGCGGCAATTTACGGGCGCGGAGATGGCCGGCATCAAGCTGCACGCGGCGATCGACGTAGTGATCCGGCACAATCGCATCCACAACGCCGGGCGCGGCCTGTGGATGGACTGGATGGCGCAGGGCACCCGCATCACCGGCAACGTCCTGTATGACAATTCGGCCGACGACCTCTTTGTCGAGGTGGATCACGGGCCGTTCGTGGTCGACAACAACGTGTTCCTCTCGCCGATCGCGCTGCGCGACGTGTCGGAAGGCGGCGCGTACCTGCACAACCTGATGATGGGGCGGATCGTGAGCCAGCCCGAGCCCCGGCGGTCGACCCCGTATCACAAGGCGCACTCGACCGCGCTGGCCGGGTTGGCCAGCACGACCGGCGGCGACGACCGGTTTGTGAACAATATCTTCGTGGGGAACGGTGCGGCGACGGGCGATATCGACCCGCAACGCTTCGGCGGCTATGGGCTGTGGGTCTACAACCATCGCGAGTTTCCCCTGGTAACCGCCGGCAACGTCTATGCGCGTGGTGCGCGGCCCTACTTTCAAGAGACGCCGGGCGCGACAACCGTCGCGGACATTCAGGCCGAGGTGGTCGAGGAGAGCGGCGGCGTATGGCTGAAGCTGAAGCTGAGCGCGGACCTGGCGAAGGCGGCGACACGGCCGGCGGAGACATCCTGGCTGGGCAAGGCGCGCGTCTCCGACCTGCCGTATGAGAACGCGGACGGAACGCCGCTGGCGATCGACACCGATTACCTGGGACGCAAACGCAACGCGGCCAGGCCGTACCCGGGGCCGCTGGAAGCGCCGGGGCAGGCGGATGTCAGGATCCAACTGCGGTGACAGGGGCCGGCGGAGATCGAGGAGCCATGGAAACTCTGAGCAGGACCGAATCCCGCGGGATGACGGCGCACGCCGAGCGCGTCGCCGCGACGCTGCGGCACGAGACCCCGGACCGCGTGCCCATCGATCTGGGCGGCACGGCGGTCACCGGCATCCACGTGAGCTGTGTGGCGGCCCTGCGGGATCACTACGGCCTGGAACGGCGGCCCGTCAAAGTACACGAGCCCTATCAGATGCTCGGTCTGGTGGAGGACGATCTCGCCGAAGCGATGGGAATCGACACCGCCGGGGTGTTCCCGCGCGAGACGATGTTCGGGTTTGCCAACGACAAATGGAAGGAGTGGAACTTCCGCGGGCTCGATGTCCTGGTAGGCGAGAACTTCCAGGTGACGGAAGAGCCAAACGGCGATCTGCTGATCTATCCGAAAGGCGACAGGACCGCGGCTCCCAGTGGACGGCTACCCGTGGGGAGCTTTTTCTTCGACACCATCGTGCGGCAGCAGCCGATCGACGAAGACAAGCTGGACCCCGCCGATAACCTGGAGGAGTTCGGACCCGTGACGGAGGCGGATCTGGAGCACATCGCGCGCGGCGTGGAGGCGGCGCGCGCCACGGGGCGAGCCGTGGTGGCGACCTTCGGCGGCACGGCGTTCGGCGATATCGCGCTGGTGCCGGGTCCGTTCATGACCGATCCGAAGGGCATTCGCGACATCAGCGAATGGTACATGTCCACGCGCGCGCGCCGCCCGTATGTACACAAGATCTTCGAGCGCCAATGCGAGATCGGGATCGCGAACCTGGCGCGGATCCACGAGCGCGCGGGCAACGCGCCGCAGGCGGTGTTCGTATGCGGCACCGATTTCGGCACCCAGACTTCGTCGTTCTGTTCGAACGCGACCTTTCGGGAGCTGTGGCTGCCGTACTACAAGCGCGTCAACGACTGGATTCACCAGCACACCACGTGGAAGAGCTTCAAACATTCCTGCGGCAGCGTGGTGAAGTTCATGGATAGTTTCATCGATGCGGGATTCGACATCCTGAATCCCGTGCAGTGCTCCGCCGCGGGGATGGATGCGGCGACCCTGAAAGAGAAGTACGGCGACCGGCTGACGTTCTGGGGCGGCGGCGTGGATACGCAGGCGACGCTGCCGTTCGGCACCGCGGAGCAGGTGCGGATGCAGGTTCTGGAGCGGTG
Organism: Candidatus Acidiferrales bacterium; assembly: GCA_035499435.1. Taxonomy (GTDB): domain Bacteria; phylum Acidobacteriota; class Terriglobia; order Bryobacterales; family Bryobacteraceae; genus Solibacter. The sequence goes on along the minus strand of DATJYW010000301.1, from coordinate 13,086 downwards.
CGAGATCTTCGCCAGAAGCGGCGGCTACGTCTTCAATCCGATCCACAACGTGCAGGCACTGACGCCGGTGGAGAACATCGTGGCCATGATTCGGGCGGTACACGAATTCAACGGCTGCCTCCAGCCGGCATAGTACGGGCGGATCCCGGCCTCGGGCGGTCACTTCTTCTTCTTCTTTACGGGCTCCGGTCCCACTCTTTCGATAGTGACGGTAATCAGTTTCACCGGGTTCACCGGCTTATCGCCGCGGGTGGGAGCACGGTTGATCATGGAAACGACGTCCTGCCCTTCCACGACCGCGCCGAAGATCGGGTATTTGCCGTTCCAGGAGGGCATGGGACCGGCCGTGATGAAGAATTGACAACCGCCCGAATCCGGGTCGCCGGTGTTGGCCATGGCAAGCTTGCCGCCGGTCTCGAATCGCAGGCCGGGCAGAAACTCGTCGCGAATGGTGAAGCCGCAATTGTGCATTCCGGTGCCGGTGGGGTCGCCCGACTGAATCATCTCGCCGCGCACCACGCGGTGGAAGGTGATGTTGTCGTACAGCGGCACCTTTACGAACTGTCCGCTCTTGGGGCTGCGCGTCGCCCTGGTGCCTTGCGCCAGGGCGACGAAATTCTCGACCGTGACCGGGGTGTCCTTTTCAAAAAGCCGGGCGACGATATTCCCCATGGATGTCTGGAAGACGGCATACAGCCCGTTGGGCCGTTGTTGCGCGGACAGGCATCCCGCCGCAAGAAGGACCAGTGCGAGTTTCGTCACGATGTCCCCATTCTATCCGCCAGTGAGCCGCCACGATCGTCCGCAGGAGCCGCCCATCGGAGTACCACCAGCCGTGGAATTCGGCGCCGGAGTGGCGCGCCAGGAGGGGGCGCCATGGCGAGCCGGGAGTTGCGCCGGCAGAGAACACCGTTACGGAGCGTGTGTCTTCGCGCAGGCCCGTACCAAGGGCTTTCAGAACGCTCTCCTTGCCGCTCCAGAACAGAGTCGCAAGCATCGGCCGATCGACCGTCGCGGCACGCGCGAGGACGGCCTGCTCTTCCGCAGTGAAGTAGTCGGCAACAAAAGCCGGACTGCGCGGCTCGATCAGCTCGAGGTCGCAGCCCAAGACTGCCGGGCTTGGAGCGGCGGCGCAGAAGCCGATGCCGTCGCGATGACTCAATGAGATGTCGAGTCCGGCTGGGCGGCCGTCAAGAAATGCTTTCGGCGCACCCGAATCAGCGGTACGAATCTCGATGCGCGACAAGAGACACGGTGTGTCCAGGCAAGCCGCCACGGCGCACTTCGCCGTCCATCGCCCGAGCCGCCAATCCGCGCGGCGTTTCGGGAAGCGCATCGATTCCAGGCGGAGCGCTTCGCCGGGACTGAGCCAGTCAATCCCCGCGGGCACGTCGCGTTCGGCTTGTTCGAGCCAATAAAGATTCATCGGGCCATAGCGGCCTGCAATGCGCGCAGAGGTTCGAATTCCACATTTTCGCGGAAGGCGACGGTGCGGTAGCCGCTCAGATGGAGGTACCGGTTACCGGCTGAATCGGTGACGTCGGCATCGAAGGTCTCGGGGCCGCTGCCGGACGTGACAACGGCAAAGAGCGGACCCTCGGCGGATTCCGGATTGCGATAGAGCCGTACGCGATCGATGTGATGGGGCAGGCCCATGCGATGGTGCACGGCCATTTCCCAGAGGCCGGCCGTCTGGAAACACAGCTCGATCAGGCGTGGCGCCATGGCCAGTGGAAGATCGGCCGGCACGTGATTCGCGGGCAATCTCAGCGGCATCTGCCCGACGATCCGTTGCTCGTCCCACCATGCGCGCTCGACCACCTGGTATGCAGGCCCGTGGAAGTACATGCCGTAGATCGCGGGCGATTCGATGAGAGACCCACTTGGCGCCGCGGGCGGCGGTCCGGATGAAGCTCCGGGGGATTCCTTCGCCAGCCGGACTCGGGCCGTGAAGTGCGTGGTGACTTGCGGTCCCGCCTGGTTCGCCAGCGTCCGCGCGCCGGTGAGGCGACATTTGGCGACCACGCGATCGCTTTCCGGATGGAACGCGGACTCGAGGGTCAGGGTTCGCGGCTCGTTGCGGTAAAACTTGAACGGGTAGAGGAAGTTCACATCTTCGATCGCATCGATGTGCCAGCCGGGAAGCGGCCAGAGCGCGGCTTCCGCAAATGCCTCGATACCCATCACGCCGGGAAGCACCGGAGCGTCTTCAATCCGGTGATCGTAGAGGAAGGGCTGCGCGCCAGGGTCGAGCGTGGTGTCGATCCTCAGACCGTGTTGCACGTCCATGGCCGACACGGCGCCGATCATCGGACCGGTGCGATGCGCCGGGGTGCTGCGATCCAGGCCGCCATCGGCGTCCCACTCGTTCAGCAGCATGCCCAGACCCTGGGCGACGACGACCTCGCCGCGGGTTCCGCCTTGGGTGAGCTCGCGGCGGATCCATGGAACGCCGGCTTCGGGCGGCAGCATGGCGATGCCGGCCATCTCCATGATCTTGGGAATGGAGCCGCGGGTGGCCATCCCGATGCCGCCCCAAGCGGTCCAGTCGATCGCGATGGCGCGCGTCCCGGGGCGGGTGGTTTGAAAGCCGGACGCGATCTTGCAGAGGAGATCGTTGGCGGCAGAGTAGTCGGTCTGGGCGGCGTTGCCGAAGCGGCCGGCAATCGAGCTGAACGCGACGGTGGCTTTCAGCGGCATATCGCCGATGGCGCGCATCAGGTTGAACCAACCATCGGCTTTGACGTCGAAGACCAGATCGAACTCGGGCGGCTCTTTGTCGGCCAGCGAATGGCTGCGGTCGAGGCCGGCGGCGTGCAGCAGGACGTCGATGCGCCCGCTGCGTTGGCGCACTTCATCGATCACACGGGATACCGCGTCCGCATCGGTAAGGTTGACGCTGAAGTAGTGCGCTGTGCCGCCGGCTGCGCGGACGGCGTCGATTGCGTCGCGCGCCGCGAGGGCGCGCTCTAAAGCGGCGAGCTCCTTTTCAACGAGCGCAGGCGTGGCACGCTCGCCGCGTGCCTGAATGCGGGCGAAGAGATCGCGTTTGAGCCCGTCTTTGTCGGTCGTGAAGCGCCCGAGGTCGGGATTCCGGGGGTCGGGTTCGGGCGTCAGATCGAGCAGATAGAAAGTTCCCCCGGAGGCGGCAGCCAGGTCGGCTGTAATGGCGGCAACGATGCTTCCAGCGGCGCCGGTGACGACGAAAACCGTGTCTTTGTCGAGCGCGAGTCCGGGGCGGCCATCGGCCGCGGGCCGTTCCTCGAGCCCGATCGTAAAGCGCAGCCCGCCGCGATAACCGATCTCGACTGCGCCGGTGTCGCGCAGAGTTTCCTCGACGAGCAGCTCCGCCACGTCGGCGGGCCGGCACGCCGCCTCAAAGTCGATCGCTTTGACGAGGGCGTCCATACGTTCGCGTTTGTAGGCCTTAGTGAAACCCGAAACCGCGCCGCCCAAGGGCGCCAAAGCGCCGGCTTCATCGTAGCCGTGGAGTCCGCCAAGACGCGTGGCCGAAATCAGGAAGGCGCCGTACTGTTTGCGCATGGTGGAATAGAGCTGTTTGACACGCACCTTTACGGCGTCGTGCCACGCCGCCGGCTCCATTTTCTGGAGGTCGCCTTCCGGGTCGAGCGCCGGCAGCCAATAAACACCGTTCACCGGAGCACCGTCGAGGGCGTCTTCGATGGGGACCACTTCTACTCCGAGTTCGGCCAGACGGGCGGCTAGCGCTTCGCCGGCGTGCCCCGCATCGGCCATAATGGCCACGCGCACGCCGGCGCCGAGCGCGACGCCGGTCTGTTTGCAGAGCGTCAGGGGCGGCCGCAGAACGGGCACGGGAACGCGGCGGGGCACTTGCGCTGTGGCATCGAAGCCGGCGGGTACGGGCCGCCGGGCTAGTGCGATGGGCGCAACGGGCGCCGCGGCACCCGCCCGTTCCTGTGCGAACCGGATCACGTGCGCCAAAGTCGGAAAATCGCGCAGCTTCAGATTGGCATCGCGCGGGATGTTGTATGCCTCGCGGATGGCGGCGAACATCTCGGCCTGTTTCACGGTATCGATGCCGAGATCGGCTTCAAGATCGAGGTCGGGGTCGAGCATGTCCTGGGGGTAGCCGGTTTTCCCGGCGACGATAGCGAGAACCTTTTCGCGGATGGGATCGGCGGCCGGCACGGTGGCAACCGGCATGGGTGGGGGCGCGGCCGGCACGGTGGCAGCGGGCATGGGTGGGGGCGCGGCCGGCGTTGGCGAGGCAGTGGCGACAGGGCGTTCCCCGGTCCGGTCGTGTACGAACCGGACCACGTGCGCCAGAGTCGGGAAGTCGCGCAGTTTCAGGTTGGGGTCCCGCGGAATCCCGTACTCCTGCCGAATGGCTGCGAAGACCTCCGCCTGTTTGACGGTGTCTACGCCCAAATCAGCCTCGAGATCGAGATCCGGATCGAGCATGTCGACCGGATACCCGGTCTTTTCCGCTACCAGGGCGTGGACGCGCTCCGCGACCGGGTCTTTCGCCGGCGTAGCTGATGGAACCGGCGGGTTGGGCGCGGGAATCGGCGGCGCGGCTTCGGCCGCCACCACGGGTTCCGGCAGCGGCGGCGCGACGGCAACGGCTCCGCGGTCGCGCACGCGCAGTGTGCGATTCACTACCTCGAGATCGGCGGTGGGATGCCCGGCCATGCGGCTCAACCAGGCGTTCCAGGCGGCCGGATCGACGATGCGATTGGTGTAGCCGAGAGCATGCGGACTGGGGCGCAGGCCGTTCCTGGTCCCGACCCAGCGCAAGAGGGCCATGCTGATCTGCGAGCCGAATCCGGCGCCGAAACGAAGCGCGAACTCGATCGGATACATTCCGCCTTTGGACAGGTTCAAGGGTCCGAGCTCCGGATCGACCTCCTTGAAATTGGCCACCGGCGGCACGCAGCCGGTCTCCAGCGCTTTGACGGCGACGACGTCTTCGATTCCGGTCGCCATGGCATGGCCGGTGAAGCCCTTGGTGTTGGTAATGACGATGCGATCGGCGACATCGCCAAAGACGCGCCGCAAGGAGTGGATCTCGGCGGAGGCGCTGCCCCCGCGCGCCGGCGTATAGGTCTCGTGGGACACGAACGCCATGCGCTGGGCGAATTCGGCTCGCGGGATGCCGATGCGCTGCTCGGCCTCGGCCACCAGTCTCTCCATGACCTGGCCGATGTGATCGGGGTCGAGGCGCGTGCCGTGAAACGCGCTGTTGGCGGTGACGGCACTCACCACGTCGCAAATGGGCTGGATGCCGCGTTCACGGGCCGCGTCCGCGCTCTCCAGGACCAGGGATGCGGCGCCCATGCCCATGATCATGCCGTGCCGGCGCCGGTCGAATGGTATGGCCGCTTCCTCGACGATTTCATCGGTGGCCGCTACGCCGCTGGCCAGAAATGCGGCGCCCAGCCATTCGATCAGATGGTCCGAGGTGATGTCGTCGGCGGAGATGATAACGACGCGGCGGCAGCGGCCGGCACGAATCCAATCCTGCGCCACGGAGATGGCGTGCGTCGTGCTGGCGCAGGCGGCATTCACCTGCGTATTGGGACCGCGGGCGCCGATGTATTCGGCGAATTGCGAATGTCCCATCGGCAGGAGCTTGAAGATGAATCGCCGGTCGAAAACGTAGGGGTCCTTTTCGATTGCGGCGCGCAGTTCTTCGATGCGGCGGTCGAGCTCCTGGACGAGAACGGGGCGACCATTCGATCCGGTTTCGCGCGCGCGGAGCTCGAGGAGCGCCGCCAACTGGTCGCGGCGGCCGCGGTCGGCGTAATAGCGCGCCATCTCGTCGGCGAACGAGTCGCAACCGGGGAACGCCGAGGCGAAGATCACGCCGGTATCGTCCCGCATGGAGTGCGGCAACTCCCAGCGGTCCGGCAACTGTGTGCCTTTGGTGGTCGTCTTGTAACGCATTACCAGCGGAATGCCGGCGTCGCGCAGGGCATCGATGCCGACCGCGATAGCAAGCTGCGTATCCCGATCGAGCGCGGACATGCGCTCGGCGGACACGCCGAATTCCTTCTCCAGATCGAACGCGCCGCCCCGGCCGGCCAGCTTGATCACGTCGGCGGGACTTTGAATGTGTTCGAAGACCGGGCCGCCGTCCTCGCGCTTCACCAGCCGCGTGATGTTCTTATCGAGCATGGCTCGCCGATACCTGGTCGGGATCACGTCGATGAACTGCTCGCCACGGAGAATGCGCCCGATGTTGGCATCGTCGAAGATGCGTTCCTTTCCAGGCAGGCCGAGAGCTGCGCCGGTGATGCCAACCGAGACATCCGGCGGAGCGGGCGGCTGTCCGCGGTAGAGCGGCAACGCGTGCCCGATCATGTCCGCGAACAGGCGGCCGAGCGCGTTGTAGTCGGTGGCGGGAACGGCGGTGGCGTCCGGTTTGGCGGCAGGCGTGTCTGCCGCGGACCGGGCGGCCGCATCCGCAACCCCCGTACCCAATCCCGCCGCATACATCCCGCAAAGCGCCTGATTGAAGGAGACGATATCGCCAGCCTTGGGATGATTCGTGAACAGCGCCAGCACCTCGGCGTGTCCGCCGAGCACGTCTTCGGCAAATCCGTGCAGAGCTTTCTTCGGACCCACCTCTACAAAGACGCGCGCCCCTGCCTGGTACAGAGTTTGGAGTCCCTTCACGAATTGCACGGGAGCCGCGACCTGGCGTCCGAGAATGTCCAGCATCTTCTGTAAGGCATCCGGTCCCGTGGGGTAGAATTCCCCGTCCACGTTTGCCACTACGGGCACGGGCGGCGCGCCGAGGCGCAGTCGTTCCAGCACGCGGCGGAGGGGCTCGCTGGCGGGCGCCACGATCGATGTGTGGAAGGCGTGGCTGACCGGCAGCGCGACAGCGTTATAGCCGGCCTTTTGGAAGAGCTCGATCGCCTGGCCGACCGCCTCACTTGCTCCCCCGATCACCGCCTGCTGGTTACTGTTGATGTTGGCAATGACTACGTATCCGTTGACGGTTTGCAGGATACGCTCAATCTCCGCCAGCGGCGCGAACACGGCAGCCATGCGGCCATTGTCAGCGAGCGAGACGCTGGTCATCTCGCGTCCCCGGGCGCTGACGGCTTCCAGCGCGTCCTCGAAGGGGAGTGCGCCGGATGCAACCAGCGCTCCGTACTCGCCGAGGCTGTGCCCCATCGTGATATCCGGTGCAATTCCGTAGGCAGCCAAGAGACGCGTGAGGGCGAGGTCGGCTGCCAGAACGGCGGGCTGTGTGATGGCCGTCTGGCGAAGATCTTCCTCGGCCCTGGCGAGGGCGTCGGGATTGCCGTCATCGACGAAGATATACTCGCTGAGCGGCTTGCCGAGGAGCGGTGTCATGACACGATCGGACTCGGCGAAGGTCTGAGCCACGACCGGCTCGGCATCGCGCAGGGCGCGCAGCATGTTCGGATATTGCGAACCCTGGCCGGTATAAAGGAACGCGACTTTTGGCGCGGCTCCGCAGCCGCGGAAAATGCCCTGTGGCCGGAGTGCTTTCCATGCCCCAAGCTGGTCGGCCGCGAGCGCCTTCAGCGCTTTGGCCGATTTGTCCGCAAGGTCCGCGGCATCGGCGTAATCGATAGCGATGCGTTCGGCAGCGCGCAGATCGGACTCCGCGGGAGCCGCGGGCGCGGGCGCGCGACCGGCCCTGGCCGTCTTTTCGATCTCCCGCAGGCGTGCCGCGAGCCCGGCGCCGGATGACGCGCCAATCAGCAGCGCACCGCGCAACGGCGGCTTCGCGGTGCCAGACCGCTCCGAGGGGCGGACTAACGGATCTCGCATCGTGCCGTTGCCGGCAAGCAGTGAGCCGTTAACGTCCGCCCCTCCAGGCGGCGGTGCCTCGCTGACCGCCACCGAGCCCCTGCCGTTCCCTGTCAGACGGTGGGGAATGTACTCTTCGAGCACCGCGTGGAAATTCGTGCCGCCAAAACCGAAGGCGCTCAGCCCGGCACGGCGCACGCCATCGGCGGGCAGTTTCCAGGGGCGTAGCTCGGTGTTGACGTAGAGCGGCGAATGCGCGAAGTCGATATCCGGATTGGGCCGCTCACACTGCACGCTGGGCGGCAGGACCTTGTCGCGAAGTGCGAGCGCGGTCTTGAGCAATCCCGCCGCGCCGGCGGCCCCTTTGAGGTGACCGATATTGGATTTCACCGACCCGAGAGCCACCGAGCCGGCGGGAAGTTGGAAGCTGCCGAGCACCTGGTTCAGACTCCCGACCTCGACCACGTCGCCCACGCGTGTGGACGTGCCGTGCGCTTCCATCAGGGTCGCGCTCGAAGGCGCCAGGCCGGCGTTTTGCCAGGCGCGTTCGATGGCGAACTTCTGCCCGGCCGGGTTGGGCGCGGTGATGCCCTTGCCCCTGCCGTCGCTGGATCCGCCGAAGCCGCGAATCACTGCGTAGATCCTGTCACCATCGCGCTCGGCATCGGCCAGCCGCTTAAGCACGAAAATGGCAGCGCCTTCGCCCATTACGAAGCCGTCGGCTCCCTCGGCGAAGGGCCGGCTTCCGGTGGCGGAAAGCGCGCCGATCTTGCAGAATTTGACAAATGTGGACGCGCCCATATTGCGATCGGTGCCGCCGGTGATCGCCACATCGAAATCGCGCGCGATCAGCCCTTCCGACGCGCAGGAGATCGCCGCCATTGCCGAGGCGCACGCGGCATCGGTGACGTAGTTCGGTCCGCGGCAGTTGAACAGGTTGGCGATACGACCGGCGATGCAGTTGGAGAGCTCACCCGGCATGCTGTCTTCGGTGATCTCGGGCAGCAGTTTGCACATGCGCTCCTGCAACTCGCCTGCGATATCCCGGCGCACCGCTTCCGGGAGCGCGGCGAAGCTCGTGATCTCCGACAGTTCCCGGGCGTACTCCGGGAAGCAGACGCGCATGGTGGTGAGGTAGTGCCTTTCGCCGGCCATGGCGTTGCCCAGGATCACAGCCGTACGCTCCAGATTCAACGGCCGCCCAGGATACCCGTAGTCTTCGAGCGCTTCGCGGGTACACGCGATGGCCCACTTCTGCGTGCCGTCCATAGCATCCACGACGCGGGGTGGAAGGGGCATGCGCCACTTCATCGGGTCCCACTCGAACTCGCGGACCCATCCGCCGATCTTGGAATACGTCTTGTCGGGCGCAGCCGGATCGGGATCGTAGTATAGGGCCGGATTCCAGCGGTCGGGCGATACTTCCGTAATGCTGTACCGGCCGCACTTTACGTTTTCCCAAAACGCCGCCACATTGCGTGCGTCGGGCAGGACGGCCCCCGCCCCGACAATCGCGATGGCTCGATATCCCGTGTCTTCCATGATGAGGCTCCCAAAAAATGCGTTTTACGCTGCCACAACCACGTTCCTGGCCGGACGACCGTAGATCGCATCGGCCACATAATCCATGTCCGCGATGAGCCCTGCCTGGGCCCGATGGATCTCGGGCAGCAGCAGGGCTGTCTCGAACGCGGCCATCTCCGAATCGCCGACCGCGCCCGCTCCGGCCAACCACTGCAGGCCCTGTTGGGCGACCTTTAGCGCCGCTTCGCGGGCGAAGATCCGGGCGATCGCGGCCAGGGCCGGCGCATCGAAGCGGGTATTTGCTTTTTCGCTCAGCTTGCCTTCGGCGGCGAGCGCGGCGCGCCGCGCCAGGCCGCCCGCGCATTCGGCCCAGGCGATCCACTCGCCGATTCGCAGCAGGATGTGCTGATGCCGGGTGAGCCTGGCCAAGCGGGCGCGCTCCATCGCCTCGGCCAGGGCGTGCAGCGCCAGCGCCGCCGTGCCCGCACCTACATCGGGATGGCTCGCGTGCAGGGCTTCAAACCGCCGCGCCTGATCGTGATAGTGCCGGCCGCGGGTCTTCAGGTGAAGCTGCCATCGGTCGCGGCTGATGGTCATCTCCATGATCTCGGACGTGCCTTCGTAAATCGTAGTGATGCGCACGTCACGCTTGATCTTCTCCACCATGTATTCATGCGTGTAGCCGTAGCCCCCCAGGGCTTGAATGCCGGCCTCGGCTGCCGAGTTTCCCGCCTCGGTACACATGTATTTGGCGATCGCACCCTCGGTATTGAGGCTGCCCTCGCCCGCGTCGATGCGCTCCGCGGTTTCCTCGATAAAGGCGCGGCCGGCCTCCAGCCGCGCCACATGGGGAACGATGAGCTTGTGCGTGTAGCCCTGCTTTTCCGAAAGCGGCGCACCCGCCTGAATGCGCCTGGTGGAATATGGAATGGCGCGGTCGAGCGCGGACCAGCCGGCGCCCAGTCCGAATGCCGCCACCATCAGGCGCGTGTAGCCAAAGACCGCTTGCGCCTGTGTCAATCCCTGGCCTTCCACGCCGCCCACCAAACGGCCGATGTCGACGAACACGTCATCGAGGGAAAGCGCCGCGGTATTGCTCAAGCGGATGCCATGCTTGTTCTCGGGCTCGTCATGCTTGAAGCCGGGCGTGCCCTTCTCTACGATGAACCAGCTTGGCCCCGCGGGCGTGCTCGCCAGAATCGTATAGGCGTCGGCGATACCGCCGTTGCTGATCCACTGCTTGCAGCCGTTGATCTTGTACCCGGCGATCCTGCCATTCTCGATGACGCGATCGGCGGTAGTCTCGAGAGCGCCCAGATCGCTGCCGGCATTGGGCTCCGTGGCGCCGTAGGCGAACAGGATGCCTTCTTCCGCGATGCGGGTGAGCCAGAGCTTTTTCTGATCGGGAGTCGCGCCCACGGTGATCGGATCGCTACCCAGGAACGTGGCCAGCACCGCCGTGGCCACCCCGAGGTCGATGCGCGCCATCTCCTCGCACACGCAATACACATCGAAGGCTCCGCCCCCGAACCCGCCGTATTCCTCGGGTACGAACAGAAGCTGGATGCCCAGCTTGTCCGGGCTGCACATCTGACGAACAATCTCGAGCGGGCACTCATCGCGCTGGTCCAGCGCGATCAACTCCTCGTCCGGGAGCTTCTTCTTGGCGAAATCCCTCAGCGATTTCAGACTGAGTTTCAGGGTCTTCTTCGTGATCATAGGCGCCTCTATTTCGCCGGGACTCCCCTCTCCTCGCGCACTTGGTTGGTCAACTCGGGCAGAAACTCCAGCAGGTCATCGACGATTCCGGCGTCGGCCACCCTGAAGATGGGCGCCTTGGGATTCTTGTTGATCGCCACCAGGAAGGGGTTGCCCTTGATTCCCGACAGGTGTTGGAACGATCCGCTGATACCGCATGCCAGATACACTTTCGGCTTGACCGTCTTGCCCGACGAGCCGACCTGCCGCGACTTGTCGAGCCACCTGGCGTCGACCACCGGCCGAGAGCAGCTCACAGCGCCCCCGAGGACCTCGGCCAACTCCTGGGCGATGGCGATATTGTCCGGGTCCTGAATGCCGCGGCCGATCGAAACCAGGATCTTGTATTTGGTGATGTCGACATCGCCCGCCTCGGCTGCAATCGTCGACAAATACCGCCGCCTGGCGGCGAGCGGGCCCACCGCCACGTCATGGACCTGGCCGGAGACGGGAGGTGCATCGAGAGGCTGAAAAGCGCCCGGGCGCACATTGAGCACCGCACCGGCCGACACGTCGCAGCGGACGTGCGTGCTGACCTGACCGCCGAACTCCTGGCGTACCAGTTTCAGCCAATCGCCCTCCAGCCCCTCGATCTCGAGCACGTCGGAAACGAAAGCAGCATCCATTTTTATGGAGAGGCCGGGCGAGAGATCGACTCCGAAGTGATTGTGCGGCACCAGCAGGATGCATCCCCGCGGCAGCACGGCCGCGAGCGCCTGCCGGACCAGCTCCGCGTTCGGGTAGACCAGGGTCTCCTGCGCAATTTTCCAGATCTCGCCGAAGTAGGCGCAGAGCTGTTCGCATGCGGCATCCAATTCGGCTCCCCACCCCGTGACCACCGCCGTAACGCAGGCCTCCGGGCCAGCGATCTGGCGAGCAGCGGCGAGCAGCTCGGCCGGCGTATCGTCCACCACGCCGCCGCTGGGGGGAACATACACAAAGATCCGAGGCATCAGTTCAACCCTCCTTTGGCCTTCAGCATTTCGACAAGCTTCGCGGCCATCTCCTCACGGTTCCCCGAAAGCATCGCGGCGCCCTTACCCGCGGGCGGCACGAAATAATCGATTCGTTTGACCTTGGGAGCTTCCGGCACCACCGCCAATTGGGTGGCGCCGAGCGTCGGAATCGGAACCGATGCTACCTGCCGGATTCCGCGCATGCCCACGTAGCGCGGCTCGTTGATCCCCGTCTGAATGGAAAGCACGCAGGGCAGATCGATCTCGTTGATCTCCCGGCTGCCGCCCTCGATCTCACGCCCAATCCTCAACTTCCCACCATCCAGAACCTCGATCGAATTGACCAGCGAGGCGAAGGGATAGTCGAGCATCGCAGCCAGCATGCCGCCCACCTGCGCGGCGCCATCCTCGGCTTGTACGCCCGTCAGGATGAGATCGTAATGGCCTTTCTTCACGAAGGCCTCGAGTATCCTGGCAATACCCTTCCCGTCCGCGTCCATAAAGGTCTCGTCGGAAATCAGGACTCCATGTTGGACCCCCATGGCCATTTCCCTGCGGAGGATCTCTTCATCGTCCTCTCCGCCGACCGTCACGACGGTCACCTCGCCGCCGGTCCTCTGGACAATTTGCAGGGCTTCCTCGACCGCGTAATTGTCCGGTTCATTCACCGAATAAACGAGGTCCTCGCGCTCGATATCGTCTCCCGCACTATTGAGCGCGATTTCGTTCTCCGACGTGTCGGGCACCCGCCGTGCGCACACCAGAATGTCCATGCTCAATCTCCCTTTGTTTGCTTTTCCACCAGCTCCGCCAGGTCAATCGCGGACATTTTTCCTTCCATGCCCGCTACCTTGATGGCGTCCTCGATATTCACCATGCAGAATGGGCAAGCCGTCACGATCACGCTGGCCCCGGCGTCGGCGGCCATCCGAACCCGCTTCACGCCCATTCGCTCCTCTTCCTTCGGCTCGTAAAACAACGCGAGCCCCCCGCCGCCGCAACAGAAAGACCGATCGCGGCACCGGCTCATTTCCACCCGCTTCAATCCCGGAATTGCATCCAGCACCTCGCGCGG
>DATJYW010000300.1:0-9698 GCA_035499435.1 Candidatus Acidiferrales bacterium | reverse complement strand
CCTCCCACCGCCGTCTGGATCGCATCCTGAACGTCGGCAACGTTGATCTGGTAGCGGGCCGCCTGGCGCCGGTCCACCTGCAGGTTCAGATTCGGCTGGCCCAGCACGCGAAACAAACCCAGGTCCTGGATGCCCCGGATCTGGCGCATTACGTTCACGATCTGGTCGCCGGTCTCCTCCAGAAGTTTCAGGTCGCCGCCGTACAACTTCACGGCGAGTTCGCCCTTCACGCCGCTGACCGCCTCTTCCATGTTGTCGGCAATCGGCTGCGAGAAGTTCCAGATCAGCCCCGGAGTTTTTTCCAGCTCCCGGTTCATGGCCGCGATCAGCGCCTCCTTGTTCTGGTGGAACATCGGGCGCCATTCTTCCTTCGGCTTCAAATCCACGAAATACTCGGTATTGAAAAACCCTGTGGTGTCGGTCCCATCGTCTGGGCGGCCCACCTGGCTGGTGGCTACCGTCACCTCCGGGAACGAAGCCAGCAGGACGCGCGTCTGGTTGGCCAGCCGGATGCCCTCGCTCGGACCCGTGCTCGGGGCCAGCGTGCCGCGCACCCAGATCGCCCCTTCGTCCAGGTGCGGCAGAAATTCCGATCCGATGACACCGCTCGTCGCCAGATAGAGTGCGCCCGCCAGGCACGCGGCTGCCGTCCCCACGGTCACCAGTCGCGCGCGAATCGCCCAGCGAACGGCTCTGCGGTACCCGCTGGTGATCAGGTTCAATACCGGGTTGTGCCACTCGCGCGCGTTGTCGCGGAACAGAAAGCTGGCCAGCACCGGCGCCATCACCATCGAGAAGATCAGCGCGCCCAACAGCGCAAAGGCGACGGTCCACGCCATGGGCTTGAACAGCCGGCCTTCCACCCGCTGCAGCGTGAAGATCGGCAGGTACGCGGTGATGATGATCCCGATGGCGTAGAACACCGGCCGCTGCACCTCGTGCGCGGCTTCCCGGATGCGCGCCATCACCGGCTTGTGCACATCCTGCCTTCCCATGTGCCGCACGATGTTCTCCACCATCACTACCGACCCGTCCACCACCATGCCGAAATCGAGCGCTCCCAGCGACAGCAGGTTCGCCGGGATGTGGCGGAGGTCCAGGCAGATGGATGCGAACAGCAGCGAAAATGGGATAGTCAGCGCGACAATCAGAGCGCCTCGCGCATTGCCGAGGAACAGGAACAGGACGATCGAGACCAGCAGCACTCCCTCGGTCAGGTTGTGCAGCACGGTGTGCGTGGTGTAGTGGACCAGGTTACTGCGGTCCAGAAACGGCACCAACTTTACGCCCCGCGGCAGCAGGTGGCCGTTGAGCTCCTCTACCTTGGCCTCGATTCCCTTCAGCGTCGGATCGGCATCCGCGCCTTTGCGCAGCAGCACAATCCCTTCCACCACGTCGTCGTTATCGACGATCCTTCCGTCGGCGCGATGAATCGCCTTTCCGTTCTGCCCGAGCCGGATTTTCGGGCCCTGCGCTACCGCCGCGATATCCTTGACGCGCACCGGCGTTCCGCTCTGCGTCTTGACCACCGTCTCCGCAATGTCCTCGACCGAGTTCACCAGCCCAAGTGCCCGGATGTTCACCTGCTGCAGCCCGGCCTCGATGAAGCTGCCGCCCGCATTCACGTTGTTGTTGGCGAGCTGCTGCTCCACTTGCCCGATGCTCAGCCCGTACTCGATCAGCTTGTTGGGATCCACCCGGACCTGGTACTCGCGTGTCGGGCCTCCCAGGCTCGACACGTCGACCACGTTCGGCACCGACTTGAACTGCTTCTCGAGCACCCAGTCCTGCAGCGATTTCAGGTCCATCACGTCGTACCTGGGGTTCGAGCTGAACAGCGTGTAGAAGTAGATCTGTCCCACCGGGCTCCAGTCGGTGCCCATCTGCGGCTGAAGGTTCTGCGGCAGATTCACCTGCGAGAGGCGCTCCAACACCTTCTGCCGGTTCCAGTCGTTCTCGGATTCGTCGTCGAAAATCAGGGTCACGCTGGAAAGCCCGAACAGCGAGGTCGAGCGCAGGTGCTCCAGGTGCGGCAGTCCGTTCATCACGATCTCGATGGGAATCGTGACCTGCTGTTCGACTTCCTCGGCCGCCCGCCCGGGCCACTGCGTGATCACCTGCACGTAGTTGTTGGCCACGTCCGGATAGGCTTCGATCGGAAGCTGCTTGAACGAGACGATGCCCCAGGCAAACAGCAGCACCGCAAGCCCGGTGACCAGAAACCGGTTGTTGAGCGCAAAGTCGACAATGCGGCGAATCATCGCCAGTCTCTCCTCGCGCGCGGCTACGTTGGCCGCGCCATAGCATCCCTATTGCTCGACGGTGTTCTGAAACACCAGGGCGTTTTGTACCACCCGCGCGCCCGGCGCCAGTCCCGAAACGATCTCCTGCATGTTTCCGGGAAGCATGGCGCCGGCCGTGACCTCCAGGCGCTGAAACTGGCTGCCGTCCACCGGGACGTATACCCAGTCGCGGTCGTGCAGGTGCAGCACGGCGGTCGCGGGCACCATCGCGTGCGTCTCTTTCTTCGCGCCGTGGAAGGTGGCCGTCACGAACATCCCCAGCCGCAGGATCCCCGGGTTTGCCACTTCGAGCCGCACCTTCGCCGTGCGGATGTTGGGATCCATGATCGGCGAGATATTGTCGATCCGCGCGCGCAGCACCCGTCCGGGATAGGCGTTCAGCCGGATCTCAGCATATTCGCCGACGTGTACGTCCGCCAGGTCGTTTTCGTACACATCGCACATGATCCATACCTGCGACAGGTCGGATATGGTGAACGCGTTGGGCGAGGCCAGGCCCTGCGTTCCCGCCGCCGTGGTCACCTGCTGGTCGGTAATCACGCCCGACGCCGGCGCGTGAATCTCCACCACCGGCACCGGATTGCCCGGGTCCGCGCCCAGGATCTTCAGGCGATTCAGCGCGGTCTCCACCGCCACCACGGCCTTGGCTTCTACGTCCTGCCCCACCTCTACGTCTTTCTGGGCGATGGCGCCTTTTTCATACAGAACCTTGGCCCGTTCGAGCTGCGATTTTGCCAGCACCTCGTCGGCCTGCGCCTGCCGGTAATCGGAAAAAGCCTGCGAAATGTCGGGGCTCTGCACCTTCAGAAGAAGCTGCCCCTTGGTGACCGTGTCGCCCAACCGCGCGTGAATCTCCATGATTCGCCCCGATGCCAGCGAGATCACCGGCACGTTGCGCGAGACATCGGCGCTCACCACGCCGGTTACATTGAGCGCCGGAGCCGCGTCGTACCTGCCCGCGGTGGCCAGCGGAAACTGCTCGGGATGGTCCACCCGCGCAGTCCCGGCATTCCCTTCGTGGATCACTTCCGCAGGTGGGGGCGCCCCGCCGCCGGCTGCTCGCGTATTGCCGCTGGCTCCGCACCCGGCCAGCAGCAGGGCCGCCAGCATCATCAGGGCATATGCTCCTAGGGTGCGTTTCATTGGATGACCTCTCGGCCCACGGCCATATTGAGCTGGCTCGCGCTCGTCAGGTAAGACCCGATCAGGTTCAAATAGTTCAGTTGCACGGACCGGTAATCCTGCTGCGCCTGAAGGAAATCCAGCAGCGAAGCCCCGCCGCGCTGGTAGGAAAACGAGATGATCTCGCGAACCCGCTCGGCCTGCTGCAGGTACCGGGCCTTATATGCGGCGAGCAGGGTCAGATTGCTGTTCACTGTCGAATAGGCCGAGTCCACGTCGTTGAAGATCTGCGCTTCCGTGGCCACGCGCAGCTTTTCGTTGCGGCTGATGTCGAGCTGGGTGCGCGCCTTCTCGCCCTGGTTGCGGTCGAAGATCCGCAGCGGGATCGTCACGCTGACGCCGATTGTGTTGTTGGCCACCGGATTGTTGAAGGAGGCATTGTGGCTCCACCACCCGCTGAACGTCGGGTCGGTGGAACCGTTGGCCACGGCCAGCCGGTGATCGGTGCGCGCCTTGTCCACCGACTGCGCAGCCGCCTTCAGGTCCGGCCTCGCCGCCAGCGCTTCCGTGCGCAGTTCCTCCAGCGGCATGATGTGATCCGGAAACGTGAATGGCCCGTTGACATCGAAGCCCTCCACCGGCGTTCGATCGTTCAACAGCGACAGCAATTGGATCTTGGCGGTCCGCAGGTTGACGGCTGCGGTCTGCAAGTCGGTCTCGTACTGTACCCGTTGCAGTTCGAGCCGCTCCAGGTCCACCTGCGCAATGTCGCCCGCCTGCTTGCGGTCCCGGCTTACCTTCAGCACCTGGTCGTAGTAATTCAGGTTTTCGTGCGCCAGCGCAAGCACCGCCTTGGCTTGCAGCGTCTGCACGAACGCATTCCTCAAATTGAACAGCAGCGACCTTTGCTGATCCTCCAATTGCGATTCGGCGATCGCGGTCGCCTTGCGCGCGCTCTCCAGCCGCAATTCCCGCTTATGCTGCCGCTCGTGCAGGTAACCCAAAGAAGACGTGAACTGCGTACCGGCAAACGGCTGCCACACTCCCTGGTTCGGCGTGAGCTGGGTTCCGTCGGTCGACTCGGTAAACTCGGGATTCGGCCGCAGATATGCGGTAATCTCCTGGGTTCTCGACTCCTGGATCCCGATCCGTGCCGCCTGCAGCGTCGGATTCGTCATCTCGAAGCGGTCGCGCAGTTCCTGCCAGCTAAAAGTCTGCTGCGCGGTCGCCCGGGTTGTAAATATGCCAGCCATTGCGAGCCCCGCACACAGGCGCCATTTCAGGCCCTGCATGGCACCTCCGTTGGACTCGATGAGAGAAAGTTCACGTACATGCCTAAACGCTCTCACCCGCGGGGTGAGGCGGATACACACACACTAGGCAGGATGGCGCCTGAATCCTCATCATACGCAACTCCAGCCCGGCCGGGGGCCCTGATTCCAAGTTACGCAGAGCGGCCGTTTCGCCGCCATCAATCGTTCGTCGGCCATTTTGTGTCTTTCGGCTATATCTTTCGGATGGCTGCCGGCCAATCTCCTACAATAATTGGATAGGCAAGATTCGCGTGGAAGGGAACTGGACACAGCAAATTTTCCGGTATCTCCTGCAGGGAAGCCACCGGGCGGTCCTGCTTCGGGCGGGTGCGTTCATCGCCGTCATCGCTGCCATCGATTGGCGCCTCGACGTCAACATCTCGTTCGGGTTTCTCTATTTGTTCCCCATGATCATGGTGGGGGGCTGCCTGGCGCGCTGGCAGATCTCGCTGGTGGCGGCTCTTTGCACCGGGCTGAGCGAGGCCTTTGATCCGTTTCCGTGGGCGGCAGCGGTCGGCGTCCCCCGGCTGATCCTCACCTTTGCCGCGTTCGCCGGCGCCGGCCTCTTCGTCTTCGAGGCGGCGCGCCGCCAGGAGGCGGAGGAGCAACTGGAATTCCTGGTGTCCACCAGCCCAGCGACCATCTTCACCCTGGATATCGCCGGCAAGGTGCTGCTGGCCAACCATGCCGCGCACCAGTTGCTCGGCGTACCCGCCGGTGCACTTGAGGGGCATGCCATTACCCGGTATTTCCCGGCGCTCACCAGCGTCCTGCCCCTTGCCGGCAACACCCCCTATTTCCGCACCGCCATGGAATGTCATGGCCGCCGCGAGAACGGCGAGGCCTTTCTGGCGCGCGTCTGGTTCTCCACTTACCGTACCGTGCTCGGCCCCCGTCTCGCCGCGGTCGTCTTCGATGCCAGCGAAGAGCTGCGCGACCGGGAGGAATTCAGCCTCCAACAGTTGCTCTCCGGCTCGCGCATCCTGGTGGGTGCCGTCTGCCACGAGATCCGTAACATCTGCGGCGCCATCAACGTCGTACATGCCCGCCTGGCCCGCACCGGCGCCATGGAGGGCAACGAGGATTCGCGCGCCCTTGCCACCCTGGTAGAGGCCCTCGGCCGCATGGCGGGCCTCGAGCTCGGCCACACCGCCCAGCGCACCGCCCTCAGCTCCGATCTGCGCTCGGTTCTCGAAGACCTGCGCATCGTGATCGAACCGCAGCTTCGCGAGGCCGGTGTCTCGGCCCGCTGGGAGATCCCCGAATCGCTCCCACCCGTCTGGACCGACCGCCAGGCGCTGCTCCAGGCCCTTCTGAACATCACCAAGAACAGCCAGCGCGCCATGGAAGATTCCGAACGGAAGGAGCTGGCGATCGCGGTGTCGAGCCTGGGAGATCGCATCGCTGTCCGGGTCATGGACACCGGGCATGGCGTGGCCGCTCCCGAACGCCTCTTTCAGCCCTTCCAGGAGGGAGCCGAAGCCACCGGTCTCGGCCTGTACCTGTCGCGCGCCTTCCTGCGCGCATTTGACGGCGACCTTCTGTACGAGCCGCGTCCCGCAGGGTCCTGTTTTGCGATTTTCCTTGCAGCCGAAGCGCCGGAATCGCCGGCGGTCTCCGAAACCCATGACAAGAATCCGATTGTTGCTGCTTGACGATCATGCTCTGTTCCGCGCCGGCCTGAGCCGCTTGCTGGCGACGGAGAGTGATTTCCATCTCGTGGCCCAGTGCGCGACCTCGGACGAAGCCTTGGACCTGCTCGCGAAGCAGCCCGTGGACCTGGTGCTTCTCGACTACGATCTCGGCGAAGAGCATGGATTCGAATTCGTCCGCAAAGCCCGCGAAGCCGGCTACACTGGCCGCGTCTTCATCATCACTGCCGGCATGAGCGATGCCGACAGTGTCCGCGCGCTGGGCCTCGGCGTCTGCGGGATCTTTCTCAAAACCAGCCTGCCCGCTCAACTCAGCGAGGCGATCCGCAAAGTGATGGCCGGGGAGACCTGGATCGACCAGCGCTGCATTCGCGCGCTGGTTCAAGCCGTCGACCGCTCCCGGGAGACGGAGCGCAGCCGCCAGCTCACCGACCGCGAGCGCGATGTACTCAAAGGCGTGTTCGAAGGGCTCACCAACAAAGAGATCGCCGCCTCCCTCGGCATTTCCGAAGGCAGCGTAAAATCCGCCCTCCAGCAGCTCTTCCTCAAAACCGGAGTCCGCACGCGAAGTCAACTCGTGCGCGTAGCGCTCGAAGAGTACGCCGGAGCCTGGGGATTGAGCCGATAGCTGATAGCGGTTAGCTGAAAGCTGAAAGCTATTTCAAAATGCTAAACATGTTCGAGAACTCGTCCGTCCACACGCGGAACGGGCGCTCCTGCTTGAGCAGCGTCGCTCCGTCCTTGAGCTGCGGATGGGCGTCGGTAGTGGCCTGGCTCATGATCAGCGTCCAGGCACACCCGAAGCAGAGCTCGTCGTCGTCGTCCGGGACGAAGTGGTAGACCAGTGCGAGCTGGCCGAAGGCGCTGGCGGCCCGCTCCACCACCGGCTCCAGGTTGAGGTAGTTGTTCGAGATGTTGATCGCCAATATCCCGCTGGGCTTGAGGTGCCGGAAATAGGTGGCCAGGGCCTCGCGCGTGATCAGGTGGACCGGGACCGAATCGCCCGAGAAGGCATCCATCACCAGCATGTCGAAGTGTTGATCCGGCTCGGATTCGAGCAGCAGGCGTCCGTCGCCGAGCGCAAGTTCGACCTTGGCGGGCGTGTCTTTCAAGTAGGTGAAGTTCCGGTTGGCGATGTCAGGGACCTGCGGATTGATTTCGTAGATGCGCAGCGTATCGCCGGCGCGCCCGTATGCCGCCAGCGTGCCGCAGCCGAGGCCGAGTATCCCGATTCGCCGCGGCGCGCCTTCCAGCGCGCGCATGCCGCGACCGATGCCCGACTGCGGGCAGAAGTAGGTGATCGGCTGCCGGCGATACTCTTCCCGCAGGAGTTGCTGGCCATGGTTGATGGTGCCGTGAATCAGCCGGACAAACGCGTGGTCGTCGAGCCGCGGATCGCCTTCCCGGTACACGCGGAGTTGGCCGTAGAAATTTCGCTCCACCACCTCGTAACCGTCGACCATCCGGACCATGATCTGGCCGAGCGAATAAGAATAGGCCGCAAGCGCCAGAACCAGAACGCCGATCGCGGCCTGCTTGACATGAAAGCCGCTGCGCCAGATGGCCATCGAGAAAACCACGCACGCCACAACTGCGCACAGAATCAGGCCGAGCGGAAACTCGTAGTAGGCGCGGAACAGGTTGGGCGCCACCAGGCCGACGAAGACTCCGCCCATCGCGCCGCCCAGCGAGACGATGACGTAGAAGCCGGTCAGGTACCGCGGATGGGGCTTGAGCCGAACCAGTTCGCCGTGGCACACCATGCAGCAATTGAACAGCGCCAGCGCAAACAGGGCGATCACCACGCGCAGGTCCATCTTGATATGCCCGGGGGACAGGCGATAGGCCATGTACGCCAGCGAGGCCAGGAACAGCGGAAGAAACACCGGCCTGGAGTACAAGCACGGCGCTTCGAAGCAGACGATGAAGCTGAGCAGGTAGACCGCGAGCGGCACGATCCACAGAAACGGAATCGCCGCAACGTCCTGGGTCAGGTGCGTCGTGACCGCCAGCAGCAGGACCGAGGCGCTGCTTGCCAGGCCGAACCAGATCATCCGCACGGCCACTCCGGGAGCCAGCTCGCCATCGCCGGTCCTTTCGTAGTGCGGCAGGGTCTCGGCGGCGGACGTCCTCCACGCCGTGAGCGCACAGATGGCGGCGAAGCCCACGAACCCTCCGCTCCAGGCGACGGCCTGTACAGGGGAAGGGAGATTCGGCTCTACCAGGAAAGGGTAAGTGAGCAGCGCCAGCATCGAGGCGAAGTTCGATAGTGCGAACAGCCGATACGGCATCCCCGCGGCGTGCGTGCGCGCATACCAAGCCTGCAGAAGGGGACTGGTGGACGACAACAGGAAGTAGGGCAGGCCCACCGTGACGGCGAGCAGCGTGAGGATGCTGGCCGACGGATGCGCCAGTCCGGCGGTCTTCCAACCCGCGTTGGGAATGATCGGCAGCGTGGCGAGGCTCACCGCCAGCAGTGCGATATGCAGAATCGCCTGGCGTCGCGGCGCCAGCTTATTCAGCCAGTGCGCGTACAGGTAGCCCAGCAGGAGTGCGACCTGGAAAAACAGCATGCAGGTACTCCATACCGTACTAGAACCACCGAACCAGGGGAGGATCATCTTGGCGATGACCGGCTGCACTTCAAACAGCAGGAATGCAGATAGGAAGATCGTCAGGGAATAGAGAAGCATTGCCCGATTGGAAGGCCCTATGCTACCACGCCACGGAGGGTGATTCCGAAAGGCAAGCCTGCGGCCACCCGTACTCGTCACCGCCGCACCCTCCAATGCAGGTAGCCGGCACTAGCCCCATTTGACTTGTAGACGAAAGGCGTTCGCAAGCGTCAACATTAAGTAGATTGCCGAATGAGCTTCGACGGCTCCAAAACGGTTCTGGTGGTCGATGACGAACCCGCCGTCCGGCGGCTTACGGCCACCCTGCTCAAGCGCCACGGCTACGCGGTGATCGAAGCGGATTCCGGCGATCAAGGCCTAGAGCAATTTACGCGTCACCAGGGCAAGGTCCACGTCATTTTGAGCGACGTCATCATGCCGCGGATGTCCGGCCCGGAGATGGTCGGCCAGATTCGGGCGATTGATCCCTCGATGCCGGTGCTCTTCATGACCGGTCATGCTGGCTTTACCGGACTGCCGGAGTCTGTCCCCGTGCTTGCCAAGCCGTTCACTGCCGCCGCGCTGATGCGGACGCTATCCGATGCGATGTCCGGGGCCGCGCACTGACGCCCCATCCCGCCGTGGTAGACTGATTTCCCGATGTATCTTTGGCTGGCGATTGCCGGATTGGCG
>DATJYW010000299.1:0-2439 GCA_035499435.1 Candidatus Acidiferrales bacterium | reverse complement strand
GTGGACCGGTACGAAATCCGCGTGGTGGAGAATTTCCGTTAGCCGGTTCGCGCGGCGCTCTGATTCCAGTGGACCATCGGGAGCCCGGGGACGGGGGCGCGGAAGAACGGGATGCGCGAACCGCGGAGGGAGCCGATGTAGGCGGTTTGCAGATCGGGGCCGCCGAAGGTGACGCTGGCCATCCAGGGCGCGACGCCGCGGCCGGTGGCGAAGAGCACGTCGTGATTCACCTGGCCCTTGAAGAAGGCCTGTTCGAGGGCATCCACTTTTTGGGGATCGCCTTCATCCAGCAGGACGCGCTGATCGCCTTGCGGCGTGAGCACGAACAGCTTGTCGGAGTAGACCAGCGTGCCCCAGAGATTGCCGTGGCTGTCGAAGGCGATGCCATCGGGCCAGGCGCCTTTGCCGAGGCTCGACGGGCCGAAAATCTCGCGCTCCGCCGGTGCGCCGTGGGCATCGATGCGCAGGCGGGTGATGCAGCCGCCGGTGGTCTCGACTACGTACATCCATTCCTCGCGGGCGTCGAAGCGGATCTCGTTGGTGAAGCGGAAGCCGTCGGCTACGATGCGGAACTTGCCGTCGATGTATCGCGCCAGGTAGCCGTCCGCGAGGTCGGTGCGGAGGGCGTGCATCCAGTTCCTGATCCTGGTGGAGATGGTGATCCAAATACGATCCTTGGAATCGCGGAGGACGAAATTGACCTTGCCGATGGGTTCGCCCTCGATGCTGTCGGCGAGAACGCGGGACTCGCCGTCGCGGGTCATGATTTCGAGGCAATCGGTGCCGAAGTTGGAAATGAGGATATCGCCATTGCGGGCAAAGGCCAGGCCGTTGGGCAGGGTGCCTTCGAGGAAGCGGCTGGCCTCGCTGTTGGCGCCTTCGAAGTGCTGCGAGCGCCGCTGGGTGACGATTTGCTGGCTGCCATCGGGGGCGATGCGCATGACGCCGCCACGGGCATCGGCGGACCACAGGACGCCGTCCTGCTGCGCCAGGATGCATTCGGGACGCTGCAGATCGTGGCCCACGTAATGCAGCGTGGATTTATCGATGCCGAAGTCGAGTACAGGGTTCATCGTTGTGTCATTGCCGACCGCCCCTGGCCGCGAGGATCTCCGCGAGGTCGCGGTGCGCTTCGGCGAAGCCGGGCTTGAGGCGGACCGCGGTTTCGATTTCGTGTTGGGCGCGATCAATGGCGCCGGTGGCGAGCAGCAGCAGGCCGTAGCGGTAGTGGGCTTCGGCGTAAGCGGGATCGGCCGCGACGGCCTGCTGGAAGTGGTATGCGGCCTGCGGGTAGTCGCGGCGCGCGGCGAGGAGGTTGGCGAGGTTATGATGCGCCTCGGCATGGTCGGTCTGTAACTCGAGTGCCTTGCGGAAGCATTGCTCGGCCGCGGGGTAATCGCGCCTGGCGATTGCGACCAGCCCGAGCAGGTTGTTGGCACCGGGGTCTTCGGGGTTGGCGCGCAAGGCCTGCTCCGCGAGGTCGATTTTGGCGAGCCGCAGATAGGCGTTTCCGAGATTGGTCCGGGCCGCGGCGCCGGGGGCCTGGCGCAGGGTTTCGGCGGCGCGGGCAAAATCGCCCGCCTTTATCAGCGCGGCGCCGAGCTCCCTCACGGCGGGAACGAATCCGGGACGGACCCGGAGGGCTTCCTCGCACCATCGCGCGGCTTCGCTGAAGTTGCCGGATTTCGAGTAAGCCTTGGCGAGCTCAAGATCGAACTCCGGCTGGGCGGTTTTGCGGCGTTCGATGGACTGACGGAGGCGTGGGATTCCGGCGTCCTGGTTGGCCCCGTCACGCACCTGCGCGACGGCGACGTACAACTCGTCGGCGTCTCTATCGGGGTAATAGGGCACGACCTCGCCGCGGTAGCCGGCATCGGCAGCTTCGGCTCGCGGGGCGAGAAGATCGCGGGACGGACGGCGGCGCTGGATGTAGTGGTCGGTCATCACAACATGCACGGCGTCGTCCGTGCGGCGGCGCGGCATGTGGCAGGACACGCAATCGCCTCCAGTTGGAATGCCGCCGGCGTGCGCTGCCGCGTGGCATTGGCGGCAGGCTGCGTTGTAGCGCGCGGCTGCTGGCTGGCCGCGGGGAACGTCGTGCGGGTTGTGGCACGTGGTGCAGGTCATCTGACTTCCCTGGAAGCACTTGGATTTTCGCAGGCGGTAGGCCGCGTGGGCGATCTCGAAATTGTCGTCGGAGGCCGAAGCGGGCGCGCGGTCGAAGAACAGGAAGTAGCCGGCGAGCGGCTGGCCGGGCCGGTAGTCGAAGGGTCCGTGGTCAAAGCGCGCGACGACGCCGGGCAGGGGACGGCTGGTGGTTTCCAGGTGGCACTGCATGCACACATCGAGCCGGCGCTCGCGAGGCAGACGCGCGGGGTTGACGATCGCGCGGCGAATGGATTCTGCCGGGGCCTTGCGTGCGGCGGCTTCGACGTGCGC
>DATJYW010000298.1:0-8747 GCA_035499435.1 Candidatus Acidiferrales bacterium | reverse complement strand
GCGCGAGAAGGCGAGCCCGACGGCGGCGCCCGCGGCCGACCCGATCAGGCCGGCGATGGCGCTCTCGCCGACGAAGAGCGCGCGGATCTGGGCACGGGTAGCGCCGAGCGCGCGCAGGATACCGATCTCGGGACGGCGCTGCGTGACCGCGATGGCGAAGGAATTGTAGATGATGAACATCCCGATGAAGAGCGCGAACATGCTGGAGACGTTCACCGCGAAGGTGTAGACGCCGAGCAGCGATTCGAACTGCTGGCCGCGGCCGGAGGGCGGCTCGATGGTGAATCCGGGGCCGAGCGCGCCGCGCAGCGCGGCCTCGCCCCGATCCAGCGTGACTCCTTCGGCGAGTCCGATATCGATGCGGTCGAAGTGCCGCCCGCGGCCGAACAGAGCCTGGGCGGCGTAGATGTCCATGATGCCGAGGTTGCCGCCGAAAGCCTGCGCCATGCCGCCGGCCTTGAGAATGCCGCGCACGGTGAACTGCTTGCGGCCCTGCATGGTGTCGAAGGCGACCTTGCCGCCGACGGCAATGTGATTCCGCGCCGCGAACTCGCTGGTGAGGATGATCGAATCGGGCTGTGCCAGGAAGATGAGCGGGTCGTCGATGACGTCCTGCTCGGCGTTGTCGAAATCGTAATCGCGCAGGCTGCGGTCGCCGGTCATATCGACGGCGAGAATGAGCAGCTTGCCCTGGCCGGCCAGCCCGGGGTCGGCTTCGGTTTCGATGATGGGCGCGGCAGCGCGGACCTCGCGGAGAGACTGCACCTTCTCGAGCACTTCCTCGGGGAAGCCGGCATCGCCGGCGGAAACCTGGAGCTGCGCTTTGCCGGCGATGCGCTCCACGGTATCGTTGAATGCCTGTAGCACCGACTTATTAGCGGTGTGCATGCCCACCAGCAGGGCCACGCCGAGCACGATGCCGCCGGTGGTGAGCACGCTGCGCAGCAGGTGCTTGCGCACGTAGGGCCAGGTGATGAGCCGCAGGAGCATCATCGGCGGATGTCTCCAGCAATGCGGGCGTCGCGCAGGGTGACGGTGCGCGCGCAGCTTTCGGCGACGCTGAGATCGTGGGTGACGATCAGGACGGTTGCGCCGAGCTGCTGGTGCAGGTTGCGGATGAGCCCGAGAATCTCGGCGCCGGTGTGCGTATCGAGATTGCCGGTGGGCTCGTCGGCGAGCAGGACCGGGGGCCGGAAGGCCAGAGCGCGGGCAATGGCCACGCGCTGGCGCTCGCCGCCGGAGAGCTCGTCGGGCAGGTGGTCGACGCGGGCGCCGAGCTGCACCAGCTCGAGAAGCTCGCGGGCGCGCGTCTCGATGTCGCGGCGCGGGAGACCTTTCAGGTGCAGCGGAAGAGCCACGTTTTCCAGGCAGGTGAGCGAGGGCAGCAGGTTGAAGAACTGGAAGATGAATCCGATCTTGTCGCGACGGAGGCGGGTGAGGTCGTCGTCGGAGAGCGTGGCGACGGGCTGGCCGTCGATGCGGATTTCGCCGGCGGAAGGACGGTCGAGGCCGCCGATCAGGTTCAATAGAGTGGACTTGCCGGAGCCGGATGGTCCGACAATGGAAACCATTTCGCCGCGAGCGATTTCGAGATCGACCGAATCCAGCGCGATCACGCGGCGCTTTCCGTTGTAATGCTTTGAGACCCCGTTAAGCGAGATCATCCATCTATAAGTGATGATAGCGTGGGGCGCCAAGATTCCGGAGAAGAAGCATCTAGGCCACCGGATTCCTCAGCACTCCGGCCTGCTCCAGCGCCACCTCGACCACATCGCCGGGCGACATCTTCCGGGTGTTGCCCGGCGTTCCCGTGTAAACGATGTCGCCGGGCAGCAGCGTAACCCAGCCGCTGACCCAGCTCAAGATCGCCGGCACATCGAAGATCAGGTCGCTGGTGTACTGCTTCTGTACCACTTCGCCGTTGATCCGTGTTTCGAGGAGCAGCTTGCCGTAATCCACGCCTGCCACAATCGCCGGCCCGAGTGGCGCGAACGTATCGGACCCTTTCGCCCGCCACCACTGGAGATCTTTCTTCTCCCCGTGCTGCCAGTTGCGGTCGCTGACGTCGTTGCCCGCGGTCACGCCGAACACCGCCTTACGCGCTTCGTCCAGCCCGGCGTTCCGCAGTTTCTTGCCGACCACCACGACCATCTCGCCCTCCGAGTGCACATCGCTCGCGTCGCGCGGAATGATGATCGGGTCTCCGGGATTTTGCAGCGCCGAGGTCGGCTTGTAGAACATCTCCGGGTGGGCCGGCTGCGGCCGATTGCCGAGATGGCTCTTGTAGTTCAGCCCCACCGCGAGAATTTTCCCCGGCTGCACCGGGTAGAGCAGCTTGACCTCCGAAATCCTGTGAGTGGCACCCGTGGGAGCGTGTGAGTCGAAGAGCCCGCCCTCGATCTCACGAACAACATCCCCGTCGAGAATTCCGTAAGCCGTAGCTGTACCGATCGAATATCGAATGAATTTGGTCATAGTGTCAGAGTGGGGTGGTCCGCCGCTTTTCGCGGTACGCCCACGGCGCGCCGCGCCGCTAGTGGGGGATGTCCCCGTGCGGCGTTTTCTGCGTGATCTCCTCGTAGGTCTCTTTCACCTGCGTCGGCAGCGATTTTCCCACCCACTTCTTCACGTTGTCCGGCAGCGCGATGGTCGTGGTGCCGCCGCTCACCAGGCTCTCCAGCGTCTTGCCCTGCTTGATCGCAGTGTCCACCGCCTTGTGCAGCGCCATCATGAACTGGGCCTGGCCTTCGAGCAGTTCCTTGCCGCCGCTCTCGCCGTGTCCCGGCAGCACGTACTGCACCTCCAGCCGTTGAGCGCTCCGGATCACGCTTGGCCAGTTGCCGATATTGGCATCGGAGGTGTTGTTGTACGGCCCGTTCACCACAGCGTCGCCCGTACACAGCACCTTCTCCTTCGGCAGGTACACAAAGCCGTCGCCGCGCGTGTGCGCCCAGCCGTAGAAGTAGAAGCGCACCTCGCGGGTGCTGTCCTTCAGCACGAACGGGCTCTTGTCGAATGTCTGCCGCGGCGGCTCGGGTGCGCTCAGCTTCAGCTCGCCCACGTCGGAGCGCTTTTTGGCCGCGGCCTGCCAGCGCGCGGGTTCATAGCGTTTCAGCTCGTCTACCACCCCGATGTAGGCCAGGGTCGTCGCGCCCGCCTGCGTCCACACCGGATTGCCGTACAAATGGTCGCCGTGATGATGCGTGTCGAAGACGTATTTCACCGGCTTGTCGGAGATGCGCTTGGCCGTCTGCAGCGCCAGCCTGGCGCCGCTCGGATAATTCGCGTCCACGACAATCAGGTAGTCTTTCATCTCGATGATGACGTTGTTGCAGTGGCCCTGGCCTTCGAGATCTCCTTCGCGGAACCACACGCCGGGGACAATCAGCTTCACCTGGTCCGGCTCCGCGTGAGTACGAGTAACGAGAAACGCCGCGGCAGCCAGGAATCCGAAGGCCGCGAGCGTGATGACCCGTATCTTCATGGATAGCTTCAGGTGCAGTATACCTCAGGCGTCATGAAATGGTGAAATTTATTACGGTGAGCTCCCTACCCAGTGCAACGTCTCCAGAGCAAGGCTGTTGAGGCTGTTGGTGATCCGGTCCGTCTCGATGTTCACCAGCGCGTACCGGTCAACACGCGAATCCCCGCTGTGGATCAGCCGGCTGTGTACCGCGCGCAGGTCGGGAAGGTCCCCTGGCTCGACTGACGAGCCGCGCAGATAGGCCGAAAGGAAGTACAACGTCGCATCCACCCCGTTGGCAAAATCGCGGAAGGCATCGCGCGGCTGCACGGGCCGGCTGGTGAAGAGACCAGCCTCCAGAGCCATGGCCGCGTGGATGAAGCGATGCGAATTCGCCAGGATGATCCCGATCGCAGTCACGCGTGCCGGATCCACGCCCGGTTCGGCGCTCAGCCGCAAAGCCGCCGCCTCGAGATTCGTCCGCGCCAGCCGGCCGGCCTGTCGCGCGCGGGAAATGCGCTCGGCGAACTCCTCGCTTTGCTCAAGGCCGGGCTGGAGAAATGCCTCGCAAACCGCCTGCAGGTATTCCCGATACCCGTCGAAGAGGGCAGCCAGCGACTCCGCGATCCGGGTGTGCTCCCAGGTAGGCCACACGCCGTAGGCCGTCAACGCGATCACCCCTCCGGCCACGGTATTCACCGCCCGCGCCGCGATGACCTCCGCCGCGGGAACCCCGCCCAGCGCGAAGAGGAACACCACCAGCGCGCTCAGCGCCGAGACCAGCATTCCGTAGTTCGCCGGGCCGGCCCAGCGCATGGCGAAAAAGAACGACGTGATCAGCACCGCTTGCACGCCTTGCGACGGCGAGAGCACGTGCACCAATGCCGTGGCTACACCCAGCCCGGCGAACGTGCCGGCCAGGCGCTGCACGCCTCGCGTGTACGTGGCGGTGAAATCGGGTTTGAGCACGATGGCCACGGTCATCGCGGCCCAGTAGCCGCGCTGCCAGCCCATCGACCGCGCCAGGAAGTCGGCCAGCGTCACGCATACCGCCAGCCGGATGCCGTGACGGCACGCCGCGGACTGGAACGTGAGATTCGCTTGCAGCGTAGCCAACGCACCCGCCACGCGCAGGCCCCACGGCTTCTCAGCCTCCCTGCGCGCGAAGGCTTCCGCACCGGCCCGTGATACGTGCCCGGTCAGGTCGAGCGCCGAACGAACCTGCCCGGCGATCGCCTCCAGTTGCCAGCTCATGTCGCGGCGCATGGCGGCCAGCGCGGGGTCCTGTGACTCGGGCCATTGCGGAAGTTCCGGAAATTCCGGTTCCCTCTTCGCCACGGTGGTGCGGTCCCTGAGAGAGCGCGCGATCGAGTCGAGCGTTCGCGATGCAATCCGCAGCCACTCCTCCAGGAACCGGGCTTCCGCTTCGCCGCCGGCATCGCGCGCCACGCGCGTGCGCAATCGGTGGAGCGTGAGCAGCCCCAGCCGGATTCGTTCCGCCTGGCTGAACAGCGCCGCGTAGCGTTCGGCATCGACCGACCGGTCTCCCGCCAGCCCGGCCAGGGCCTGCCGGGCGATCACGACAGGTTCCGTCGCCGGCGGCGACTCCGTGGCCGGAGTGCTCTCCGCCGCGCTGCGCGCCAATTCGGCATAGAGCGCGGCCAACGCCCCGCTCTCTGGGCCGTAGCGGTGAATCGGCCACATCGCCAGCGAGAGCGCGGTTTGCACCAGGCCCCCGGCCAACGCCAGCACACCCGAGCTGGCCGCCTTGCCAAGCGGCGCCGGCGAAGCCGAAAAGACGATCAGTGCCACCAGCGTCATAGCGGACATATCCGCCGCGGACTGCCCGGTTGCGGCCATCAACCCCGCCAGGAACGCGCACCCGGCCTCCAGCGAAATCGCGAGTGCATGGTCGTGCGCGAAATAACGCCCGGCAAAGACCGCGAGCGATACGAAGATCGCGGCAGCCAGCATGCGCCGTCCGCGCCGTAGGTACGGGTCGTAGCCATCGGAGAAAGCCACGTTGAGTGCGCCTGTGGCCGCCAGCACTCCCCCGGCGGCATTTCCGAAAAGGAGACCGGCCGCCAGCGGAATCGCCATCCCGACCGCATTCCGCGCCGCCATCACCGGTGCCAGTTTCCGCCGGTCGAAGCGGACCATGGCATCCCAGAAGGCTTTGCGCGAGCCGGCCATTTCTTCAGGATAGCTTTCACCAAGATTATTCACCCAAGAAAGGCGAACACCTTCGGGGGCCTCCAGCGTCGCGGTTGGTCTTGATACAAGCAACCCGGCAGTTGCCGACGTCAGACTCAATCAAGTCTCAGATGCCGGACAGGGTGAGGCTCGTCGACTGCCTCGACAACATTGAGGGGACGGCAGCAACTCCCCTTCTCATCCACGAGTAAGAGCCGCCCGGCCCTACTGCTCGACGCTTGCCTCAGCCATGGTGAGGAACACGTTGCGCGGGCTGTCGGTGCCGGAATCCGCGTGCTGGATCAGCAGAATCGGGATCAGGCCGTTGGCAGGATCGATCCAGCCCTGCGTGCCGAACGCGCCGCCGTGCCTGTACGCGCCCTTGGTGTGGCCGGCCAACTCGCCCAACGGGTCCGTGCCCACTTCCCACCCCAGGCCGTATTCGCGAGGTACTGATCGAGGTGAGAAAGCGAGCCTTTCAAGCCTGCAGGGCATGAGGCATCAGGCGCCCGGCTTCAGCCAGGGGCCGAGCTGTGGGAACCTCCAGTGCCCGAAAGCGCTATTTTCGGCGACACGGACCATCGGGATTTACATCGTACTAATTAAAAAGTTATTAATATCCTAATATATTTTAATAATTGACTATGAACTAAGACTCGTATAGATTTGTTTCTGGTTCAGTCAAGTTAGAGCCTGCCTAGGCCGAGATGAGCGGATCAGCCACAGGCCGCTGCAATTTCCACGTAAGGCAAATCGAGACTTAGGAAAAGGAAATTTCTCGCGATGCGAAGAATTCTGCCGCTGAACACCCTCATTGTTATTCTTGCGCCGCTCTGGATCGCCGCCCAACAGCCTGTTCCCATCCTGACATCGATATCACCGGCCTCGGGCATACCGGGCACCTCGGTCTCCGTGACCCTTGCCGGAGCCAACTTTACGTCGGATGCCACGGTGAGTTCCTCGAACAGCGCGGTCACGGTGAGCAACGTGGCCGTCGTCAGCTCCGCTCAGATCAACGCCAGCTTTGCCATCGCCCCATCTGCCACACTGGGGACGGCGAACATTACAGTCGCTACCGGTGGGGGTGCGAGCGGTCCCGTAAATTTCACGACCCTCCCGCCGCCGGTTGTCAGCGCGATCAGTCCGACACTCGGTATGCCAGGCACCAGCGTGCCGGTCACCATGTCCGGGATGAACTTTGTCTCGG
Source organism: Candidatus Acidiferrales bacterium (assembly GCA_035499435.1). Taxonomy (GTDB): domain Bacteria; phylum Acidobacteriota; class Terriglobia; order Bryobacterales; family Bryobacteraceae; genus Solibacter. Next base: position 1,884 of record DATJYW010000298.1, on the reverse strand, counting down.
TTACGGGCGCCTACCTTCTTGACGTGGCCGCGGATTTTTATGAGGGCGTAACCGTGACCAACATCAGTGTGGTGAGCACAACACAGATCACGGCTACTTTCACGATCGCCGCCAATGCGCCCTTGGCAAGCCTGGTGGGAGTTGCGTGCCCGGCCGTCACCACCGCCAGCGGCGTTGGCTATTGCGGCCCCGGCGCGCTCTTCTCCGTAGGGGGCGCCGCCACGTGGGAACTGTCTCCAAGTTCGGGTCCAGTTGGCACGGCGGTAACCATCGCCGGCGTCAATTTCGGAACAACTCAGGGGAGCAGCACAGTGACTTTCAACGGTTCTGCCGCCGCCGTGTACCTTTGGAGTGACACCACCATCAAGACTGTCGTTCCCAGCGGACTCTCGATCAACAACTACGCTACGGTGGTAGTGACGAACGCGGGCGTTGCGAGCAACAGACAGTACTTCTACGTGACCGCGCCACCCTCACCCACGATCACCAACACATGGCCCACTTCGGGTCCCGCCGGCACCGCAATCACCATCAGCGGCAGCAACTTCGGCGCGGCCCAAGGCTCCAGCACAGTCTCCTTCGGCGGCGTCAACGCGACCACCATCCCATATTGGAGCGACACCAGCCTCACCGTCCTCGTCCCCACAGGCGCCTTGACGGGCAACGTCGTCGTCACGGTCAATGGCGTTTCCAGCTCCGGAGCGCCGTTCACCGTGACCAATCCGCCCGTGCTCACGAGCGTCTCGCCCACGAGCGGCGCACCGGGCGCCAATGTCACCATCACCGGCACCGGCTTCGGATCGCAGCAGGGCATAGGCCAAGTCTGGCTGGGAAGCACCTATGGCACAGTGGTAAGTTGGAGCGACACCCAGATCGTGGCGACGATCGCACCCACTTCGCGGACCGGAACCGTCAAGGTACTGCAAAGCGGCGTCTGGTCGAACTCGCAGCCCTTTACGGTCAACACCGTCACCATCGACTATGTCTTTCCGACCAGCGGCCCACCGGGAACCGTGGTGACCGTCGCGGGGTCTAATTTTGGGGCGGTGCAAGGCACGGGCAGCGTCCAACTCGGCAGCACGGCAGGCGTGGTAGTGACGTGGAGCGACACCCAGATCGTGGCGACTGTTGCCGAGAGCGCGATCAGCGGGATTGCGCAAGTCCAGCAGACCGGCATCCTGAGCAACGCAGTCACCTTCACAGTGACCGGATCGAGCGGCGCGACGACCATGGCGCCCAACATTTTGAACATGGTCGTAGGCGATACCCGCACGCTTCAGGCGCTGGACGGTTCGAGCCATCCGGTCGGCGGCCTGGCCTGGACCTAGCGATCCCACGATCGTGAGCCTTTCGACCGACGATCCGCCGGTCCTGACCGCGCTCGCCCCCGGACACGTGACGATCACGGCGGGCGGGGCCTCGGCCGACGTGACAGTCTGGCCGGACGCGCTGCCGGCGGGGACGGTGTTGTGGTCGAACCCGGGGAACGGGAGCGGGGTGAGCTCGATTGTGCCGGCGGTGCCGAGCGCGAGCGGGGTGGCGGACATGTTCGCGTTCCAGGCGGATGGGACAGTGGCGGCGATTACGGCGGATGGGCTGACGGCGTGGACGGCGGATGTTAGCAATGCGAACGTGAGCCTGGCGGACTTTCAGGGCGGGTTGGTCTTGTGGGAGAGCGTGAACGGAACGGATCAGATCACGAAGGTGGATGGACTGACCGGGCTGAAGCGGGTCATCTACACCCTCGATTCGACTGCGACCCTCACGGGTTATCTGGCGGTGCATCCGGATGGGACGGTGTTCATTTGCCAGCAGAACGAGACTTCCGACTACCATCCGCTGCCGTGGACGGTGGTGGGGATTGATTCGGCGGCAGGTGGGCAG